>NZ_JAAHIH010000006.1:609804-914706 GCF_010671925.1 Moorena sp. SIOASIH | reverse complement strand
GCAAAAGGCAAAAGGCAAAAGGCAAAAGGCAAAAGGCAAAAGGCAAAAGGCAAAAGGCAAAAGGCAAAAGGCAAAAGGCAAAAGGCAAAAGGCAAAAGGCAAAAGGCAAAAGGCAAAAGGCAAAAGGTAAGCTATCAGCTATCAGCTATCAGCCTATGCTTAGATGGGCAAATCCCCAAACTTTCAATTCTGTCAAATCTCGAACTATTAAATTATCCTGTTCGATGTTTATTTTAAGCATTAGGCATTATAGCTGACCGCTGACTGCTGACCGCTGACTGCTGAATGTTGAGGGCAAAAGGCAATATTCAAGAGGGTTTTAAAGGAATCAGCCTCAAATAAAACTGTACCTCATAACTGCGATAAACGCTATAATCTGACTCAAAAAAACCAAACTGTTTTTGACCACCCTCAAAGCTTCTTGATTACCTCTTACCTCTTGCCTCTTGCCTCTTGCCTCTTGCCTTTCCCTAAGGCTATAGTAGGGTGGGCAAAGTTCTATAATCTAGAATACTCAAAAAAACCAAACTGTTTTTGCCCACCCTACAAGCTATTCCCAACAGTCCAGCCCTATAGTTATTAAGGTTTGACTGGAACAGAAGCTAACATAAATTCCCCTACAGAAGACTCTTCATAGTAGTCAATTCCAGTGGCTTTTTGAAATAGATCAGAATTACCTGCTCCGATACCGCAGGGGGCTAAATTCATACTGGTGGCAACCAGATAGAAGGTTTGATACATAACTCCAACGTGTTTTAAAATCGCTGCATAGGCCATGGATTGATATTTCCAAAACATTCGTCCGAAGCGGGCGGTAATCACGAATACAACCTGGGGCTGATCATGTTGAGCGCTGGCAAACCAAACATCCTGAACTAATGCTTCCGTTTCTGCGGTCCATGCTGAGACTTGACACAACACATGGTCTAAGGGGTGATAGTGATAGAGTCCCTGTTCTAATCCTTGACAAGAGTTAACCACGGGATAAATTTCCAATTCATAAATCGCACCCCCACCAGGATAGGGACGGTTACTGACCTCTCCCCGTTCTGTATCGAAGAGTTTTTTCACCCTGGCGCAACGATAGAGAAACTGCCCCAATTGTTCAAGGGTGATCGGGGTTTCGTCATATCGCCGGATCGAACGGCGAGTTTCCAATGCCTGACTCAAGGGCATATCAGTTTGATTCAGTTCCTCTAAGTTGGGTTTTGCCAAGGGAATCACCACATCGGTCATCAATGGCTTCACCCCAGGCAAGGGGTCAATTTTACCGACATAGGGAAATATGCCACCCAAGGGATTATTATGTCTACCGAGGCGACTGCGGGAATGGAACAGTAAATCGTGAAATTCCCAAAACACTAGCGGTGGAGTTGCTTCTTCGCTCTCAACCTCTTCATCTTCTTCAAGAGGACTGGCAAAGGATGCAGACAACATCTGGGCCGCAAACAGTAAACTGAGAAACTGTTGGGCAATCTCTTCAGTAATTCCCGGAATTTCCTGACTCAAGCTGGCAGCGGTTTGGGCTTGAGATAACTGACTCACTAACCCAGGACCCCGCCAGTCTGAAAATTTAATCTTACCTTTGGTAAGGGGAGACTCTAATACCATTTCCCCTTCGACTTGATGGAGATAGGCGAAGCGAGAGAGGGTAAATGCGAACGCATCCCAATCAATTTCAGGACAATCGAAGTAATAATCCCCTACCATGGGGATAGCGATCGCAAGGGGGGAAAGCTCAGGGGATGAGGGGGGGATGGCGTGACAGATCCAGCCCAGTTCGATCAGACGATTCAGGTAAGCATCGAACTTTTCCCGGACTTGTGTGCCGTCGGTTTCTAGGACTAAGGTTTGAAGTTGCCCGGCGGTGTGGATTCCCTGTTTGAGAGCATCTAGAGCAGTTTTTAATCCCGGTTCCGGTTGATGAAATGTCAGCTTACGGCTTGAAGATTGGAGCAGAATATTGCTGTCAACAGAGGTGAAGGTGATTTCGGGTTTGAGGGAAACAGTTAAGGATGAGAAAGTCATTCTTCCAGTCAGAAGTCAACAGTAAGGCTGCATTTAACATTAACCCAAGCTGACAACAGATAACGAGAAGAATTGTTGCGCGTTAGCAACACCCTATGTTATACCAAGTTGCGGTCAAACGTACAACTTTCTCTTCCGCCAATCTCCCTATCTCCCAATCTCCCAATCTCCCTATCTCCCTATCTCCCTATCCAAGCAATCTACTCTCTTTGAGTGCAACTCGGTATTAAATTTCATCGGGATTAATGCCCAGCTGTCGTAACCGTTCTGGGAGTTGTTCAGCTCGTTGGTGTTCGAGTTGAGCTTTTTGTTATCTTTCCTATGTTGCAAAAGCAAGTTCTGATCACAGGCAGCAATCAGTCCAACTTTTGATGCACTGAGGAAACATATCACACTTGTCTATACACAGTAGCTAGTCTGCGGGTAAACAAGCTTCTGCTAGTATTTATGGTGCATCTCATATTTGTAAAAAAGATGGGAAGTGTGGGGCCCGGGCGCGGTAATTTTCGCCCGAATTTTTGCCTAATTGCAAAACTGAGATGCACCCAGTATTTATTAGAGGTAAGCATTCAGCTATCAGCTATCAGCTATCAGCTTTTGAATAAGCGATGCAGAGGTGCGACCCGTGGCGAATTTAATTACGGGTCAAACGCACCATTACGGTCTTGGGGAGCCAGTGCGGTCTTGGGGAGCCAGTGCGGTCTTGGGGAGGCAGCGCGGTCTTGGGGAGGCAGCGCGGTCTTGGGGGTCTCCCCCATGAGCGACTGCCGTGGTTCCCCCCATGAGCGACTGCCGTGGTTTCCCCCATGAGCGACTGCCGTGGTCTCCCCCATGAGCAACTGGCGTGGTTTCCCCCACTCGCGCTTGGGATCAAGACAACAAGTAAGCATTGGTTTAATCTCAGTGAAGTCCCAGGGTCGAAGCCTTTGCCACAAAGCACCTCAAGTAGCGTGAGCCTTGGCCGTTGGCCACGCTACTTGAGGTGCTCACGGCTGATGGCTGACGGCTGAATGCTTACTATTAGAGTTTAGATAATTATTACTAATAACCTGATATTCAAATTGCTATATTTTTCCATTCAAAATGCCTTATTTAAGGTAAATGCAATGTTGTATCACTACTTATTTATCACTACCCGTGATTTTAGCTCCCGTTACCTTGACCAGACCGTAATCGGAGGATAGTTGGTTATGTCGAACTCAGGTGAGTTAAGAGCCTGCTTCCGAAAACATGATGATGTGGAATTCACGGATATCACCCATTTAAAATTGTTAAATTTCCGCTGAAATTTCAGTAATTATCTCTAGGCAACAGCAGCTTAAATAAAGCAATCCTAGATTAGAACAATAACAAGAGTTTAACTAGACAAGTTAAAACCAGCCGAAAATCAGGGTGCGATCGCTTCGCACACAAAATATCACTAATTAAGGAAAAAGCTGTGTTCTCACTAGCGATGCAGTGGCTCCACGGGGGTTTCCCCCACTCGCGCTTTGCATCAACAGAGGGAGATTTACTGACTAACTATGGTGGGTTTTCACTTGGCCTTTAGCACAACCAATTTGGCACACACCGTGCGCCCCTACAGTTGATTGGTGTTTCAGTTTATTTGTGTTTGACTAGCTATCGTCTGAGTAATCTCTCGATACCGGATTTGTCCTTAAAAACGTGTTTAGCTTAATTTCCCGATTCCAATTATTCATCGCGGCCAGTCATGAAATCTTTATTGAACTATCTCCAAGCGATCGCACCCAATGTCGGTTCAAAAAGCCTACCCCATCCTCTAGGGAAAATTTTCCCTTGCCAGTTTCTTCCCCATACACTGATTGGCAGTGTGATGTTAGTCAGTGCGATCGCAGGTTACGCTACTCCAGTATCGGCTGCTTCCGAACTCCAGTTGGTAAAAGTCGCTAATGATGCCGATGGTAATATCATTACAGAAGTTCCATCAGGACAAGAATTTATCTACACCATCCGCGTCTCCTGTAGTGGGGATGAGGACTGCCAGGATGTGGTGATTACTGACCTACTCCCTCCTCAGATTGATTGGTCTTCTAACAATGTCAGCATCCTTCCTGGACGTCCTGCTACTGTCAGCTATGACGAGGATACAGGACAGGCTACCGTTGAGTATAGTTCACCGATTCCAGCAGGTTCCCCGGTCAATTTGGAGATTCGAGTCCAGTTTCCCCCTGGTACGACTGTAGACAATACAGCAGCGATTAACCAAGCCGAAGGGACGAGTGCTAATACCGAGAATGCCACCTCCAATGCTCTAACGGTTACTTCTGATGTGGATTCAAACGCTGCTTTAAATAAGTGGACATTGGAGAAAAATCGGGTGATTCCTAGCAATGGTGATCCGGCTCTTGATTCACCAGTGACCTATGAGCTTGAGCTTTGCCATGCCCGGAATCTTGAGAGTGGTATCAACCTACAAAATGTAGTTGTGCAAGATACTCTTCCGGTTGGGTCAAGTTTTGTTAGTGCTACCGATGGGGGTACCCATAACTCCGGGGTTGTCACTTGGAATGTGGGTAACCTCAGTATTGAGAGTGGCCAAAATTGTTTCAACGCACAAGTCTCTGTTGAGTATCCTAGTGGTACCTTCAACACTACTGGTCCCAATAGTACTGTGATTAACCCAGCTACCGCAACAGGAGAACTAATTGATGGCACCGAGTTGAACTTAAATGGTGAGGCTGAACATGGTTTTACAGACGCGAACTATCAAGGCACATTTAATTCTAAATCATTCTCGGGTCAGGTGGCTATTGGCAATGAATTTGAGTTTCGGCTTGACCCAAGAAATACCGGTAATGTACCGATGACTACTCTAACAGTCACTGACGACCTAGATCAAGTCAATGACGATGGGATTAACCTCTTAGATCAGGTGCGGGTCACTAAAATTAGCACAGGCAGATACAACAATTACACTGGGGATGTGATTGTCCGCTACAAAACTAATCTCAACCCCTTGACAGCCGGTACCTCACACCCTCAGAACACCACCCTCACCATTGGGACGGACATCACCTTAGGAGCAGGGGAATACATTACAGGGGTTGAGTTCGAGTACACCAATGTACCAGTAGGTTTTCAAGCTACAGCAAGCAGTAATAGACCAAAACTGTTTGTAGAGGTTCAGCCTGACCGCGAGATTGGGGAGACGATCAAAAACTGTGCCCAACTGACTTGGACGCCCAATTCACCAACAAACCCCCTGGAACAGTGCCAAGAGACAGAAATCTCGGCATTACAAGCCATCGTAAATCCAAACAAAAGAGACGAAACTCAGAGTGGTCCCTATGCTCCTGGTGACACCATAGAATTTCGGCTACAGTTTCGCAACGAGTCGAGCGCTACCGCAGATTATGTCAATCCCATTATTGCAGATTTACTGCCAGCAGGGCTTGACTATGGGGGTGCCTGGAGGTTTGATAGTGTGGGTTCGACTAGTTTGCCCGATAACGCTGAAATCAACTTCGAGGCGATTCCCAACTACAACGGCACCGGTCGCACCTTGCTGCGTTGGCAAATTACAGGAACCCAAATACCAGAGAATAGGTGGCTGAGAATCTATGTCGATACAGTGGTTGAGCAGGGGGTGAGTACAGGTTCGTTGACTAATGAATTATTCATCATGTCCAACGATAGTATGTTCGATTGCAACAATAGTAACCGCAGGAGTCAGGATACTTTTGATGTGGATGGGGATGGGATCACCGATGAGACGATTTGTCGAAGAACAGCAAACGTTGAAGTAGCTGGAATCGCAACCCTCGATTCACAAAAGGTAGTTCAGGGTGAGGTCGATACCAGTTTCTCCACTAGTGGCACCACGGTTCCGGGGGGACGGGTAGATTACCAGCTGACTATCACCAATCAAGGCACGGTGCCGATGACTAATATACTTGTAGTAGATATCTTGCCTGCCATCGGTGATACTCAAGTGCTCAATACTAGTTCAGCCAGAGGTTCCCAATGGCGTCCTAATCTCGCTGGTCCGGTTAGCGTGGCCATTCCTGGTGTCACTGTTGAATACACCACCAACTCCAATCCTTGCCGTCCCAATCCTACTGATGGTCAGGACCTCAATTGGCCTAGTGGCTGCGTCAATGACTGGAGTACTACCTTTCCCAGTGACCCTAGTGCGGTAACTGCTCTGAGGTTTAACTTGGGCAATCTGGTTCTCGACCCCCTAGAATCGGTGATGCTGAACTGGCCAATGCGAGCACCTGCTGGAGCACCAACCAACGGCGAGATTGCCTGGAATTCCTTTGCTTTCGTCTCTACACGAACTGATCAATCCGGTGCAGCAGCTACCCTGTTACCCGCAGAACCCCCCAAAGTCGGAATTGTGATTCAACCCCTCACCCCTGCGATCATTGGAGACTTGGTCTGGGATGACCAAAACGGTAATGGGATTCAAGATAATAGTGAACCGGGTATCAATGGGGTGCGGGTTGAGTTGTGGGAAGACGGGGGTGATGGTCAACCTGGTACCAGTGACGATACTTTCTATGGTTTTACCTTAACTGCTCCTGATGGCACCGGTAATGATGGAGCTTACCTTTTCTCTGAAGTGCCAGCCGGAGATTACTTCCTGAAATTCATTCCCTCAGCCAACTTAAATCTCTCTGCTCAAGACCAGGGTGGTGATGAGACCGCTGACTCCGATGCTGATCCCAATACTGGACAGACAAACGTCTTTAGTGTAAACCAGACTACAGACACCCGTGATCTGGATGCTGGACTAACCTCTGTAGACCCGGCTAACGCTAGCTTAGGTGATTTTGTTTGGTTGGATACCAATGACAATGGTACTCAAGATGGGGGTGAAGTTGGTGTAAATGGCGTAACTGTTGAACTCTATGATACTGCCAACACTCTGATCGACTCAACTCAAACCAGTGATGACTCCAATGGTAATCCCGGTTTCTATCGCTTCCGGGACTTGACACCAGGCACGTATTATGTAAAGTTCATTGCGCCTCCTAGTCATGCCTTCTCTCCCCAAGACCAGGGTGATGACACTCTCGACTCGGATGCTGATGCTACTGGACAAACTGCTAACATTACCCTTCAGGCTGGAGACAGTAACCAGGATCTAGATGCAGGGATAGTACCTCAGCCGATCTTAGGTGATTTTGTCTGGATTGATAATAATGGTGATGGACTCCAAAACCTTGGTGAATTGGGTCTCAATGGTGTGACGGTGAACGTTTATAACCCGGGTGCCGATGGTCAACCGGGTGGCGAAGATGATAGTCTACTTGCCACTACAGTTACTACCAACGATGTGGCTGGGAATCCTGGTTTCTACTCCTTCTCTGGCTTAGCAGCAGGAAACTATTTCTTAGAGTTTATTGCCCCATCTGGCTATGAGATTGGTTTCCAAAATGTGGGCAATGATGACACGATTGATTCTGATGCTGACCCGAGTACGGGATATACCGAAGTCTTTGCTCTGGCTGGATCGGAAGACAAACGAGACCTCGATGTGGGGATGATTGCCCTTCCTGTTACATCTACTGGTGAAGTATCCGGTACTATTTACCAAGACGACAATCCCCAAAACGATACTTTCGACAATGGTGAATCTACCCTACCTGCCAACATTAGGGTAGTACTATACCTTGACGTTAACAGTAATGATGTTATCGATGCTGGTGATACCCAACAAGCCACTACTGATACTGATAATAGTGGGAATTACAGCTTCACCAGCTTAGAGCCAGGGAAATACATTGTGCAAGTCGATACCAACGATACTGAGATCCCGGATGGGTTGATGTTAGGAACCTCTAATGATATACCGATTGAGGTGACTACTACTGCTGTTACTGACATTAACTTTGGGTTTGATGTTGAAAGCCTCCCCAACGTGATACTGGTCAAACGTATTACCGCTATTAAGCGCAAAGACAGTAATGTTTGGGAATCTTTACCCACATCTGGCTCACCTTTCGTTGATGGTATTGATAGTCCTGGTTCTGAGAATCATGTCGGAAGCGATCGCGCTCCTGAGGATAATGACCCTAACTGGCCCAATCCCAATGTCTATCTGCGGGGATTAATTAACTCTGGAACAGTGATGCCAGGGGATGAGTTGGAATATACTGTGTACTTCCTTTCCAATGGCAGCAATTACGCCAAGAGCCTGCGTATCTGTGACCGAGTTCCGGCAGAAACTACTTTTATTGCCGACGCCTTCAATCAAACTGCTGGTTTTCCAGCTAGTGATGTCGGGATTGCCTTGTTCGAGAGTACCAATCCCTTACCCACCAGTGGTTTAGCTGATCCGAACATCTATCTAACTAATATCCCCGATAGCGATCGCGGTCGCTATTACTCACCGGGAACCTCAGTGCCCGCAGGATGTAATGTACCTGTAAACCAAAATGGAGTAGTAGTGGTGGAAGTCGGAGATGTGCCCCAAGCTACTGCACCAGGAGAGCCACCCAATTCCTATGGGTTTATCCGATTCCGGGGTCGAGTGAAGTAAGCTGTTACCCCGTCAGTTCTCTGGAATTCCCTAACTTTGACACTCCCCCGGCGTGAACGCGCGGGGATTCAAAGCGAGGAGTTACCCAAAAGGGCATTGCTCGTAACAACCACATCGACTTCCCGTACCGTAGTACCAAGAAATCGGCAGTCCACTTGGCGGTGCCAATTGCCTCTACTCTCTCCGACAACATATTGTCATTGAGTCTACTTTTAAAGTGTTTGATTTCCGTGACTTTAAAGACTATTTGCTTATAGAGGGCTGGGATTGGAGTCTTTGACCGGGTCTCCATTTCGGTGAACCACCTTTTAACCAAAGCGTCCCACTAGCAGGAATCTCACCTTTTCTTTTTAGGTCATTGCGTCGTTTCTATCTTAGCACAAAGCCGTCCTAGAAGGACGGGGTTTCAGACCCATCTTCTTTGATGATAATAAGAGCAGGCTCGGAGAGGAAGGAATTATGATAGCTAGCACAGCTACTTACGAAGTTACCTGGGAAAAGTTACCAAAAATTTTGGGTTTAAAGCCCCGTCCTTCGCTGGATAGAAACCTGTTTATTGGGTCGCCTTACTAACTTTCCTTAAAACTTATACCGCATAACCCTAAAACTAGAAAGGCGACCCTATCGAAGCGGTAACTTTAACGGACGGCTTTTTTTTTTAGATCTAGGCTTGGCACTTTTATATCTGCTCTGTTAATATAAAGGTATATCGAAAGAGGTCGAGATTCGTTCCCGTAGCGTGACCGTTCCCGTAGCGTGACTGTTCCCGTAGCGTGACTGTTCCCGTAGCGTGACCTAAGGTCAAGGTCAAGGTCAAGGTCAATGATCATATTAGAATTTAAAGCCAAAGGCAAAAAGTCCCAATATTCAGCCATAGATGAGGCGATCCGGACAGTTAAGTTTATCCGAAATAGATGCATTCGTTTATGGTTGGACAACAAAGGAACAGGGAAGAATGACCTTAGCAAATATTCTAAGATTATTGCTAAAGAATTCCCTTTTGCTAATGAATTAAATTCTACTGCCCGTCAGGCTGCATCTGAAAGGGCATGGTCATCGATTGCTCGGTTCTATGATAACTGCAAGAAAAAAATACCTGGAAAGAAAGGTTTTCCGAAGTTTCAAAAGCGTGGCAGAACTGTCGAGTATAAGAAATCAGGATGGAAGTTATCCCCTGACAAAAAATCGATAACGTTCACGGACAAAAAAGGAATCGGAAAACTTAAGCTCAAGGGTACCTGGGACTTGTGGCGTTTTGACAAGAAGCAAATTAATCGGGTTAGGATAGTTCGACGAGCTGACGGGTACTATGTCCAGTTCTGTGTTGCAGTCGTAGCACGCGAAGATATAGATTCAACTGGCAGGACAATTGGATTGGATGTCGGCCTGAAAGAATTTTATACAGATTCCGACGGTCATTCTGAACCCTTACCCAGATTTTATAGGAAAAGTGAAAAACGTTTAAAATTTTGTCAACGTCGGGTTTCCCGAAAAAAGAAAGGCTCATCCAACCGTAAAAAAGCCGTCAATAGATTAGGTAGACAACACCTTAGAATAAGCAGGCAGCGTGAAGAACATGCCAAGAGACTGGCGCGTTGCGTAATCCGGTCTAACGACCTGGTCGCCTACGAAGATCTAAGGGTCAGAAATATGGTCAAAAATCATTGTCTAGCTAAGTCTATTAATGATGCGAGTTGGTATCAGTTCAGAAAATGGTTGGAGCATTTTGGTACTAAGTTTGGCAGAATCACTGTCGCAGTAAATCCTGCTTATACCAGTCAAAATTGTTCCAGTTGTGGTGAGGTTGTCAAAAAGTCATTATCGACTCGAACCCATACCTGCAAATGTGGGTGCGAACTAGATAGAGACCACAATGCCGCACTAAATATTAGAACGAGAGCCTTGAGTACTGTGGGGCACACAGGAACTCGGATCCTAGATCCAAACGCTTTGGGAGATCTGTCCTCTACTTTTCCTGACTCCGGTCTGGTTGAGCAAGACGGGTCGTTGATCAAAGAATCCCCGTCCATAAGCGGGCGGTGAGTGTCAAGTTGGTGGGATCAGCAAGGAGAACTGTTGCTGTGGGGTTCGGAGTTGGTCATCCAGGAACGGCAACGAGCTGAACAGGAACGGCAACGAGCTGAACAATTGGCAGCGCAGCTAAGAGCAGCAGGCATCTAGCCAGAGGGATAATTCCTCAACTGGGATATCATATCGATTCCAGTAGCATCGCTCTTTTCAAGCTTGGGTAATTGGTCATTGATCATTGGTAAGCTATCAGCTATCAGCTTATGCGCTACGCGCACGCGTGCGCGTTCAGCTTTCAGCTTTCAGCTTATGCGCCTTTGCCAAAGGCCACGCTATGGGAATGGCTGACGGCTGACAACTGACGGCTGTTCGCGCAGCGTGCGCGTAGCGCATATGCTTACGATCATTGATATTTGATCTCTTACTCAGTTGAATGGCAAAAATAAACGCCAACCAAAAATTAGTTCACACTTAACCAACTAAACATTTCGGCAACGGATAATTGCCAATCTTTAAGACTCTCTAAGACAGGTAAAATTTCTTCATTGGATTTAATCTCTGGCAATTGATTCGCTTGAAATATCATCACTGATTCATCTTCAGGATCAATTAACCAGCCTAATTCTGTTCCCTGTTTCAGACAAAACAGAATTTTTTTGATAACTTTATTCGCAGATTGTTCAGGAGAAAGAATTTCGATTACCCAATCAGGATAAAGCTCAAATTTATTGGCAATTCTTCCTTTTTCTGTTTTCGGAATACGATTCCAACTAAATACTGTAATATCTGGAACAATAGAACGTCCCCCAAAAGTACATCTTAATTCAGTGAAAGCATGGGCAATTTTTTTATGTAAAACAACTTCATTAATCGCTGTAACCAGACGAGTTTGTAAGGTACTATGTTCTCCTTGAGGCATAGGTTTTTGTTGAATTTGTCCATTGACATATTCACTAGCAGGTTTCGTTTCAGGAAGTTCTAAAAATTCCGCCAGGGTCAAGGTTTGTCTAATTTGATTTACAGCAACCATTTATGACCTCCTGTTTGTTAGATTTTAAGTAAGCATTCAGCGGTCAGCCGTCAGCCGTGAGCCGAAGGCTCACGCTTCGCGAACAGCTTATTTTATTCAAAAGCTGTTGCTGTAGCGTGTGCTATGGACATAAACTGTTCCCGTAGCGTGGCCACAGGCCTTTGGCTGATAGCTGTTGCCGTAGCGTTCGCGTAGCGCATTAGCTGATAGCTGATAGCTGATAGCTGAATGCTTAAGATTTTAACTGTTGCTGGACTCAGTTCCAGTCATGCCCACCAGAAAAGCGATGCTCGGTACGAGCCGCTACGCGAACGCATCCTACAAGATCCGTTTACTCTTTCAACCAATCAAATATCTCACCCACCTTAAGCTGCACTGCTTCGGCAAACTCTGGCACGGGCAACACCACCTCTAAGTTCTCAAACAGTTGCACGGATTTATCGGCACTATAGACAAATATGAAGGACTCTTCCGGATCCAATAACCACCCCATGTTAGTACCGTTGTCGAGACAATGGAGAATGTTGCGAATAACTTTGGTTTGGCTCTGCTTGGGGGATAAGATCTCGATGGTCCAATCTGGATGTAGATTGAAGGAATTGGCCACTTGGCCATCATGATCACGAGGAATCCGTTCTGTACGAAAGACGGCAACGTCTGGGACAATTGATCGCCCACCAAAGGTACACCGCAGTTCGGGGAATGCCTGGGCAGTTCGCTCTGGCTTTAAGGCCAGTGTTAAAGCAAAACTCAATTCCCGTTGAAGGATGCTGTGCTTTCCTTGAGGCATAGGTTTTTGTTGAATTTGTCCATTGACATATTCACTAGCAGGTTTCGTTTCAGGAAGTTTTAAAAACTCCGCCAGGGTCAACGTTTGTCTAATTTGATTTACAGCAACCATTTATGACCTCCTTTTAAGAATTTCTGCCCTAAAATCAAGCAATACCGTGCCATGGCAACTGGTTACGATAAAACTGCCAGAAATTTCTTAGGCGCAATTGATCTCGCTGCTGCTGTTGTTTGGCTTAACTGACGACACGCCCTAGGTTTTAACTACAGCCAAAGTTCCAGTCACCATTGGCAACTTCATGATTCTGGAATCCAGACAGTTTTATCTCCTTGCCCCCAAAAACCATCATATTTGGTAACACAAACATCACCTAAAACCTTTGTCTGACAGGCTAAGCGGCGATTTGCTGTCGGAGAATGGGGCGGAAGCGATCGCCTAGCTTTATCTTTCCAATTTGGCTCGGATACTTCCCCGTCTATCTCAACCGCACAGGTACCACAGCTGCCTAATCCTCTACAGTTAATTAGTTTAGCGTTGCCGTTGTACAGGGCAACCCCATGGTCTAGTAACACCTTGCGCAGATTACTGCCCTGGTCACATTCAAAGCTTTTTCCTTGTGCTGTTACTTTAGGCATTATTCAAGATTACTCCTTATCTGTAGCTTATTTTTTAATACAATTAGATGCAGCTATGTTTAATGTTGTTAACAGAGCCAATCTGGCAATACACCAAGGTGGTCTTATTGTTTGATGGTTCTAGATAAGCTGCGTTTATAAATATCTAGATTTTAGATAGTTTGGTCTAGTCCTCTGTCTTGATGCAATAGCGAGTGGGGGAAACCACGGCAGTTGCTCATGGGGGAAACCCCCAAGACCGCGCTGCATCGCTTGATACTCTTGATATATCAAGGGTTAAGAGATCGGTAACCTTCCTACACTGCTAAGCGCGGGTAAATGTCGGAAGGTTATCTGCGTGCCTTGCCCTTGACAGAGCTTTAGGCCATCAAAGCTTACCCTTAACTAGAATTTACATTTCTTTACCATAAACTCAACTATTCTAACTGCCCATGACTTCAACAGCTTCTCACCCCATCTGGATTTACGATACAACGCTGCGGGATGGTGCCCAGCGTGAAGGAATCTCATTGTCTCTAGAAGATAAGTTACGCATTGCTCGACAACTGGATGAGTTGGGTATTCCCTTCATTGAAGGAGGATGGCCAGGGGCAAATCCGAAAGATGTGCAATTTTTCTGGAAGCTCAAAGAAGAACCTCTCAAACAAGCAGAAGTAGTAGCCTTTTGCTCAACTCGACGGCCAAACATGATCGCTGCAGAAGACCGGATGCTGCAAGCTATTTTAGCTGCAGGAACGCGCTGGGTGACTATTTTTGGTAAATCCTGGGATCTTCATGTCACCGAAGGGCTGAAAACTAGCCTAGACGAAAACCTAGCCATGATTCGGGATACTATAGAATACCTCCGTAGTCAAGGGCGTCGGGTGATTTACGATGCAGAACATTGGTTTGATGGCTATAAAGCCAATCGAGAGTATGCCCTCAAAACCCTGATAGCTGCTAGAGATGCGGGTGCAGAATGGCTAGTACTGTGTGACACCAACGGTGGTACCCTACCCCAGGAAATTGGTCACATTGTTAGAGATGTAGCTAAAGAGTTGAAAGTTGGAAGGTTGAATGTTGAAAATGAGTTGAAAGTTGGAAGGTTGAATGTAGCTAAAGAGTTGAAGGTTGGTAGGTTGAATGTTGAAGGTTCTAACCTTGAACCTGCTAACCTTCAACCTGCTAACCTTCAACCTGGAACCGACACTAACCTTCAACCTGGAACCGACACTAACCTTCAACCTGCAACCGAAACTAACCTTCAACCTGCTAACCTCCAACCTGCAACCGAAACTAACCTTCAACCTGCTAACCTTCAACCTGCTAACCTTGGCCTAAAGGCCACGCTACGCGAACAACCGATGTTAGGAATCCATACCCATAATGATTCCGATACAGCGGTTGCTAATGCCTTAGCTGCGGTATCTGAGGGAGCCTGTATGGTTCAGGGAACGATTAATGGTTATGGTGAACGCTGTGGTAATGCCAATCTTTGTTCTGTGATTCCTAACTTACAGTTGAAGCAAGGGTTACGCTGTATTGAAGATAATCAGCTGGCCAGACTGACCCAAGCTAGTCGTTTAATTAGCGAGATTGTTAATCTTGCTCCCAATGACCATGCTGCCTTTGTGGGTCGTTCAGCCTTTGCTCACAAAGGTGGCATCCATGTTTCAGCGGTGGCAAAGAATCCTCTGACCTATGAACATATTCAGCCAGAACAGATTGGTAACCAACGTCGGATCGTAATTTCTGACCAGTCGGGATTGAGCAATGTATTAGCAAAAGCCCGTAGTTTCGGTCATGACCTGGATAAAAAAGACCCCGCCTGTCGCGAAATCCTGGAACGCCTCAAAGATCTGGAAAATGAAGGGTATCAATTTGAAGCAGCGGAAGCCAGTTTTGATTTGTTGATGCGGGATGCTTTGGGATATCGAGAACATCCCTTTGAACTCAAAGGCTGTCAGATACATTGCGATATGCTACAAGGGGTCAGTAGACCCTACAGTAATTCTGTGGCAACCATTAAAGTATCTGTTAACAACCAGGATATTCTGGAAGTAGCAGAAGGCAATGGACCGGTGTCAGCCCTTGATGCAGCCTTGCGCAAAGCCTTAGTGAATTTTTACCCAGAGATTGCGGCTTTCCATCTAACTGACTACAAAGTGCGGATTCTGGATGGTGCTGCTGGCACATCGGCTAAGACAAGGGTGCTAGTGGAATCGAGCAATGGAGAAGAACGCTGGACAACTGTGGGGGTTTCTAGTAATATTCTCGAAGCGTCCTATGAAGCTGTGGTGGAAGGTATTGAGTATGGTTTGCTGTTGGAATCTTCAGCAAAGACACCATTGAGCAATTCCCCAGCCCTGAAAAAGCGGTAATTAGAGCACTAATTAGTAATTAATTTTTGCTATTTGCGCACTAGCGTGATACCCAAAGTAGACTATCTAGCTTAGCCTTGGTCAGAACCTCTTGGGGAGGTAACTTATGATAAGGCCCTTCCCAGTTAAGGGGTTGGTAGATGTATAAGATCGAGGCATTTTCCTCAAACCTACAAATCACTTTCCCCGTGGACCCTTCCTCACCTGGGAAGCAGTCTAGTTTCTCGTTTCCAGGAGTGGCTGAGTAGGCTATTCCTACCTTCACATCCTTTGGGCCAGGGATGCGATCGCTTAGCACTTCAATCCTGCCGATTTTCTGCTGGGAGATGTCGGCATCGATTTCCACTACCGGGCTATCTTGCCAGTAGGCTTTGAAAATATCGTAAGTTTCGCCTTCAGCAGAGGTGGTTTCTTTTTTAACGGTATAACTGGGCAAAGCACTCTTGATGGTATCAGCATCAAAGTTGCTGGTTTTGTTGAGTGTACCCAAACCTTCTGGAGTCAGCCTGAGATTAGACTTAGTTTCAGGGGGGGAAGGTTCCTTGGTGCAAGCGCCCAGGATACTGGTGACTAGGACTATGGTGGTTAGGGTAAATAGTGTTTTTCTATACAATCTTCTTAAAGAGTTTATGTTAACTAGTAATTACATTAGTAAAGAGTGAACTACCACGACCTACGTTGTTGAGGTCGTGGCTTCCAACTTCACGGAAGAATGCCTTAACTTGGACGGGCGTCCACGTCTTGGTCTTACTTCTTCTCCATTGGCGTTGACCTCCCCCGTCCCAGAGGAGGATAGCATTGTGATCCCTTCTGCTCTAATATTCTTTGCCGCATTACCATCTCTGTCGTGGTGAGTTCCACAACTTGGACAAGTCCAAGTCCTAACATCCAGTGGCAACTCTTTGATTCGATAATGACAATTAGAGCAGGTTTTGGAACTAGGGAACCATCGGTCTATTTCAACTAACACTTTTCCTTCTCTGTCTTGATGCAGTCGCTCATGGGGGAAACCCCCAAGACCGCGCTGCATCGCTTTCGCACTTGTAAGAAATAAAATTGACAAAGGTTCCCCAACCCATATCATAAATTGCTTTAGCTAATTTATGGTTACGAACCATGCCCTTGACATTTAGGTTTTAGACTACCACTACTTGATTCTGATCTACTATTTTTCTAGACAGCTTATGTAGGTAGTCTTGGCGGACATTTCCAATTCGCTCGTATACCTTAGCTACAATCTTTCTGGCCTTTTTGCACCCACTACTTCCTTTTTTCTTTCGGGCAGCAATACGCTGTTTTTTGGCTAACTTCTTTTCGTACTTAGCTAAGTGTTTAGGATTACTGAACTTAGAGATTTTTTCACCGTCATAAGTAATCGCAAAATCTTTGATACCTAAATCAATACCGACCACCTTCCCTAGGTGCGCTTTCCGTTGGCGAATTAAATTCGCCACGGGTCGCACCTCAGTGGACGACTTTAAGCTACCACTTTCATACTCCATCAGAACAGAAGCATAATACTTCCCAGAAGGAGTTTTGCTGACTGTTACAGTTTTGATTTCTCCATCCAGTGGGCGATGAATTACCGCTTTTACAACTCCCAGTTTCCCAGGAAATTTAAGACAATCCCTTACTTGTTTGACATTTTGGGGATACTGAATTGATTGGCGGTGATGGTATGACTTAAATCTAGGATATTTAGCTCTACTCTCAAAGAAATTTTGATACGCACGGCTCAGATTTAGACTAACAGATTGTAAGACCTGAGAGTAACAATCTTTTAACCATTTGGTCTCTTCTTGTTTTTTAAGTTTTGGGAGCATGGAATTGAGTGCAGATTGTTTCAGACCTTTGCCCGTTTCCTTGTAAGTTTCTATACACTGATTCAGTGCGTAGTTCCACCACCAACGAGCGCACCCAAAATGTTGGGCAAGGATTTGAACTTGCTCTTGATTAGGATAGATTCTGACTTTGACGGATTTATGTTTCACTGCACTCAACCTCGTTATCGACCTTGCTTAATATTATATGCATTTCACTGTAAGATGTCAAGGCATGAGTCAAATACTTGGCTCGCTATCCATCCGAGAGACGAAACCTTAGGATAGGGTAGCCTTAATCAAAAAGTTTTAACCTTTTTATGCATAGCCGACTAACCATAAAGGCGACCAGTACCTTACGGTAACTTCAACACCCTGGAAGAGGGTGGGTAATTCCGCGATTTTTGTTAAAGATAAAGGACGAATGTCTTCACAAAATTTTACAGTTTTATATAAAAAATATTTGATTTATATTGTGTTCAATAACTGTTACTGATAACTATTCCAAGAGCCTCATCCAAATTACAAATTGCTCCAAATTGGCACTCCCTTAAACACAGGTAAATATATATCATTTAGCTTATAATTGAAATTATCAAAAAAATCCTTTATGTTTTCGCCTTTTTATCTATAGGATTCGCCTTAACAGAAGTCTACCTATCTTCCAATAAGCTCTGGAAACGGAAACATGATAATGAAGTGGCTGAAAGTGTAAGCCAATTTTTTGGCAAGAGGTCTAATAACCTCACAAGTCTACGCTCAGCCTTGCCTTCCTAAGAAGGAATTGGAGTAGAGTTTCTTCTTTTGAAATAATATCAGCTCTGCCCTCCATCCCCAATTGAATGGTACACTGCTTTTTGCCCTGACCTAAAGAAAGGCTTTCTGGCTCTATCGTTACCTCGTAGAAGGCAGTAGCTGCAACCCCTTTCTGGCTGGAAGCAGTGGGGGCACCTGTAGTAGCACCATTCCCTTGAGGTTTAATGCTATCCTTGGAAATTTGGCTGACCACGCCTTTAAGAGTGCCGTAGTCTGGATAAGGACAGGCAGAAACCCGCATTTGTACGTTTTGGCCTTCTTCCAGCTTGCCAATGTCGGCAGGTGCCACCCCAGCCTTGACCAGCAAGGAGGCATCAGTGGGGACAATTTGAGCGATTTCCTCTGCTGAGCGCACAGTTTGACCAGAGTTTCGCAGGTTGAGTTTGGAGATGATACCGTCGGCTGTGGCTCTAATGGCGGTTTGACCCAGGTCGATTTTCACTTGTTGAAGTTCATGGGTGTTGCCCTCAAGCTGTTTGTTAATTTCAGTTCGCTGCTGGATTAGGGCTTCGTGTTCTTTGTCTAAGGTAGCGAGAGTGGCTTGACCCGTAGCTTTTTCTTGGGCAATCTGCTGTTGAGCGATCGCCACTTGTGCATCACTGGGATTAAGGGCAGCTTTGGCATTTTGTAACCTAGCTTGGGCTGCCTGAACCTGTTGTTGTTGCTGCTCAAATGCTAGTTGTGCTTCCCTCAATCGCTCCTTAGAAATGGCTCCGGTGTTTGCTATCGGCTGATATCGATCTCGCTTCGCCCTAGCTGCACTCAAAGCAGCTTCAGCTGACCTTAAGTTTGCCTCGGCTTCTTCAACTCCAGTGTTGGCGGTAATCTGCTGATTTCGATAGTCCCGGCGACGGCGGCTCAGTTCAGCTTCAGCTGAGGCAACAGCAAGGTTGGTGCGGTCTGTTTCTGCACTGATCTGGCGATTAAGAGCCCTAATCTGGGCCTTGATTTGAATAAGTTGTAGCTGCCCCTGCCTAATATGGCTAATCAGTTGACTTTTTTTGGTTTGGAGGCGGGAGTCATCGATAGTGGCAATTATATCTCCTTGTTTAACAAGTTGATTTTCTTTGACAGAGATGCTTCTAATCCTTCCCTCGGTGGCAGCCTGAACAATCCGTAATTCACCAGCAGGACGGAGGACAGCCTGTGCTTTGACGGTTTCCTTATATTTGATCACAGAGGCAAGCAGGATGGCTAGACCCACAGCAGTGACGATAAACAGTCCGCCAAAGGTAGTCCAACGACTAATCGGCGGCAGAAATTCGTTTTCTTGAACTGGGGGCAGGAATTCTGTGTCGGAGTTGCTAACCATGATCTTTGTATTTCTAGTTTTCGGTTTTTTATACTTGCAATAGATGTCAGAAACTTTTAATATAGGATTAATAATGATATAAAACCCCATGGGCGGCCATTCCCTACGGGATAGCTTCGCTTCACCCACAACATGCATGATGAAAATCTTTCTCCCCTGCTCCAGAGGCCTATTTTAGGGTTAGGGTTTAACTTAACCCAGGGCACTGTTGGGAGAACTGCCGTTAGCATGAAAACTATCCGATTTAACTAGCAAACCGTTCGTTGATGGGTGAACGTCGTCTAGAAAGTCTAAGTGGTCCCCAGCTTGATAACGCAGAGTCTTTGGGGTGCCAGAGATTTTCAATTTCCCTTTTTCGAGCATGACAATCCAATCGGCACGCTCAATCACTTTGGGGCGATGGCTAATCATAATTGTGGTTTTGCCCTGTCGGTGGGAGAGCAATTTATCTAGCGCTTGGGCTTCGCTCACCGGATCGAGAGCGCCAGTGGATTCATCTAAAATCAGTATTGGCGGGTCGGTGACTATCGCTCTGGCGATCGCTAATCTTTGCTTTTGACCACCAGAGAGGTTCGCACCAAATTCCCCTAAGACCGTTTGATATTTGTGAGGAAGTTCGCTAATAAACTCATCGGCACCGACTATCTGGCAAGCTTCGACAATGCTCTCAAAGCTGACGTCCGGATGGCTAAAGCGGAAGTTGTCAATGATCGAGCGACTCCAGAAGTTGGCTTCTTGGGGCACCAGCACTACCTGCTGCCGCAGGCATTCTATTGAGAGGTCTTGCTGGTTGTAGAGACCATAGCGGATATTACCAGATCCGAGGGAATATAAACCAGCAATTAGCTTAGCGAGGGTACTTTTGCCACAGCCAGATTTACCAATCAAGGCAATGGCTTTACCCCCTGGAATCGTGAAGGAAAAATCTTGCAGCAGGTCAACTCTACCGGCATGGTGGAAGTTGAGGTTAGTGCAGCTAATATCTGCATTGCCGGGAATTTGGGCCCAGGGCTTTTTGAAGTCGTTTTCGTCTTCTGGGGTGGCGTCGATGACTTCTGTGAGCCGTTGAATGACAATCTGGGCAGTAATAAACTCATCAACTAACCCGACCAGAGAAACCAGGAAGCCGAGGAAGTTGCCACTCATGCCGTGATAGGCCATCAGCTGACCGATGGTTAAGGTCTGATTAATCACCAGGTAGCTGCCTAACCAGAGTAAGGCAATATTGGTAAAAGTGGTAAGAATGTCAGTGATAGTGCCGGTGTAAAGCCCTAGCTTCATCGCAGACCATTCCAGGTTAGCAAGGCGACCATAATTGGTCTGATACTCTTGCCAAGCTTGAGGTGTGGCTTGGGTGGTTTTGAGTACCTGGACACCGCGAAAGGTTTCGACCAGAAAGCCTTGGTTTTCCGTACCTAAGATAATAAGATTGCGGGTTTTTTGGCGCAAAGCGGGGAGAAAAAGCAGGTTGATGGCAGTGACGATTAGAAAGGCTGCTAGGGAAGCGAAAGTTAATTCCCAACTGTAGAAGAGCATCAAGCCCAAGGAAACCAAGGCAATAAAAAATTGGCTGGGTAAACCGAGGACAATTTCGGAAACTAGGTCATTGACGGCATTGACATCGGCAATGCGGCTGACAACTTCCCCGCTACGATGTCCTTCAAAATATGATAGGGGCAAGCGCAGGAGTTTGCGACCGTATTCAAGGATCAGACCTAATTGCAGTCGCTGACCAAAGTGACCGATTAGGTGAGACTGCACCAAACCGACGGCACTGCTAAACAGGTTCATGGCAATCACCCCAATAGCCACGGTGGTGAGCAGTTGGGTATCCCCCCGCACGAGTACGTCATCGGTGAGCAGCTGGGTCATCAAGGGGGAGGCAAGGGAAAGCAGTCCAATGGCGATGTTGATGGCAATTGCCTGAGCGAGAATGCCTCGATAGGGCCAGACCCGGGACAGATAGCGCCCTATTCCGCCGACTTTATCGTTCGATTGCTCGTAAAAGCGACTCTGATCTGGCATCAGCAGAAGCATGACACCATTACCCCAACCTTCAATTAACTCCCGACGGGTGAGGTAGCGGATGCCGAAGGCGGGGTCGGCGATCGCATATTTTTTCCGTTTTTGCCCGTAGAGAACAACCCAGTGGTAGCCTTTCCAGTGAATGATGGCAGGCAGAGGCACTTTGTTTAATTGGTCGAGTAGTTCTGGGGAGGCTTTGACTGTGCGAGCATTGAATCCGAGGGCTTCTGCTCCCCGCCTCAAACCGAGCAGAGTGGTTCCTCGCGACCCAGTGCCGACTGCTTCTCGCACGCGGTTAAGGGCAAAGGTACGTCCGTAGTGTTTGGTCACAGTGGCTAGGCAGGCAGCACCGCAGTCTTCTTCAGAGTGTTGGAGTACGCTGTGGTATTTCATCGGTGAATCCTGAGTTCTCAAAGTAGTAGGGGCAAGACTTGCTCGCCCCTACGGACTGGGAAAGAGAATTTAGAGGAGCTCGGATAAACGCGAGAGCGTTTTTTTGAAGTTCTAGCTGTTCATCCGAATACCTCTACATACTGGCCCCTAGTTTCGTCACCCCATCAAACAGGGCGCACCCTAATAGATGAGGTCCTATCGTTTATGAAGTCGCCTACAAAACGCTTTGCCTTCCCTCGCCGAACATAGAAGCTCTCCCTTTGCCCTTGAAAGTTTCGCCCATCAAATAGAGTCACTTTATACAATGACGAATTACCACCAGAGACCCTGAAAGATGAGATCTTATTGTTAATCGATCCGCCTACAAAACCTATGTCTAACTTGTTGCCATTCTGAATAAATTGCTTTTTAAACCCCTCAAAACCGCGCTTATTAAAGGCTACTAGAGTAACTCCCCCACTACAGGCGGCGGCAGTTTCATCGGAAAGTTCCTTCAGGGCAGGGATGTCGTCGAGGTTTTGGAATTGGTTGTCAATGTTTGACATTGCTTTTCTCCTTGATTACAGTTTAGTGTTGGAACAGCAAGCTAAAAACTTGTTGGCTGTCCTTCGATTCTTTGATAAAGCTCACCTGGTATACATTCACCATCAGCCCATTCCATCAAGTTATAGACGGTCGAGATAATGGCAACCTGATGTATTTGATGGCCTACGATTCAATAGTATGGAAAGCAACCAAGAATTAAAATCCCAAAAATTCAGCTCTTTTAAAGGTCAATTCATATGAACTTTATGAATAATCCTGTAAGCATTCAGCGGTCAGTGGTCAGTGGTCAGCGGTCAGTGGTCAGCGGTCAGTGGTCAGCGGTCAGTGGTCAGCGGTCAGTGGTCAGCGGTCAGCTTATGTTATTCAAAAGTACCGATCTAGTAGCGTGGCACAGGCTAGAAGCCTGTGATGTAAGGCATAAGCTGATACGCGACACGCTGATAGCTGAATGCTTACATAATCCTCATGAATGGGATCTGAGGGACAGTCAGTCAAGGGAGTTATGAACCCCACGCAGAAATCAGGATGCCCGATCCAGCAGTTACGACTTACACACCCAGAGGTGTCATAACTACATCCGGGTTAAAAAACCCTGGAAAACCCAGTCCTTGAGGTGCTCCCGAAAGTTTTTGTAGCCGGGACTTTCAGTCCTCTGGGCTTAAGAGGAGCTATAGTTTTTATCATAATTATGAGGTACATTCAATGTCTTGATGCCGTCCCTCGTGGTCAAGGTGGCTGTGTGGGTCACCTGGGTCAGTACCTGTCTTGATGCAGTCGCTGATGGGGGTTTCCCCCATCAGCGACTGCATCGCTACTCCCTACTCCCTACTGCCATTAACCCAGGACTTTGTACCTCACCCAATTGAGTACTGCTGTATAATAAATAGCGGCAGTCAGTCCTGACTTTTCAGGGCTTCTGGGGAAAACACCATCAAATATCAGCTCAACTCTTATCTTATTATCAAAAAACTAGGCTTAGAGCTGATTCGTAAACTCGCTGTAATCCTTGTAGGATAAGGCTTGCAATCAAATAGAACAAATGAACTATTTAATACCCAAAAGACAATCATAGCAAGGCTTTCAGACTTCTTAAGATTTACTTTAGGAATCAGCTCTTAATGATAATGATTCAGGGTAGAATAGCGATGCAGCGAGGCCAAAGGGGGTTTCTCCCACTCGCGCTTTGCATCAAGACAAGGCTTGGCGGATTCAGAAATGAGCGCGATCCTAAGCATTGAGCCGCTACGGGAACGCTTTGAATAAAAAAGATACCGTCAAAATTCAGCAGTCAGTCAAGGGAGTTGCTAGTCATGAACCCCACACAGAAATCAGGATGCCCGATCGAGCAGTTAGGACTTACGCACCCAGACGGGTTATACGACATCCGGGTTAAAAAAACCCTGGAAAACCCAGTCTTTGAGGTGCTCCCGAAAGTTTATGTAGCCGCAAGTTTCAGTTTTTTGGGCTTAACAGCAGCTATAAAAGGGGATTTGGTATAAAACATCTGTAATTCCCCCTTCCTTGCTCGGTGTTCCCCATTGACATTAATTATGGATATTGACAAATTCCTAACCCAATTAAATAATTTGCTGATTGCCAAGGGAGAAAAAGAGCTGTCTCCTCGTGATCAGAAGATAATCCAAGATTCTTGGGCAGGTAAAACCTACGAGGACATGAATATTCCTGGATACACCACGGATTATATTAAGAAGATGGCTGCTCCTTCCTTATGGAAGAAACTGTCAAACCTAACAGGACAACGTGTCACCAAAAAAAATCTTCGGCTAGTTCTCGAGTCATTATCAAAACCGTCAAGCTCTATTCCTGAGCCGACCGAAAGTAGTCCCCTCTTAAAACTCGATTTAAGTGACGCACCCTATGTATCCGATTTCTACGGACGCACCAACGAACTGGCTCAGCTAGAGCAATGGATTGTCACAGATCACTCTCCATTGGTGGCTATTTTTGGCATTACTGGCATTGGCAAAACTGCCTTGTCAGTGAAGCTAGTTGAACAGATTAAAGATCAGTTTGAGTATGTGATTTGGCGATCTCTTAAGGATACTCCATCTGTTGAAGAAGTTCTGAGTGACCTGATCCAATTCTTTTCCAACCATCAGGAAAACCCTTCATCAACAACTCTAAATAACCTGCTATCGCGACTAATGTATTACCTCAACCAGCATCGTTGTTTGGTAGTTCTTGATGAAGTAGAAGCGATCATGGATGCTGGTGAATCCTCTGGAATTTACAAAGAGGGCTACCAGGACTATAGAAAATTACTGCAATGTATTGGGGAAAAACGCCATCAAAGCTGCTTGTTGTTGACCAGTCAAGAACCTCCCCAGGAAGTTAAGGAACTAGTAATCAGGCAAGGAAGAATTCGGGAATTCCAACTCAAAGGCTTGAAAAAGGAAGACGCTAAAGCACTCTTGTCAAAGGACGGTATTTCTAAATCTTTGCATGGAGTGGGACAATTAATTGATAGCTACAAAGGTCATCCCTTAGCCTTAAAGATTGCGGTTAGGACGATCCAAAACTGCCATAATGGTAAAATTTCGGATTTTCTCAAAGGCTCATTATTTATTGGTGATGTTTTAATCAATATGTTCGACAAGCAATTTTCTCTATTATCAGATTTCGATCAAGAGCTAATGAACCATTTAGCCATGGCTACCGAGCCAGTTTCAACTCAATACTTGCTAGCTCAATTTTCTTCATATCCCAACAGAGCGAGTTCAGAAATAAAGACATCTATAAATAATTTGTTACAACGTTCACTTATTGAGAAAACTTCTCAGGATATTGGGGAAGTCTTTTTTAATGTAGAGCCTGTAATTAAAAACTATCTTAACAAACGTTTGTACTAGGGTGGCTGATTTAAGTAACTATGATTCAGATCGGACAGGAAATACACAATCGTTACCAAGTTATCAAAAAGTTAGGCAGCGGTAACTTTTTTCAAACCTTTGAAGTATAAGATTTGCTGGGTATTAACTCAAGTAACTTAGGCAAAATGAAAGTGCTGAAAGTCCTGAAATTAAGTTACTATAGCAATTCAAAGATGAGATAAAAAGTCGTTGAGCTGTTTCAGCAAGAAGTAGAAGTGTTGAAGCAGCTCAATCATCCAGGAATTCCCCGAGTTGAGCCAGATAGCTACTTCCGTTTTGTGCCTAATAAAAATAACCAAGACGACTTCTTACACTGCTTGGTGATGGAGAAGATTGATGGACTAACGTTGGAAGATTGGCTGCGACAGAACAATCAACTAATTACTGAAGCACAGGCAATTGACTGGCTAAAACAACTGATAGTAATACTTAATGAAATCCATCCCAAGTATTTACATAGGGATATTAAACCTGATAACATCATGGTCAGACCCAATGGACAACTGGTATTAATTGACTTTGGCGCAGTTAAAGCACTAACCCAAAAATACATTATTCAACAACAACAAATTACTTCGCAAAATACCAGTATTGGAACCCTAGGATATATGCCGCCAGAGATGATGAATGAACATGAAGCTTATCCACAATCTGATTTTTTTTCCTTAGGTCGTACCTTTGTGCGGTTGCTCAGTGGTAAACACCCTAGTGATTTTACACAAGAGTTACAAACTCAAAAGTTGTTCTGGCGAAATGAAGTGAAATCTTTTTCGAAAAGACTGTTGAACTTAATAGATTTTCTAATGGAACCGGATTGGCAAAATCGTCCCAAAAATACCCAGAAAATTCTGTTATATATGTTCGATTTTCTGATGGTTCCGGCTGCAAATAATAATTATAAGAATACCAATATTGTAGGAAGTAAAAGGGTTAAGCCTAGCAAGGATAAGTTGATTAATTCAGGATTATTAATTTTTAGCATTGTCCTCAACTTCATTTTAATTTGTTTACTTATTAAAGTAGACTATCTAAGGCATGTTGTAGTTTTGTTAATGTTTGTAGTCGTCAGTATCCTGTTAATCTCACTAGTATTTCCTTTAAAATTTCCTTTATTCATTAAAATAGTATACAAGCTGTTACTGTCTAGGAAAATATAGCGGTTTGCCACCCGCGCTAATTACAATTACGGGGCTATCTTGCCAGTAGGCTCTGAAAATATCGTAAGTTTCCCCTTCAGCAGAGGTGGTTTCTTTTTTTACGGTATAACTGGGCAAAGCAGTCTTGATGGTATCAGCATCAAAGTTGCTGGTGGGTGTATCTCACTTTTGTAAATTTTGCGTAGGGTGCGTTAGGGGTGGGCTCGCCCTGATTTTCTACCTCTTCGCCACCATTGAAATAGCCCACCCCGTAACGCACCACCGAGTCAAACAGCAAAAATGAGATGCACCCGTTGCTGGTTTTGTTCAGTTTACCCAAACCTTCTGGAGTTAGCCTGAGATTAGACTTAGTTTCAGGGGGGGAAGGTTCCTTGGCGCAAGCGCCCAGGATACTCGTGAGTAGGACTATGCTGGTTAGGGTAAACAGTGTTTTTCTATACAATCTTCTTAAAGAGTTTATCTTAACTACTAATTACATTACCAAGAAGGTTAAACTTAAACAATAATACTTGTTCTACTTAGCCCAAGACACTACTATCGCACTTTGACCCCAGCAACGGTTTTTGAGCGCACCTGTTGTCCAGGCACAAGGCGATGGGTTCCGCCGACGATGACTTGATCCCCTGGTCGGAGGGTACCACGAACCAGAATGCGGTTACTCTGTGTCTGCAAAATTTCCACATCCCGCCGTTCGACACTGAAGAGGTTCTCTGCACCGGAAAGATCCGATTCAGCCGATTTCCCCAAGACGTAGCAAGACCACAAACCACGTACTCCTTGCACTAGAGCGGTGGTGGGTAGCCAGTAACCAGCAGTAGGAATAGTTTCAGCTAATTTCCACCTCGCTACCTGTCCAGGGGACACTTCCCTGACGGCCAAGGGATCCAGGGTGAGGACAACGGTTAAGGTACGGGTGCTAGAGTCTAGTTCGGGCAGAATTGAGGAAACTCTGGCTGGATAAGTCTTCTGTCCGATTTGCAACGATTGCTCGCTGTTGAGTTGGAGTTGGTCAGCGGCGGTTACGGGCACACCAATCCGGGCTTGAATTGCACCATCCTCCACTAAGCGAAGGATGGGCTGACCAGGGGAGACTACAGTTCCTTCGTCAAAAAGGCGGGCAGAGATGGTGCCAGAAAAAGGGGCTTTCAGGATACTGTTTTCCAGTTCAATTTCGAGACTGGCTAGTCTGGCATTCAGTTGTTGGATGGATGCTTGTTGGGCTTCAATGCGTTCGGGGCGTGTTCCAGCTAGTAGCTCATCTACCTGGCTTTTGGCTTCCTCAAGGCGAGCTTGTTGGACACTGGTTTGACTAGCTGCCTCATCGAGTTGCTCACGAGAAATTGCCCCTTCGCTATACAAAGCTTCCCGTCGGGAGCGTTTCTTGCGAGCGAGTTCGAGTTGGGAACTCAAATCCCTCACTGAAGCTCGTGCTGCCGCAATCGTTTCGGAACGCGGTCCAGCAAAGAGTTCCTTGAGCTGGGCTCGCTGTTGGGCAAGATTCGCCAGTAATTCCCGCTGTTGGGCTTTCAGATTCCTGGTATCTAGGTAAGCCAGGGGCGTACTAGCTTTAACCCAGTCTCCTTCATCCACTGTGAGGCGGACTAATTTACCAGAACGCTCAAAGCCCAGTTCGCTACTGCGGCGGGTGACTAGGGAACCAGTGTAGGAGCGCAACAGTTGGTATGAATCTACCGACTTGATGCTGATTGTCTCAACCGGGAGGATATTGCCGGAAAAGGAAGCTTGAGGCTTTGATTCCTGATTGGCTTGGCTAGCATTAAGCTTGGATAAATTTAAGCGCCAGTTAGATCCAGGGGGACTGAGCAGAAAAATACAGAACCCAGACAGTAATAAGATAGTCCCACTCTGCAATAAGCCAAATTTATTGAGTGAAAGGGTTTTTTCCCTTTCGTTGACAGTTAACGAAGGGAAGATTTGCTCTTGCTCAACAGCAGGAGGAGATTTATCCAATCTGTCTGTCTGTTCTCGAGTCAGACTAGTTTGATGGCCAGCTGAGTTATTATTCATAGTAATGACCCCCGACAGTAGGCGTGCTATTGGCATTGAAATGTTCTATGGTCAGAGTTCGATATTGCCTGTCCCTCACTCTCGGACGACGACGGAAAAGCAGCAAGTAAGCACAAGGCACGAACAACAGAGCTAGGAGAGTAGCACCGCCTACGCCACCAGCAATACAGATAGCAAGAGGGGGCCAAAACTGACCACCATCAAGCAACAGGGGTACGAAACCAGCTACTGTAGTGATGGTGGTGGTGAGGACGTGGCGAGTGGAAAGAACAATTACCTCTACCATGGCTTTTCGGTTTCCTTGACGAGCCATTGAGTCAGACCGGAGGGCAGCTAGGACGACGATAGAGTCGTTAATCGCCACACCCACTAGACCAACGGTGCCGAGGATAGCCATGAAACCCAAGGGATAGTCAAACATCCACAAGGAAGCAAGTGCCAGACCAATGGAACCAATACCCACTAGAGCAATGATCCCGGCAGACCGGAAAGACCCAAAAGACAGGACTAGGGTGGCAACCATTAAGACTAGCAGCACACCGACGGTGGACAACAGGTTGCCTACGGCTTCATTGCGTTCGGCGGATTCTCCTCCCCACTGCAGAGAATAGCCTGGGGGCAGTTGGAAGTCACTGGTTTCTAGGCGCTGTTTGAAGTCTGCTAACACCGTTGACGGTAGGACTCCTGCCGTGATGAAGCCTTGGACTGTGTTGACCCGTTGGCCATTGCGTCGGGTAATGGTGGCTAGTTCGGGAACCAGTTCGATTTGACCAAGGGCAGAGAGGGGAACGGTCGGGGGATTTTGATTCGATGGGATGGTGGTTGGCAGCAGGTCGAGGGTGGCAATTTGGTCGAGGTTGCCGCGTACGCGTTTGCCTAGGCGAACGCGCACTGGGAGTTCTTCGGTACCCTCTAGGATAGAGCCACCGAGTGTTCCTTCCAGGTTACCATTGAGTTGCTGGGCAATCTGGGTGTTGTTCAATCCGGTGAGTCGGGCTTGTTCTTCGTCTAAGGATAGGGCGAGTTTGGGTAGGGCTTCCCCTAAACTGGTGCGGGTGTGGGTGATGTTGGCTACACCAACCAGTTCTTCCCGGACCTGGTTTCCTAATTGTTTTAAGATATTTAGGTTAGGGCCTATGATACGTAATTCAATGGGGGCAAATGGTGGTCCCTGTTCCAGTTGTTTGACTAAGACTCGGGCTTCTGGGATAACAAGGTCTAGTTCTTTTTGTAGGTTTTGAATCAACTGGCGGCTCTTGGTGGCTGAGGTCAGTTGAACCATGGCAGCAGCATAATTGGGCATTCCACCCTTGTTCCCCCTGGTGCTTAGATTGTAGTAGAATTTAGGGGCATATGTTCCTAAAAACCAATGAACGTTAACCACTTCGGGGTGGTTCAAAATCACCTCAGTTGCTCCTTCAACAACAGATTGGTTTTGTTCTAAGGATGCGGATGAGGAAAGTTCCAACTCGATGTGGAATTGATCTCGATCTGCCGGAGGGAAGAACTGCTCTTGGAGAGTTCCAGCCATCATAAAGCCTGTGACTGGTAAAATCAGAGCTAGCACCACTCCCACTACAGGGCGTGCCAAGATAGAAGCCAGGGTATGACGATAAACTTTAGTTAACCTGGGTATAGAAAAGCCTGTATTCCACCAGCCCTGGAAGGTTAATTGATCGTTTTTCGTTCCTCGTTCATAATTTAGAACCTGCATCCTGCCATTGAGAGCGGGGATGACTGTTAAAGATAACAATAGGGAACTGAGCAGAGCAAGGATCACACTAAAAGAAATTGTCCCTACAAATTCCCCTGTATCCCCAGGAAGAAGAGCAATCGGGAGAAAGGTCAACACTGTGGTCAGGGTGGATGCCAATAGGGGTATGGCTAAGTACTTGACAGTTTTGGCTATTGCCTTTTGGGGTGGGAGACCCTGTCTGAGTAGGTTTTCCATTTCATCGACAACGACAATGGCGTTATCGATCAACATCCCTAGAGCAATTACTAGTCCGGTGATTGATATCTGATGCAGGGGAATTCCCAGTACTCTCATCCCTCCAAACACCATCAGGACTGAGAGGGGAATTGCTGAACCGACTACTATGGCAGCTTTCCATCCCATGAGGAAGGCCGTACTGGTAACAACACACAAGGAACCGAGGATCAGGTTTTGGAACAAGCCATTCAATCGGCTGTCTACATAACGGTTTTGGTCTAGCAGCAGTTGTAAGTCAATGCCACTGGGGCTACTCTGGCGGAACTCTTCTAGGGTTTGGCGAGTCCTTTTCATCCAACGATCAATGCGTATACTAGGTTCTATGCGAACGGCTAAGGCGATTCCTGGTTTGCCATTGATGATGGCTAGCTCCCCAGGGGGCTCTTGTATACCTTTTTTGACATTGGCAATATCTCCCAGGCGAGCTAACTGTCCTGAGTTGTTGCCCAGACCAATAGGAATTTGTCGGATGCGCTCTAGAGAATCTAGCTCTGTTTCTACTTCAATTAACAGGTTATTGTTGGTGCTACGGAGTGTTCCTGAGGAGACCTTAGCATCGCTGATGCGGATTTGCTCGGAAAGTTCTTGGGGGGTAATACCTAAAGCCGCTAGGTCAGCCTGGTTGATTTCGACAACAATCTCTTCCGATGGAGCACCAAAAAACTCGATTTCTTCTGTACCTCCTTTGGTGCGTAGTTCATCTTTGAGTTCTTCTGCTATTCTGCTCAAAATAGCATAGTTAGCTGGTGTTTCTAAATCCCAGGTGAGTGCAACAATCAGTGTATATGCCCTTTGATTAATCTCTTCGTATTTTGGTGTTAGAGCTCCTGGAGGGAGTTGTGGGGTAACATCGGCGATGCGATCGCGCACGCGAGACCAAACTTTGTCAAAATCCTCAACAGTATCTTTGAGTTTGATAACTACTGTAGAGCTGCCAAAGCGTGAGGTGGATGTGATAGTTTTAATCTCTTCAATCTTAAATAATTCTTGTTCTAATTTGTCCGTCACTAGAGATTCTACCCGTTCGGCACTGGCTCCAGGAAAACTGGTGGTGATTTTGCCTAACCACTGACTGAGCTGGGGATCTTCCATGCGGGGCAGGATACCTAAGGAGGAAAATCCCAAGACTAGAATGAGGAATATAGTCAGAATTAGCAGTCTTATATTGCGGTATAATAGGCTTGACATTGTTTATGTGTCATGGGTACAAGTAGGTAGGAATCAGCCAACTATTGCCGAAGAAATCAATTCGATGTATGTATGGAAACTAAAATAGTTGAGTCTTGCGATAATAATCCCCTTAGCCCCTAAATAATCGCTTTAGCTGTTTGACCTTATTTTTGTAAGGCGCGTATCGCCAGTTGAAGTCAAAGAGGAAAGTTTTTTTCAAGACACTTTTATAATGGGAAAAAGTATCAAAACTAGCTTTTCCATGATAATTGCCCATACCACTGTCACCAATACCACCAAAGGGTAATTCAGTAATGCTAGCCTGCATCATGGTGTCATTGATACAAACACCACCAGATGAAGTCGATTTTAATACTAGTTGCTGTTTAGCTTTGTCTTGAGAGAAAAAATAAAGAGCAAGGGGTTTAGGACGGCTGTTAATCAGGGCGATCGCTTCTTCTAAATCAGAATACTCCAACACAGTCAGAATAGGACCAAAGATTTCTTCTTGCATCAAAGCTGCATCATAAGAGACATTTTCTATGACAGTAGGGGCAATGTAGCGCTCGGATGCTAAGGTTTGTCCTCCTATAATTATGTTTCCATCTTTGAGCAATGCTGTCAGTCTCTCAAATTGGCGGTCGTTAATAATTCTGGCATAATCAGGACTAGTAGCAGGATTATCGCCATAGAATTGTTGAATGTATTTTTTGATATTAGTTAATAATTCGTTTTTTATCCGACGATTTACTAATAAGTAATCCGGAGCAACACAAGTTTGACCAGCATTAATAAACTTTCCCCATGTAATCCGTTTTGCTGCCTCTTTGATATTGACATTTTCATCAACAATACAGGGACTTTTTCCACCCAATTCTAAGGTGACTGTAGTAAGGGTTTTGGCGGCTAATTCCATGATTATTTGTCCTACTTTAGTCCCTCCCGTGAAGAAAATATGATCGAATTTTTTCCCTAAAAGCTGTTGACAGGTTTTCACGCCTCCTTCAACCACTGCAATATAATCGGGAGAGAAAGTGTTATTGATTATATCGGCAATAACAGAGGAAGTTTTGGCTGCAATTTCTGAAGGTTTGAGAACAGCACAGTTTCCGGCAGATATTGCTCCTACCAAAGGTAAAATTGTCAAACAAAAAGGGTAATTCCAAGGCCCAATAATTAAAACACTTCCTAGGGGTTCGGGATAAATATAGGCAGATGCAGGAAATTGCTCGATAGGGGTTCTGACCTTTTTAGGCTTGAGCCATGATTTAATATGTTTAAGGGCGTGATTTATCTCTTGTTTAACAATAGCTATTTCCAAATATCCCTCAAACTCTGGCTTATTTAAGTCAGTTTTTAAAGCATTGAGAATAACTTCTTGATGTTTATTGATAGCTTCCTTTAGATTTTTAAGTTGTTCTATACGAAAGGAAAATTCTTTGGTTCTATCGGTAGCAAAAAAATGCTTTTGCTGACTTGTTATATTGCTAAAGTTTTGCGGACAATAAACTAGAACTTGTATTTGGTTCATTTTTATGTTAAATGAGCGATTAACTTACTGAGCAATGAGTAGTTACTTAGAGCTTCAATTATGCCTAGGTGCTTGACATTACCATCCTCTGGTCATATTTTTTTACTTAAATACTCGATTCACCAAAGCGTAAGGATCTTCTACTGTAATTTTGTGTGCAATTTATTCGTATAATTTTGGTAAACTCGACCAATTTATAGCTGGTTTTATATGGTGTTTTAGATGATATTATCCATTGAAAATAAATAAATTTAGAATAGGATTTGTATTTGAATTAGAGGCTGCATAATCATCACTTTCGGAGTGAATATTGACATGGTAATCATAGGCAAAGGCAATAAAAATACGCCGAATTATCAAAATAGAAGTTAATAATAAAATCAGTCCATTGATAGGGTTAAATAGTAATAATGTGGCTACCAAGATAATGTTCAGAACTGATTTTTGGTAATATTGAAGTAAGAGGTGCGGATAGGATTTGCCAATTTTGATTGTATCAAAGGTGTAAACAAATATGTCGTGAATGACGTATTCTAATCTTCCCATGGTAGCTCCATCCGCTTTTACCAAAGTCGATGGGTCTTTTTCAGGATCTTTGTAGAAACAATGGTATCCACAATTGTGCTGAAGGTGAAACTGAGAAACCATCATTCCTGATTCTAAATACAAAAATATATTCAGAATCAGGTTGGGTATATTTCCTCGAAACATTGCCACATGAGCCTGGTTATGGACAATCGTCGAAACCTTGTATTGAGGAAGTAAAAGAGCGAGAGCAACAATTCCAGCATAAATTGGATTTTGACAGATGAATAAAGCTGAAAAATGAACTGCAAAAACAGTCATTACTAGTAATAAATGGACTATGTTAATTTGATGATTAAGTCCCAACCGATCGATCCCAAATGGAATTTTATTGTCAGAGTTTATTTGTAATTATGTCGTTGTATTACTGATCGTTAATTCTCCTTTTGTCTTAGGCAATTAAGCTTAGACGCGATTATGGTAATAGACTATCTCTCATCCCAAATCCGGTTATATTAGAGTAATTAAACAAATATTCAAATTCTCTCTAGGCAAGGACTTTGATTGTTTCGAATATAGTCTCATTAAAGCGGATTTGGGATCAATAAAGGAAACTCTAGGGCATAGCAGCAAAAGAGGAGTTTTCACTGCTATCCATTCAAGACTTACACTGCGTTGTATAGAGTACTTGACCCTTGAGCTATTTTCTCCTGTTGCACAATAGCACCAGGGGATCGCAAAACCCGTTCTACAGATGCTTTAGCTGCTTGAAAACATGCTTCAATAGAAGCTCCTTTGATGTAATCTCCGGTTATATCCAGTCCTCGAAGAGTTTCTAATTGGGACTGGATACTCCCAAAGAAGTCTTGATAGTCATGGGTATAGGCACACAGTCCTGTGAGCATTCGCTGGGATACAAATTGAATTCGTTCGCTAGCATCAACAGGAATATAACGGTTTAGGGCTTCTTCGGCTATGCGCAGTAATTCCTCTGCATCGGCATTTGATTCAATATAAGGTCGAGCAGATCGACCGCTGAAGGTATATCGGACAATGTGACGATCGTTTATGCCATAAGAACCTGCATTACTGATCGGTTCTTCAGCTCCAAAAACCAAAGCCCGAACTTCCTCGGAAAAAATGTTACGATTGTACTCCGCCACGATTACCATCACCGGATAGTAGTTAACACCATTGAGAATATCTGCTAGCAATGGGTTATTGGGCTCAACCAACTTGGCTGTGACTGGAGCAGGAGTTGCCAGAATCACGCCATCATAGTGCTTGTGCTCAATCCCGTCTTGGTTAGCCATCTCTAGTCCAACCACGCGACCGTTGGAATACAGAAGTGATTTGACGGTTGTACCCAGACGAACCGATATGGTTTGGGAAAACTCTTCCAAAACAGGATCTATGCCATTGCAGAGTTGTTCGTAGGTATCAAAAACCATGCGGATATTGCTACCTAAATTTCCTACGTAGATTTCATCAGGTTCTGCTCCGTTCATGCGCACGGACATAGGGCGGATCAGTCTCTGGCAAAATTCTTTGCTGAAATAATTGCTCACAGGGTGGTCGTTCAACTTCCGTATCAATGAAGTAAAGTAGGGACCACCCAAATACCCGTTGGCTTCATTTCGCTTCAGTGCAGCACACATCAGCAAGAATCGGAAAATATCCTTGAAGGAAAAGCGTTCAATAAGCTTGAATATACCGCGCCAACGTTGGCTAGCATCGACTGTAACAATCTTGCCGTTTTTTACCTGAGAGCTGTTCAACCCAAAGAATTCATAAGGGTTGTCCCCCATTGTTTCAGTAAACTCACGAAAGAGGTTATAGCCTTTGCCAATATTCTTGCCACCCATCGCCACTTGGCGATGGCCTAAACTGCAGGTTGCTATACGACCCCCGAGGCGATCACCTCGCTCGATCAGTTCTACTTTGATTCCCTGCTGTTGAAGATAATAGGCTGCAGCGATTCCTGAAGCTCCACCACCAACTACTGCATAAGTTTTTTGATCCATTGTATTTTCCCTATTATATATCTCATCAATCAATTCATCCAGCCATGAGTGCTTGAAGACTTTCTTTTCTCAAGCTGTTGTATTTTGCGGGCTGAAAAATCCTGCCAATCCCACCGATTGATGCAATAGTTTCTTCGTTTTGAATAACTGACGTACTGACTTGGAGATGTTCCAGTAGACCGTCAGTATAGACTTTGTCATTAATTTTTGTACTCACAAATAAAGGTTTATTAGTTTCTGCAAACTTGTAAAACTGAGCCCGCATATCGTCGAGTACAAACGGCATATTTAGAGGAACGTTAAAGTAAAGATGGCATAGGACGGTTCCAAATTGACGGGCAGCTTCGATGATATATAAGCCCGGTACGTGATCCTTGGGGTGTTCGTAAAAGAATGGATGGCAAACATCCTGGACTACTTCACCAATAATCAAATCCTGCTCTAGCTGTTCGATTCGGGACACGAGCACGTTTTGCTCTTGATGCTTGTGAACCAAATGCTTCTCTATCCGAACAATCTTGCTAGGCTGGAATTCCTTTGCCCAATCTTGAAATCGTGCTAAAGCTGGTGACAGATTAAGGGTAGATTGCTGGCTATTTTCAAAACCTGAAGTGTCCTTCACACTTTCGGATACGAAATCGATCAACTCTTCAACTGAACCGCCGCCAAAGAACATTTTCAGAGGCAAATCCTTAGAGATTGGAAAAGTCGCCAGTAATTGACTTTTCATTTCCATTAACATTAAAGAGTCAAAACCCAGTTCGCGCAGTGTATTATCAAGGTTGAGTTTTTCCTTGGGAATCTTGCCAATCTCTGAGATTATGTTCTGGATTTTGGCAGCGACTGTGTCTTGAGTGACTGTTTCGTTGTCGGCACTATTGGGTTTGGAAGAAGTGTGGTTCCCTATTGATGCTGCAGGTTCAGAGATGGGCGCTGCTGACTTTTGGGACAGCTGAACCTCAGCTGATGACAACCAGTAGCGCTCTCGCTGAAAGGGATAAGTGGGCAATACTATCTTTTGGCAGGGATAGTCTCGATTAAAACCCGACCAGTCCACTGATACTCCCCGCACGTATAACTCTGCCAAACTCTGTAGCAGTTGTTGCCACTCTTGTTGTCTCGGACGTAGACTGGGCAACCAAACTCCTACACCTTCTGGCAGACATTGACGACCCATCCCTAACAAGATCGGCTTCGGTCCGCACTCCAGAAACACCTCATACCCCTGCTGATGCAGCGTCTCCATGCTAGCCGCAAACTGCACCGGCTGCCTCACATGCCTACACCAATAGTCAGGGGTGGCGATTTCAGCCGTGGCGGGTTGTCCGGTAAGATTGGAAATTAATTTTATTCGCGGCTGGGAGTAAGTCACCTTTTGCGCCACTGCCTCAAATGACCCCAGCATTGCTTCCATCAAGGGGGAGTGGAAGGCATGGGAAACCTGCAAGGGTTTTGTCTTCACCTCTTGGGCTTCCAGGGTGGCACAGACGGCGTTTATAGCTTGACGCTGACCGGAAATCACCAAGCTCATCGGACCGTTAATGGCTGCGATCGCTACTTCCTCTGGGTAGGGTTCGTTCGCGAAGCGTCGGCTACGCCGAATCGCCTTTTCCACTTGGCCGGGAGAAGCTAACACTGCCACCATCTCACCGTCTGGGGGGAGAGCTTGCATTAAACTCCCTCTAGAGGCAATTAACTTCAGACCGTCTTCCAGGCTAAACACTCCTGCTACACAGGCTGCTACATATTCACCCACACTGTGACCCATGACCACATCTGGTTCAATGCCCCAAGATTTCCACAACTGGGCTAGGGCATATTCGATGGCAAATAGGGCTGGTTGAGTATGGGCAGTTTCATCAATTGGTGAGGTTTCCCCTGGTTCTGGATACAAGACATCAAGCACAGGCTTCTGTTGATACAGACGGAGAATGGCATCACATTGCTCAAGGGTTTTGCGAAAGACAGGGTGAGTTTCGTAGAGTTCCCTTCCCATATTCACTATCTGTGAACCTTGGCCTGTGAATAAAAAGGCAATTTTCGGGCGCTTCCTCCTGGTCACTTGACCCATAACCAGTCCAGTTGTTTTCCCGACCGTCTCAATTGCCTTTAACTGTTGGCACAACTTCTGGGTTGATTGAGCTACTACGGCCAGGCGGTGCTTAAAATGCGTACGCCCTGTATTGGCCGTAAAGCAAATATCTGCAATTGATGTCGTGGGGTTAGTCTCCAAAAATTGCTGATAACGTTGTGTTAACTCTTGCAGGGCTTTCTCGCACTTAGCAGACAGAGTTAAGATATGGTACCGACGCTCACTGAAGTCTTCACTTTTAACTTTTGACTTACCCCTCTTGTTAAGGGGGGATTCGGCAAAGCCGACGCTACGCGAACGACTTTTGAATTGTTTTGGTGCTTCGGACAGGATAACATGAGCATTGGTACCGCCGAAACCAAAGGAACTAACTCCTGCCAACCGTGGTTCTTCACCTGCTGACCATTTCTGTAACTCAGTTGGAATTGATAATGGGGTGTTTTTAATTCGGATATATGGATTCAACTGCTTCAGGTGCAGCTGGGCTGGAATCTCCCCATGTTGTAGTGAGAGAACCACTTTGATCAACCCAGCAATCCCGGCTGCCGCTTCCAAATGACCGATATTGGTCTTGACGGAGCCAATCCAACAGGTCTGATCGGGCTGACGGTCTTGCATCAGTACTGCTTTTAGGGATTTAACCTCGATGGGGTCCCCCAGAGATGTTCCAGTGCCATGAGCCTCAACATAGCTAATTTGCGCTGGTTTCACTCCAGCCTTTTCCAAAGCCTGACGGATGACCGCTTGTTGGGAAGGTCCATTGGGTGCTGTGAGTCCATTAGTTAAACCGTCTTGGTTAACCCCTGAGCCTCTGATCACTGCCTGAATATTGTCTCCATCCCTAAGGGCATCTGAAAGCCGCTTGAGGACAATTACTCCGCATCCTTCAGAGCGCACGTAACCATCAGCAGAGGCATCAAAAGTCTTACAGCGTCCGTCAGCGGCCATCATAGCTGCTTGAGAGCAACCGATGGTTCCCTCCGGAGATAGAATCAGGTTCACCCCTCCGACTAGGGAAAGATTCGACTCCTTGCACTGCAGACTCTGGCAGGCGTAGTGGACAGCAACTAGGGAAGAAGAGCAAGCAGTATCTATCGCTATACTTGGTCCTCGTAAATCTAGTATGTAGGATAGACGGTTGGCAACTATAGATAAAGAGTTCCCAACGTTATCGTATGGGCTGATGGTGGATAAATCCCTGCAGAGAAGATGATGGTAGTCGCTGTTGCTGATGCCGACAAACACTCCCGTCAGGCTGCCAGCGAGTTCTTCTGGCACTATTCCAGCGTTTTCCAGAGCTTCCCAGGCTACTTCCAAGAATAGTCTTTGCTGGGGATCGATGCGCTCTGTTTCGCGGGGGGAAATCCCGAAAAAACTTGGCTCGAACAAATCTACTTCTTCTAGAAAACCACCCCAACGGGTGTTCATTTTTCCTGGTGTTGCTGGTTTTGGTTCATAAATGGCATCAAGATCCCATCGCTGTGGCGGCACTTCGCTAATGGCATCTATACCTTCTTGTAGTAGCTTCCAGAATTCTTGTGGATTTTTAGCCTTGGGGAAACTACAGCCAATACCTACAATTGCTATTGGTTCCATTTTTAACTGGTAAATTAAATATTTATATTTGCGTGAACTAAAATGCAGCGAAGTCTAATATATATCTGTTCTAACACGAAACAGACTTGGAGAATTGCTGAAAACTATTGATATTACTTTGAATCGCCTTGTCAATCGAGCCTCCTTTTGCCATTAAACGCATTTCGCGGTTAACAGGCCAGAAAAAATCAAAATCTTGGAAATGATGACGGAAATCTGACAGGAGGCGTTGATGGTACTTGAGATTCACATGAAAACCCTCGTGCTCGTGGCATAAGCACTTCTCTATCCAATAGAGTGCTTCAACAGAAGACATTTCAAATACAGGGGACTGTAATAATCGGTAAAATAACAGCATCAACTGGGCATCATCTCGAAATACGCAAAGTATTCCCCCAGAGAGACCACTCAAAGTGTTTCTTTGAGCCAAGTAGATTACTAGATTAGCAACAAATTTCTCATATGCCGTTGGTTTCGGGAAGTCCTTGTACAGTTCTTTAGCTATTTGCTGGGAAATTGTAGTGTGGAAAGATTCGTCCAATAGATGATAACGGGAGACTGCAGTGGGGGCTGGGATAAACTCGCCTTTTTTCTCTAATTGTCTAAAATACAGTGAATAGCGGTATTCATAGTCCTTGAGCAACATATTGGCCATGAAGCGGATAAGGTAGTACTGGCAAGCTAAGAAGGGAGAACTTCCCCAATTTAAGGTCAGGAATCTTAGCATAGGCTTAGAACCTGCCATTAGCCCAATCAAAGCACTAGTTTGGATTGGGATAGACTTGTTTTGATTCTCTAACTCTTTCAAAAACAAATTGCTCTGTGCTCGTGAAGGCAGCATAATCTTGGCGATCGAGCCCAAGGTACAGGACTGCAACCCCAAAAGCTGGGAATTTATCCAGTTAATAGGGGAAAATTGGAGTTTAAATTGCTTATAGAGGGGGTTACCCAATCTAGCCTTGCCCTGTAGGGCTATTTTCGTCTTGTAACTCATTTTTTGAAAGGCATGAATGTGGTGGCGTTCCTGCTCTGTTTCAAGTTCAAGTTCCTTACAGAGTGTTTCATAACCATTAAATTGGGAAAAAACTCTAGCAGTCAGCTGATTATAAAACACAGTACTGGCTTCAGTTGCAGCAGTCTGAATATATTGTCCTGCCCAATAGATATGATTTAAAGCTATCCTTTGCGAGGGAGAGGCTTCTTCGTAGAGGGAGGTACCATAGAGGGTTGAAAGTTCAGGGTCACTCCAATAATAATTGCTGTTGCTACTGTAGTTAAAGTTTTTGTCGAGTTCCTTTATTTTTTTTGTGTAATCAGAATCATTATTGTTAATATAAGTGCGTTCAATCAGTTTGACGTGCTTTTTGACCTTTTCCTCAGATCTGGTTAAAGATTGTTTTGTTAAAGTTGATGCTTTTGCTGTATTTATCATGACATTATCCTCAATGTTTGAAGGCTTATTGTGCCATTAATCTATCTATATAAGCCTTCTTGTAATTATGGTTAAAACCCAATTTTAGAAGATTAAGACGAATTGTTCCTACCGTAGCTTTTGCAAGAGAGGTTTTAGCTCAACAATGGGAATGAGTTTGGAAAAGCAAAGAAAAAGCATTAAGTAAAAAAGTGTGTAATCGTTCCGAAGAATGGGTTTGAGTATTCCAGACAGTATATTGGTGTAGTCTTTTTGTCATTTTTCCTTTTTACTTTTTCCTTCTGTTTATCTTCCTCCGTTGAGTTAAGTCAAACTCAGGTTTGCTAATGTGCCAGGCAATCACTGACGGGGGTTGTCAATCCGCCGCATGGTAATGCACGAGACGTTCGCAGTCCCAGTGTGGAAAGCAATTATAAAAAGGCTGCAGTATTTCGGTATTTCAGGGAGAGTTTACTTATGGGTTGATTCCTTTAAGAATACGGGTGCTTACCCCTTTACTTAGGCTTCTATTGCCACATGCTTCGCCAGAGCTTCAATAGTCGGATAATCGTACATTAGGGTTGGATCTAGCTCAGTCAAGAGCCAATCTTCAAGGTCACCAGTCAGACCAACTGCCGCAGAAGAATCGAGACCATAGCGATCGAAGGGAATCGTTACATCTACCTCATCCGGTTCGATTTCCAGCAGTTCGGCCATATAGGAGACTAACCAGCCTTGAATCTCTGCTGCAGTTGGAGGCTTTTTGGGTGCATCTCCTTTGCCATTGCCATTGCTATTCTTGGAAACGGTAGAGATATCGTTAAGTTGAGAACTTTGGAATTCCATTGTTTAAACCTCCTTAGTAGTAAAAATTTGATTAGTACGCTTCATCCAAGATGGATTTGTGAGAGTTAAGCTAAACCAGCTTTTTGGCATTGAGCATCTCTGTAGTAGGAACCTTGATATCCCAGGCTAAGCTTGCTTTTTCTAGGGCACGGACGATCCAGGCACCTAGCTCAATCTGCCACCACTTCAAACCAAAAACTGCCGAGTTTGGGAAAGCATGGTGATTGTTATGCCAAGATTCACCTAACGTGGGAATTGCTATCCAGATATTGTTTGTACTTTGTTCTCGGGTATCAAAAGTACGGTTGCCATAGAGGTGGGTGATTGAGTTGATAAAAAACGTGAACTGGCCTACCAAAAAGATCCGTATAAGTCCCCCCCACAAGAATCCCGAGAAGACACCCCACCAGGTCCAGGTCAACAAACCGCCCAAGACAGCAGGTACAGCAAGACCCAAAAATATCCACCAAAAGTACAGCCGGTTAACACGAGAGATGACAGGGTCCCGAAGCAGGTCTTTGGCAAACTTTAGTGGATTTGTAAATTCGTGTAAAAACATCCAACCTATCTGAGCATGCCATAGTCCTCGTAGATGCCCACGCAGAGCATCACCATGCAGATGAGGTGAATGGGGATCTCCCGATTGATCGCTGTACTGATGGTGGCGTCGATGGTTAGCTACCCAGTAAATAACGGAGCCTTGAGCAGCCATAGAGCCAAGGATGGCGAGAATGACTCGGACGGCGGTATTAGTTCGGAAGGAACAGTGTGCAAATTGCCTGTGAAAACCCACAGTAATCCCGGCATAGGTCAGAGCATACATGCCAACCAATAGTCCTACCTCCATAGCCCCAATGCCTGAGAGCGAGACCTGGGCGATCGCAACTACCAAGCCAAGGAAAGGTATTAAGAGAATAGCCCAGGCATGAAGCAGGCCTACAGTTTTCAGGTGCTCACTCTCGATCTTTATTTTCTGCGTCTTACTAGAACCTGTAAGAAGCTCTGTTATGCTGTCCAACTGCATCAAACATACTCCTTATGTGATATTTTGACTTTCAATTTCATATCTATTTGCAACTTTCTACTTTCTGTAATAAGGATTCGACATCAGCCTGTAAATCCCGAAACTTCGCTTTTCCCAGAGGATTGAGACTCCAATCCCCTACCACATTTAAACTGCCAGTGAGAAACTCAGCCCGACAGGCCTGACGGCGAATTTTACCGCTGGAAGTCTTGGGAATGCTGCCGGTCTTAACCAGTACCATGGCATAAACCTGTAGAGCATGCTCTGCCGTAACCGCCTGACTGATATTGCTTACCACCTCATTTACATCCAGTTTCCGGATATAACTCCGTTCTACTTCCTGAACAATCACCAGTCGCTGTGAGCCTTTGAACTTCACTGTAAACGCCGCTCCACAATGAGGCCGCAGTGCTGGGTGGCTGTTTTGAACTGTAAGTTCGATGTCTTGGGGATAATGGTTTTGCCCTCGGATGATCATCACATCTTTGATTCGTCCGGTAATGAACAACTCGCCATCAAGCAAAAATCCCAAATCTCCTGTGCGCAGAAACGGTCCGGCTCCGGTATCTGCCAGGTAAGCATGAAAAGTTTCCTGGGTTTTCTGTGGTTTACTCCAGTAGCCCATGGCTACACTCGACCCTGACACCCAAATCTCTCCGACTTGTCCATCCGAACACTGGATTTTTGACTCAGGATTAGCGATCGCAATTTTTTGGTTTAACCAGCTACGACCACAGCCTACAATCTCCCGAAGTTCCTCTTTCTTCTGAGTACTTTGCACCACTTTGTTTTGGGACAGGGCAGCTCCATCGACCAGGCCAATAATTGGCTCAGCTGTCTTCAAACCCCCGGACACTAATAAAGTAGTCTCAGCCATGCCATAGCAGGGGTAAAATGCCTCGGCTCGGAAGCCACAAGGGGCGAAATAGTTAGCAAACCTCTCCAGAGTTTGAGGAAGAACAGGCTCAGCGCCACTAAAAGCCACTCTCCAGCTACTTAGGTCAAGACCTGTAAGCTGTTCTGGCTTAATCTTGTTTACACACAAGTCATAAGCAAAATTAGGCCCGCCGCTGGTGGTCGCCTTATAGCGGGAAATTGCTTGCAGCCAGCGGATAGGCTTCTGGAGAAAGGCTACTGGCGGCATGAGAATCACTGGTTTCCCCAAATACAGAGGCTGGAGGACATTGCCAATCAGTCCCATATCATGGTAAAAAGGCAACCAACCGACAACAATAGTATCTGCTGTATGCCCGAAAGCCTGCTGTATCATTTGCTGGTTGTGCAGCAAATTCCCATGAGAGACCATCACCCCCTTCGGCGTTCCTGTAGAACCAGAGGTGTACTGGAGAAAAGCCAAGGTGTTGCTGGTCAGTGCCGGTTCGTGCCATTCATTAGCGCGATCGCTACCAATGTTATCCGTAGCCAGCCAGCGCAAGGAAGCCAATTCTGGATTCTCGGTCAATTTCCCTTCTATGTTTCCCAAAACGGATGTAGTAGTAAGTGCCACTGTCGCCTGGGAATCTGCCACAATTCCCTGTAACCGGGACATCTTCTGATTCCGCCTGGGTGGGTAAGCGGGTACTGCTACAACCCCTGCATACAAGCAGCCAAAGAAAGCAGCAATGAATTCTATACCTGGGGGATACAGCAGCAAAACTCTTTCGCCGGGGGCAACTAAGGAATGGAGAGAAGCTGCGAGAGCTCGTGCCTGTCGGTTCAATTGTTGATAGTTAAGCTGTGCTGATTCGGTTTCTCCATTCTCAAGAAAGATATAAGCTATTTGCTCAGGCTGGTTTTCCGCCCTTGTGCGCAAAAGGTCTACTAAAGTCGAAACTTGAGGTATGGTGTTGGGGGAATAATCTAAACAAGCAGTCATTGGTGATAACAATCGGATGGTGTTTTGTGGTTTTGAGCTGTTAACTATTTCTGAGGCTGAAGTCGAACTTTTATCCATGGGACTTTGGACAACAAGCCGTAAATCCTAGTTATATATAGCAATTATTATACTCATGAGGTACAAATCTCTGGGTTTTAGGGAGCAGGGAGCAGGGAGCAGGGAGCAGGGAGCAGGGAGCAGGGAGCAGGGAAAAGGGAAGTCGGAAGAGGGAAGAGGGAAAAAATAATGTGTACCTCATAGCTATGAGAAACGCTATATATTGCGCGAAGTTTGAACAGTCAGCGCTTTCAGCGCTATAGCTGCATGTCGCTAAACTTTCTATAGCGTTTCTTTGTTTGGTCGTAAGCATTCAGCTATCAGCCCTCAGCTATCAGCCCTCAGCTATCAGCCAACGGCTGATCCATAACTACTGTTCGCTTAGCGTGCGCGTAAGGCATATGCTTAGATGGGATTTTCCTCAGACTTTCAACTCTGATTAATCTCGAACTATTAAATTCTCCTGAGGTTTATTTTAAGCATTAGGCTGACAGCTGACAGCTGACGGCTGAATGCTTACGTTTGGTCAGGTAAATACTTTAATCTGAAAACATTGTTAATTAAGCTTAGTTTTAGGGAGCAGGTAGCCAGGAATAAAATTTATATTTTGCCCAAGCCAACATGAGATGCAAAATATAATCGATTAGCTTTTGGTTTTATTCGGGACTGAAGTTCATGACTATTATTCATTCTTTCAAAATATTTTTTTTTTAATATATCTCTGATTTTGGGATTTTGCCAATCCTGAGATTTACCTAATTTAGGGTGTAGCATTCCGGCGGGATAATTTAACCAGTAACAGTAACACTACCATAATCTCAGTAATTTAATAAGGAATTTTACTGAAAATTTCAGCATTTATACTCATTTTTAATAACAGATTTTTGTTCTTTTAAAACGATCAAGATAGTGTCTAATACGAGTATTTTACCCTTACACACGGGTCATGTATATTTTGAGGAATAAGTGATCACAATAATTGAAACAACAAAAATATACCTTGTAAGCATCTATCCCATAGAGATGGATATTGCCATCCTCCCAATACAGTTTTTTTCTTAACTATTAGGTGCGCTTGACCCATTAAGAATTAAATTCGCCAACGGAAAGCGCACCTACAAGAATTTATGAAAATATTGGGGCATCATACCCTCGCGATCGCTACTTTTTTAAGCTACCGAATTACCGTATTATGTTTACCCCTGTGATTCTCGATTTCTCGATTGGGGATCATAATCCTGAACCGTTTACATACATTTTCAGACAATATTCCTTAATGTTGGATGGATATCCTTGAGTGGAATGGGTTTGGAAGAACTGAAAACCACAATCAAAACATTGGTAATTTTGTTTACCTCGACGGTGATGGTTTTTACGAATTTGGCCAGATTGTCATCTGGGACATTTCATGTCTCTATTATCCAAATCATCACGCCATGATGCAACGCCGGATTTTGTATCACTTATTCAGAGCATTTATACTAGAACAATAACATCTATTTTAGCGGCTTTTCCGGACTTACTATTCCAAGCTGTTAGTTCAAACAACTTCAAATATAGCTATACCTTGATTTTTGACTTCAACGTCCTAAACTAACGGTAAATAATTGCCAAAATTATTTACCGTTAGTTTAGGACATCATATTAATAATTTAACATAACAGATACGGAAAAGCCTTAAATAATCGGTCTATTGGCTTGCTGTTTAACAATTTCCCACAGATTTGCGCTGCGCTGACGGGAGCTTGCTAGCTGGTCATGGGACGCTTTCAATTCTGCACGGTATATTCCCTCAAGGGTACTGAGTTTAGTCTCATACAGTGTTTTTGCCTGACCTTCAATTTCAGCCTTGCTAGCATCTAGTGGTACCTCAAGCCTAATCAGAAACGAACCACTGCTCTTTTTTTCGATAGCTTGGATTGATAAGTATTCCTCACCGTATTCTTCCCTGAGCTGTTGAAAGGAAAGCAAAAAAGCTTTCCAGTCAATACCATCACTGAATGTCAGGTCAACAGTTTCCAAGGCTTTCTGAAACAGACAAGTAAAATCTCCTGGGGCAAAGTTCTGAGTTTCATTCTTAGGGCGACGTTCAATGAATTTGTCTTGTGTATAGTCATATTTTAGATACGCATACTCACAAATCACATGCTTGAGCTTCGTGCCCTGATTAATTTTCCAATCTTCCAGGCATGCTCCGGTAAAGATTACTTCAGTAAAATTACAGTCTAATGCTTGAGTCCTAATCAGGTAAGCTTCCCTCAGGTCAGCCTTGGTGAGGTTAGCTTCGCTCAAATCAGTCCCGCTCAGGTCAGCCCCGCTCAGGTCAGTCTTGGTCAGGTCAGCTTTATGGAAGTTAGCTCCACTAAGGTCAGCTTTGCTGAGGTTAGCTCGGCTCAGGTCAGCTTTGCTCAGGTCAGCCCAACTGAGGTCGGCACTTCTAAGGTCAGCCTGGCTCAGGTCGGCATTTCTAAACTCAGCCAGACTGGGGTTAGCACCACTAAGGTTAGCCCTGCCAAGGTAACACCCACAAAGGTCTGTCTTGCTGAGGTTAACTCTACTGAGGTTAGCCTTGTAGAGGTTAGCAGAGCGGAGCTTAGCTTTGCAAAGGTCAGACTTGTAGAGGTTAGTCTCAATTAGGTTAGCGCCGCTAAGGTTAGCCTCGATCAGGTTAGCCTTGTAGAGGTTAGCAGAGCGGAGCTTAGCTTTGCAAAGGTTAGCCTGGTTAAGGTTAACCTTGATCAGGTTAGATAAACAGAGGTTAGCCTCAAGCAGATTAGCCTCGCTGAGGTTAGCCCCTCTGAGGTTAGCCACATTGAGGTCAGCTTTGATCAGGTTAACCCGCCTGAGATCAGCCTTACTGAGGTCAGCCCCTTTGAGGTTAGCCTCACTCAGGTCAGGCTCTAGGTTAGGATTATCCCTCCGCCACTGATTCCAGGCATCTATCCCTCGTTTGAGCACAGCTAAATGCTCTTTGTCTGCCATGATGCAATTCGATCCCAAAATACAAAAAAACGCCAACAATAGGGCAGCTTCATGGTTCCTTCTGCTTGATCCTAGTCGTGTCGGCACTATCCAGTCCACAGGTATTAGGGTCTGAATATATTTGTCTACACGGATGCTTTGACATCTCCCCCGGTTAAAACACGGGGGATTCTATGAGGTTGTTACACCGCAGGGTAAACCCGTGCGGTTTCACTTCTCATTCGATATGATTTTTTAAGAGAGCTAAAAAGATCGTATCGATGTGGGAGTGTCAAAACTCCCCTACCCACCTTGGCTAGGTCGATTAGCTGTGTGGTTACTTTTTTGATAATGTTTGCTGCGCCATTACAATCAGCGTTAATCAGCTTTCCGTTAGGAACCTCGTAAAGACCTCGTCTGACTCTTTTACCTGAGGGCTTCCATCCTTTGGGTTTTTCACCATATTTCGGTAAGGAATCACCATCCAAGAAAGACGCTTTACTTGTATAAGATTCTTCTGTGACTATTAAGTTAATCCCATATTCAAGGCAAAGCTGTTTCAGCCTTTCTATCAACCTTTTGGTTGGTATCGCGACAAACTTTTGATTGCCACGCTTACCCATATTCGCCTTGTTTTTCTGACCTTCATTCCAGCCGATAACTAGATTCCCAATGTGATCGCTAAGACAGCGGTTGATTATAAATCTAGCAGTTTTGTTGATCGCATCTCGCATCTGGTTGTTGCGCTTCAGCTGGATCCGGTCAAGATTACTATCCCAATAAAAATCAGGTTTGTCTTCTTTGTATTTCGCAACCAACCGGCAATAGCCCTGGTTCATCGATTTCAGTTTTCGACCATCAATGATGAAACTTTTTCCCAAGGTTGAAACACATGTAAGCCAGTTGTCGCCACCGTGGTCTATCCCTAAGGCTTGAGAGTAATCAAGATTGGGATTCTCTTCTACTGACTGCTTTCCGTCATCAATGACCCAATCAATCCATAGCTGCCCGTAGCAAGGGCGAATTGTTACTTCTTTTACCCAATCTGGATCGATAAACTCAGGAAGTTCAAGGTATATCTTGGTTAGTAATTCTGGCTTGCTTTCTTTGCTTACGGACGGATAGAACAAACCTTCCTTGTAGGTTAGGGCTTGTCTCGGAAAAGTGACAGCTGCTAGACCACCTTTCTTCCTGTATCTAGGAAACTTGGGTCTATCTACACTTCCTTTGTAGTAAAGTCCGACTAGCTGATTGTAGCTAGCGATCGCTTCCCCTACAGTCTTTAAGGTTTGTTGGGCGGATTGAGCCGCCATTCCCTTGTAATGGGGACTGAGCTTTAAAGCCTTATCTAGCTCTGGATATCTAGTTGAGCATTTGTAAGTTTTCCAGCCGCATTTAAGCTCATCTTCGCGCCAGAAAGTAGTGTAAGCCTCCTGATCTTGTAGCCACTGATAATGCTTCTGTTTTGCGTAATAAATGGCGCAATTAAACAAGCTATTGGCCTGCTCGCATTGAAACACCCAGAAAGCATTTTCTTCATCTGTAAATGTCGCCTTAACTGGGATTGTTCTATACATTTTACTATCACCTCCTTGCTCCTATTATAGCTTAATTGAATGGATACGGCGGGGTAAACCCCGTCGCGTCCGTTTCATCCCGGAGACGAAACCTTAGAATAAGGCAGCCTTAATCATAAAGTTTTAACCCTTTACCCATAACCGACCAACCATAAAGGCTGCCCCAGCGAGGGATTGCTCGCTGGGGTAACTTCTGACCCGGTCTAAAGACGCAGGGTTCTCACGTTCCCGGATTTTTTGATAGGCACCCTTATATCTAACACCATACCCAGTTATCCCCAATCCTTCCGGAAATTTTTTAGATGAATTACCACAACTTGCGATCGCGTTACTAAGGGCGGGAGTCCTAAGTAGCGCTTGCTTCTGAGCAAAGGGCGAGATCTATGTTATGGTTTTAGCTGATCTGACAAGTTTTTTCCCTTACACCATTTCTGGTAGTGAAAAGTTCATCATACTCATTATTAGTGGCACAATTATGCTGAATTATAGCATTTAGTAAAATAGGTGAGGTAGATAAGTTTTTGATTTTAGGAAATAGGGAATAGGGAATAGGGAATAGGGAATAGGGAACTCAGAAGAGGGAACTCAGAAAACATCCTGTGTACCTCATTAATATGAGTAGCGCTATATATCAAGAATTAGATATAGCATTTCTAAATAGATAATGAAAACCAATCCTGTGTCTTGAGGCAAAGCGCGAGTTGGGGAAATACCCTTTGGACTCGCTGCATCGCTTGATCAGAACACCAAAAACTCGTGGGATATCTTGACACTGTTCCGTGATCCGAAGTTCCCTGATCCAAAGTATTGAGGCAAAGCGCGAGTGGCGGAAACCCCCGTATTAAGGCGCTGCATCGCTTTTTCTATCAATCCTATGTTTACATCTAAAGTAAAAATGCTATAGCAGTATTGAAATTATTTTTTTACTGTTGATAAAAAAAATCCCTGGACTAAATGTTACTGAAACAGTATAGCCTGGTTAAGGCTGGGTTTGTGTCTAGAGTCTCTGTTTCTAGACTCTAGAAGAGCGCAAAGCATAAAGAAAGATTATAATTCAATTACTAATCACCAAGATTTGCTGATGGCTGACATCACACTAGGAGATTTAATCACATTGATTTTCCGAGAGATCACTGACACATTGGAAGAAACAAGTGATCGGGGTGCTGAACCATTGAAGTTACAGGTCAGTGATGTGGATATTGAGATTCCTGCCCATCTACGCCTGCAAACTGACCCCCAGTCTTTACCAGAAAAGTCAACTAGAGTGATAGTTACAATGCCATCAGCTCGTGAAACAGGGCCAGTTGGTAGTAATGGTCGTATCCGAATCACTATCACTACTGATACCGAGTTGCATTCAAAGAGAGTAGATTGGTTGGATAGGGAGATAGGGAGATAGGGAGATAGGGAGATAGGGAGATGGGGAGATAGGGAGATAGGGAGATAGGGAGATAGGGAGATAGGCGGAAGAGAAAGTTGTACGTTTGACCGCAACTTGGTATGAAGACAAAAGGTAAAGGGTAAACTATGGCATGTATAGCAGTTCTCAATTGGGTGAGGTACCCCGCCCTTGGGGTTAATGGAACTAGCGAGTAGGGAAGTCAGAAGAGGGAACTTCGGATCGATGAGTACTGATGAGTCACTAACAGAGGATAACCAAGAATGGCAGTTGGCAGAATTGGTGGATGCGATCGCATCGGAAATTGACCATGCGGAAGATACTCTCTCCCTTAAATCCTATGCTCGTGGTAAGTCTTTGGCTATCAAACAGCTAAACCTGGATTTGGAAGTAACAGTGCGCCGTGGTCGAGATGGGGAAATTTGGTTTCGGACGGTGGTTGATCCCAAGGAAAATGGTGCTACTGTTCTCAAATTGGATTTTACCCAGGTACTACAGAGTCAGTTGCATGGGGTACGTAAGGCTCTAGATCAACCAGTAGATAACCGTCCTCTGGCTACGTTACCAGATATTACAGAGAAGGAGATCAAACAACTAAATGCGATCGCAATTTACTCGGTTGATGACCTAGAGCGCTACACCCAAACCCCAGCAATGATCGCCGAAGTTAGCCGCAAAACTGATATTCCCGACCCAAGGATTCGGATGTGGCGACAACTCCCATTTTTGACTGAAGTGAAACCAGCTAAATCCCCACCGGGGAGTAGTGTGGTGATTGAAGGGGGTAATTTGGGTTCTGTGGCTTCACCCGATGCTCTAGTTTTGTTTCAGGGTCAGCCAGCCCAAATCATCACTTGGAGTGAGTCCCGCCTGAGTGTGATTATGCCCCAAGTCAGGGGTTTTGGTGTACTGTTTGCTGTGATTGACGGTCAAACTACCAATACTATTCCTTGGGAAGCCACTACTATTGATTTATTGGTGCGTGACATTACCCTAAATCCTCCATTACCAGTAGCAGGGGATTTAATTACATTAGAAGCAGTTCTGATTAATCACGGAAGTAGCCCTTCCGGTTCTTTCCAAGTTGAGTGGACTATCAACAATCTATCTGACCTTAGTCCCCATGGCACCTTAAAACCGAATCAGCGATCGCAAGACAGCAGCATTCGTCATCAACTTAGGTTCAAGGCTGGCTTCCATATCATCCGCTTCACTGCTGATCCACAACAACAACTCCCCGATATCAACCCAAACAACAGCACATTTACCAAAAAGATTTGGGTTAAATCGCGCCAAGAGCTTACCATTGCTGATTTTCGTCCGATTAAGACCCTTGACCCTTTGCTCAACCCAAACCTAGGACCAGCGGATGTATTGAGTCTGGTTTTTCGGGGTTTATGTCGTTTTAATTGCTTAGGTGGGTTACTGGTTCCCGATCTTGCGGTGAAGTGGAAGCTAGAAAATGTAGACAAAATCACTAAAATCCTTTATTTCCAGCTTCATGACAACCTACGTTTCCACGATGGCACCCCTCTAACCGTTGCTGATGTTGAGTTCACTTATCAGGTACTACAGAAAATTGACTCACCCTGGCGCAAACTGGTTTTGACAAGCATCAGGGATATCAAAGTGGTAGATCAAAAAACCATTGCGTTTACATTACAGTCTGCCCCCCAAAGGTTACCCTCTCAATCCCATCGCCTCAGGGAAATTGATTCAATTGAGTCTGTAGCTAAACCTCCTATTCATCCCCAACTTTTAACCGTGGGAATTGTACCGCGCCATGGTTATGGTACAGAAGGCTTTGGGATAAAGCCGATTGGGACTGGACCATTCCAAGTTGAGACCTTCGGTTCTAGTGGAATCGAGTTGAGTGCTTTTCCAGACTATTGGCAAGGCACACCAAGATTTGATCAAATTGTGATTCCCGTCATCTGTGATCACAACCAGCTGCTCGATATGGTGCTAGGCCATAAGGTCACTGCAGCGGTGCTCCCTTACTCAAAAGACCTAGCACAGACCTTGAGGGAAAACAAAGAATGGACTGTCGTGCCTCTTACCCAATCTCAGCAACAGTTACTACAAGTACAATCGACTAGGATTCAGGAACGGATGCCTAATCCTTTCAATACAAACTGGAATGCTCATCTGTGGTATAGCACTTCTGAATCGGGTGAGGTACAAAGTTATGGGTTTGAGGGAGTCGGGAGTCGGGATTAGGGAATCGGGAATCGGGAGTCGGGATTAGGGAATCGGGAATCGGGAGTCGGGAGTCGGGAGTAGCAATACAGTGAGCTTTTGGGAACTGAGATATAGCACTACCCATTAAGGTGTTTGACCTTGATACAAGCTGAAAAAGGTGCGCTCTTTTAGTCAACTTTTAGGTGCGACCCGTGGCGAATTTATAGCAGAAGTCAGAAGTCAGAAGTCAGAAGTCAGAAGTCAGAAGTCAAACTATTGCGCTTACTTAGGTTTGATACTTTTGTCATGTCCTAACTGCCCTGGCGACTGCTATAATTCGACGACTGTAAGCGCACCTTTGCCTTTTGCATGCATGCCTAAAGCCCTTGCGCGTAGCGCTATAACTATGAGAAACGCTATATAATTACGGGTTATTATGGCTCCCGCTTGGCTTTAAAAACAAATAACACAATTGACACTCCCCGCCCTAGAAGGACGGGGATTCTTAGTTCTACGACAAGCCTTAAAATTAGTTATCCTGAAAGGCAATATTTAAGCCAAATATCCGCTTAAAAACGCGCATATCGAGCTTAACTTAACTAACCCCAGTGGGCTTATCTCCCTAAGCGTTGGGTTTCCCCCGTTCCCGTGGGGCACACGGTACGTTTAGTTTTGAATTGTTACTTTACTGGTTTTCGGCATCCTTTAGGATCCATGCGTTTTGGCGAGGTTTTTCGCTCCTCGTGTACTAGTATCGCTTTACGTCGTTGTTTTAATTTGGCAGTACCGACGAATCCTGCCTGTACTAGGCTACAGGTTTATTCTATCACACTCTACTTAAAAGCCGTCGAACGAAGGACGGGGCTTGAAACCCAAAATTTTTGGTCAAGTCTACCGGATTTCACTTTAAAATTTGCTAATCTGTTGAGGTGCAAATCAGGTGACATACTCCCGAGGTTGCCCTAACGGGACAACGCGGGCTTCTTACCAACTCCACCCACTGGTATCGGCTTTCGCCGACGCTGCGCGAACGGATACACGGGTTACTTTATTAACGACACGGGATGCCCCTCCGCGCCGGAACAATACAATGAGTTCTGTCTCCAAAGTACTGCTGGAATTTTACCCACCCACAGACAGCTTAAATTGCTTTTTCTGAGTGGAACCCCATATTCGGTGGTTGTTAAGGTTCGATAACGTAGGTGGCGGTTAGCTCTTAATTTGACTTGACCTACTATGTTAATTATAGACGCTGGTCAAAAATTAAAGTTCCAAATTGACAATTGAGCAGAGCGACCTTGTCGGGCTATCATCCCGACGCTAAAGAGCGAGATTATAGCGCGGGGCTTCTCGCGAGCCAGCTAAAAAACGATCAGAGTGTCCAAGAGCTGTATTATTTTGTAATGTTGCTTGACCTTGAGCTTATTTTGATGGGAATGCCATGACTAACTTGCCTGAGCCTCTGCCACCCAATCAGCCTGAACATAGTAACAACGGTAGTGCCAAGAACTCAGCCAATGGTAATTCACCACCATCTCCTCCCCAAACTCAAGAGGATCAACATTTATCTACCCTGCCGTTGTCAAATCTGCCCAATAAACCAACTATTGGATCGGTTACTCCTGCTAATCGCTCCCTAAGCGTAATTATTCTCAGTGCGATCGCTATCATGATTGTTGGGCTAGTGATTGATAACCTCTGGATTGGGATATCCGGAGCTATTGTAGCGCTGCTGGTTTCATTGCCAGTGATTTTACCGGTTGTCAAACAATGGCTTACTAATTTGTTGCCACCGCAACAAAGAATCAAAGTTATTGCCTCGATCGGAGTGGTAGCAGGAATAAGTGGCTTACTGAACTTTCTTGGTGTTTACCAAAACATCAGCAATTGGTTGGTTAAAATTAAATGGGATGAATTTGGGTCATGGGCTGATTGGGTGGGTGCTTTGGGACAGATTTTGATTGCCGTCCTAGCAGTATTCATTGCTTGGCGACAATATGTCATTTCCAAAGACCTGACCATCCAGCAAAATATGATTACCCAGCAGCAAACCATTGATGCTTACTTTCAGGGAGTTTCAGATCTAGCCTTAGATGATCAGGGATTGCTAGAAGATTGGCCCCAAGAGAGGGCATTTTGCGAAGGAAGAACCGCTGCAATTCTCAGTAGTGTGGATGCCCATGGGAAAGCCAAAGTGCTCAGATTTTTGTCCCAAGCCCGTTTACTGACTCCCCTCAGACGAGATAATCATTTAGGACGCCCCATGTTGGATGGGTATGGAGGATACCAAGAAGACCGAGTTTATGGTATAAGGGTTATTGACCTGAATGTAATGTTAGCCGGATCAGACCTGAGTGGTACAGATTTGCGTTGGACAGAACTCGGCGAAGCTAATATGGTCAGAGCCAATCTCAGCTTCAGTGACTTAGTGCAAGCGAATCTATCCCGCACTGTTTTATATGAAGCCAACCTCACTGGTGCTGACCTCAAGGGAGTCCGCCTATTCTATGGTTCAGTAGAAACTGCCAGTCCCCGCAGTCGTACCCATCCCCCTGACTATCGCACTGGAGCTTACACCGGTGCAGTAGTGGAAAATGTTAACTTCACCGGTGTCCAGCGGATGGATGAAAAGCAGCACTACTATTGCTGTGCTTGGTCCGGTGAAAAGTCAAGAAAAACCATCCCTGGTGGTTGTCAGGGAATTCCTAATAACTTAGGGCGTTAGAAGGTTGTCTGTCAGAATGCAGAATGTAGAATTAAGAATTTAGAATTCTACATTCTGCATTCTACATTCTTAATTCAAAAATGTTGAAGAACGATGAACCCAACCTATTCCCTGGTTATTCCTGTATATAACGAGGAAAACAGTATTTTAGAACTGTACCGACGCATCAGTATAGTAATGGATCAGTTGGGGGAGGTGGAGTTAATTCTAGTCAATGATGGCAGTTGCGATCGCTCTCTAGAGCTGATGCGAGACCTTCATCAAAAAGACCCAAGGGTATGTTACCTAAGTCTTTCCCGTAACTTTGGTCATCAAATTGCTGTCACTGCCGGTCTAAATTTTGTGCGGGGTCAAGGGATTATTGTGCTAGATGCTGATTTACAAGACCCACCAGAGATCATCCCAGTGCTAGTGGAAAAATGGCAGCAGGGTTATCAAATCGTTTATGCTCAGCGCACCCAGAGACGTCGTGAAAGTTGGTTAAAGCGCTTTCCCGCTTACCTATTTTATCGCTTACTGCGCCGTCTAGCCAATGTCGAGATTCCCTTAGATACGGGGGACTTTTGTTTAATGGATCGACGGGTGGTTGATGTACTCAATGCTATGCCAGAACGCAACCGTTACGTGCGGGGATTGCGTTCTTGGGTAGGGTTGCGGCAAACCTCTGTTTCCTATGTACGTGACCCCCGCTTTGCTGGTGAGATTAAATACACCATTCGTAAATCCCTAGCCCTAGCAGTAGATGCACTGGTTTCTTTTTCTAAAGTGCCATTGCGAATCGCTACTTATCTGGGATTATTAGCAACAGCGATAGCGCTATTAATGGCAGGGTTAGTGCTTTACTGGCGGATTTTTGAACCGAATTCTCCTGTGACTGGGTTTGCCACCATTATGATTGCAATTTTCTTTTTGGGAGCTGTGCAGTTAGTATCTATTGGTATTTTGGGGGAATATGTAGGACGGATTTATGAAGAAGTTAAAGGAAGACCATTGTATGTTTTATCAGAAGTGAGGGGGTTTGTGGAGGAAGGAGTATCAAAGTAAGGAATCAGCTGACAGCTATCAGCTATCAGCTATCAGCTATCATGCTTCAAATAAAAGAGCTTTGTGGCACAGGCTTCTTTGTAGCACAGGCTTTGGCCTTTGGCCACGCTGTGCGAACGACGCTGTGAGTTAACTCAGATTAAACTAATGCTTACCCAGGGCTATTTTATTCTAAATGTAATCGGAATATGGTATAATTCAGGGCAAATGCCATTTAATGCATCTACTCCCGTGTCTCAAATCGCAATTATAGAAGCCAAAGCTGGACTAGAATATCCTCGTCGTCGTGCCGGACAGCGCCACACTCTGCCACTGTGCCTACCACTATTTACTTTGGCCATGCTCCGAAGGAGCCGCCAAAGGCGAACGCTGCAGGAAATCAAGGATTTTTAGAAATTGGAGATTGGATTTCAAGTTACCGTGAGGAGTTAATTTACTAGGTTCTTCAGTACCTGCTATGGGCTCATTTCAAGTTAAAAAAATCAGAAAGCTTACTCTACAAGCGATGCAGAGGTGCGACCCGTGGCGAATTTAATTCTTAATGCGGAAAACGCACCATTACGGTCTTGGGGGTTTCCCCCATGAGCGACTGCATCAAGACAGGGTTCTGAGGCTATTTAATTAACAAAAATGTCTAAATACTGCCTCTTTCCACTGCTCCGAACGCGCCCCGCGTGGCCCACGGCCTCAGTCCCTGCTCAGAAGTCCCTTCGCCAAAGTGTTAATTTAGCATAACAAGTACGGAAGAGCCATTTACTATCTGTTAGCTCCGAAAAACAGGCTTCCAACTTAGGCGTACTGTACGTCGTGTCTTATTGTATATTAATTACGAAGAGTATTCGATGTGCCTTGGGCGCATTCTTTAATAGACCTCTTGCAAAATACATTACATGGTATATTTAAAGGTGGCTTGCCTTTACACCCTTCTGTTGATCAATTATGCATCTGCTCAAAATCTCTCAGCTCAAAAGTTCAAACGGTGCTTCGGAATTACCCCAAAAACTTTTTAAGCAATGGTTTGTGCTCTTTTGAAAATGCTCGCTTTGCAATCGGGTCAGTTCCGCCTCCCTGGAAAAAAGCAACTAGTACGGAACTACTATGGTTTTCTTTTTATTATACCATTCTTTGGCTCAGCAACGCCAAAAAAAGAGTCACACCCTCAAAATCTAACTGATTGTTGATCAAGATACGGGTCAAATCATTTCTGTATTGAGCATATTAACAGACGCTTAAAGATTTTTAAGGTGCTTCAAGGGCGTTATCGTAATCGCCGTCGTCGTTTTGGTTGGCGCTGCAATTTGATTGCGGCTATCTATAATCATTAACTGAGGGAAGCGCCATGGTTGTTTTGATTTTACATTATAGCACAAAGCCAAGTTTGCAAGAGGTCTATTAAGATTCGTTTCTAATTTTAGGGAGCCTTCACTATGACTGCGAAAACCAAACAACATCAAAAGACTGAAGAATGGCATAATTATGATTATGTTGATTCGAGTATCTGGAACGATTTCCGGTTTAGAGATGGGGATATTATTATTGCAACTTATCCCAAGTCTGGAACAACTTGGATGCAACAAATTGTTTCTCAGTTGTTGTTTCAAGGACAAGAAGGTTTAGATATACCAAAATTATCCCCTTGGGTAGAGTCGCCAATTATCTCGAAAGAAATAAGGCTAAAAAATCTTGAAGCACAAACCCATCGTCGCTTTTTAAAAAGTCATTTACCCCCAGACTCGTTATCATTTTCTTCGAGGTCAAAGTATATTTATGTTGCTAGAGAGGGAAAAGACGTAATCTGGAGTTTTTATCACTATAATTGCTTAATTACAGACAAATGGAGTGAGACATTTAAAATGATGAATAAAACACCTTGCCGTGTTGGGATAGTGCGAAAGCCTACGATATCGTTTCGAGATTATTTTCATCAGTGGCTCGATCTAGACGGATATCCTATCTTGTCATACTGGAACCACATTCGTTCGGGGTGGAATATTCGAGGATTGCCTAATGTATTACTTGTTCATTTTAATTTGCTTAAACAAGATTTGCCAGGACAGGTGAAGCGAATTGCAGCTTTTCTAGATATTTCAATCAAACCTGAAAACTGGGAAAGGATTCTTGAACATTGCAGTTTTAGCTATATGAAACAAAACGCAGAGTTGTTAGCTCCTTTCAATGGAACTTTTTTAGAAGGAGGAGCCAATGTCTTTTTTCGGAAGGGTGAGAAGAGTCAATGGCGAAATGTTTTAACTTCTGAAGATCTTGACAAGTACGAACAGATAGCTCGGACACAATTGGAACAAGACTGTTTTCATTGGCTCAACACAGGTCAATTAGATTGTGAATTCAATGAAACTATTGTATGATTATCTATGAACATATGAAAGGATAATATTATGAGTTTCAAAACAACAGTTCAAATTGCCAAACATAAACACGAACTATCGAACCAAAAACGGTTTGTCAAGATTTCTGATCGAGAGTATCGTAGTGATCTTCCAGAAGCCGCGTGGAAAAATCTGTTGCAAAACAACAATTTACAGACATGGAAAGGAATGATTTTGGCTAAAGGAGTTCCGGAAATCACTCTTTATCCGATGCTGATGTACGAGCTTCAACCTAAAACGATTATTGAAATCGGTGCATTCAATGGTGGTAGTGCAATTTGGTTTGCAGATATTGCGAAGGCATTGGAAATTGAAAGCTGCGTTTACTCAATTGACATAGATTTATCTCTCCTAGATGATAAGGCGAAAGACCACCCAAGAGTTCGGTTTATAGAAGGAGATAGTAATTGCATAGAGTCTATATTGCCTCCCGAGCTACTCTCTACTCTCCCTCATCCTTGGTTCATTACTGAAGATGCTCATGTCAATTCAGCGGGAATTTTAGAGTATTTTCATAACAATGGTCTTCAGAGTGGAGACTATATCATTATTGAGGATACTAATCCTTTAATGTGGAAGCGTGGCATCAAAGATGAGAAAGTTATTGGCACCTATGAAGAAGATTATCCCGACCAAGAAACATTAGGGGAAAGGCTAATGAAAGAGTTGGAAGGATGGCTGAAAAATCATGAAGATGAGTATTTAATAGATAGTTATTACTTAGATATGTATGGCTACAATGTTTCAAAGAATTGGAATTCAGTTATCAAAAAAGTGTGAAATCTGTAATTTCAGCAGAGCTTTTAAGTTTAAGAAAAAGGGTAAAAAAGACGGGGCATCTTTTACTGTCTATGATAGTATTTGTCCCAGTACGGGTTCGTGAATCAATTTACTAGGTTAGGCTGTACCCAAAGTTACGCCTGTGACTGTGAACTAGAAGCAGTCGCCCCCCTAGATTGAAGCAGGAAGCAAGCCTTAAAACTGGTCATTGCAAGGTTTTTCCTGGTTTTGCCAGAATTTTATAGGTATTGTACAGCAGACGTTTGCTGTTGGAATTTTGAGTGACTTCAGAGTGTTGTCCTAACAATAGATTAAGCTAAATTTTTTTGAGGCATCGAACATGATTAGGCAATCACAATCAAATAGTACTGGAAAAGTTTGGAAAAGTTGGAATAACAGAATTAAACATTCTTATGAAACCCTTTGCACCCCAACAAATGAAACTGAGTTAATTGAAATTATTCAAAATACTTCTAGTGTTCGCGTAATTGGGACTGGAAAATCATCTGCTGACATTTGTGCTGGCACCTCAACTTTAATTTCCTTAGAAAAGTATAATGAAATACTTAAAATTGATAAAGAGCAAATGGAAATAACAGTCCAAAGTGGAATAACTCTAAAAAGCCTTTTAAGGGCAATCGATATTGAAGGATGGTCTTTACCTGCTTTACCCGACATTGATACGATCTCTCTAGGGGGTGCTTTAGCAACCGGAACTCATGGCACTGGAAGAGAAGCTCATTTGCTGTCATACTATATTACTTCTTGTCGTTTGATAACTGCTGATGGCACTGTTATTAATGTAACCCAAGGTTCTCCTCTCATGGATGCGACCCAAGTATCATTGGGTTTATTGGGAGTGATTTCAACGGTGACAATCAAGTGTGAGCCAGCTTTTTTATTATACATCAAAGAAGAGCCGATAGAGGATAATATTTGGCTAAGTACATGGAAAAAAGAACTATCAAACAATTTTTTTTATAGAATATTGTGGCTCCCACATACAGGATATGGCTATGTAATTAAAGGGATTAAGACAGAATCACTGAACCACAATACATCTAAAAAGCCCTGGTACATTAAGCATAGAAGAAAAGTTTCTGCATTACTGTATAAATATACAGTTAAATATCCATTTTTAACTGTTCTGGCTAACAAGATTATTCAAAGGCTCTTTTTTAATCATGTCTATTTACATCTAGGAAGGCTGTATGAAGAAACAGTGACAAAATCGAGGGGCTCGACAATTGAACTGTCTGAGTGGATCGTTCCAAGAGACCGTTTTGAAGCCTGTTTTTTAGAACTCAAAAAAACTCTCAACTCTCACCAGAATAAATCCTATGCTCATATTCCGATGGATATTCGTTTTATTTGTCGAGAGACAGCATGGTTGAGTTATGCTTACGATTGCGACATTGTAACTGTGGGCTGCGTTACACGTATTCCAGAGCATGCTGACTCATACTCTGCATTTAAAACTATTGAGGATGTATTTAAGAAGTATGAGGGGCGACCACATTGGGCTAAAAGACATAGGATGACTGCTAGCGACTTCAAAAAGATTTATCCAAAGTGGGAAGAATTTATTAACCTTCGCAGGCAAATGGACCCAAGAGGAAAGTTTCTGAACGGTTATCTACAAAAAATATTTGCATGACATATTATTTGAAAGGGGTTATCTTTGATTTTGATGGAGTTCTGGTTGATAGCTTTGAGATTCACAGTCAAATGTGGAGACAAGCGTATCAAATAGTATTTGGCACTACTATGCCAGATTATCCCAGGAAAAAACTCACTGGAAGAGCATCTGGCGAAATTGCTCTTTTTCTAGCTACTCAGATAGGAAAGACCGATCGGGCTGAAGTTCTGGCTGAAACCAAGCTATCTCTTATGTTATCTTCCACTCTATACCCCTCTCTCTTAGAAGGGGTGGAAGAAGTAGTGGATTTGTTACAAGCAAAAAAGGTTCCCTATGGGATTGTAAGCAATGGGTCGAGAAGATACATTACTAAAATTTTAACTCACTACAATCTTGCTTTTACGGTTGTATTGGGCTACGAAGATTGTGCACGCAAAAAACCTCATCCCGATCCTTATCTAGCTTGTGCCAAAAAGCTTAATATCCCATCAAGCTTCAACTCGCGAGTTTTAGTTTTTGAAGACAGTCCAACTGGTATACAAGCTGGAGATGCTGCTGGTATGTATTGCATTGGTATTAGTTCTAACTTTCAAGAGAAGCTGTTAATAAATAAGGGAGCAAGAGAAGTTTTCGGTTCTTTAAAGGAATTTCTTGTGAGTGGCAGTATGGAAGCCTTGTTTGACCAGGGCAAACGCATCTAAATTCTATAAGCCTTACTCAGAAGCGATGCCTCAGGTGCGACCCGTGGCGAATTTAATTACGGGTCAAACGCACCATTACGGTCTTGGGAAGGCAGCGCCTTCATGTGGGGGTTCCCCCCATGAGCGACTGCCGTGGTTTCCCCCATGACCGCACTGCATCAAGAGGTGCGACCCGTGGCGAATTTAATAATTAGATGCGGAAAGCGCACCTAACAAAGATTTCAAAATTGATCAGCAAAAGTACTTATCCTATGAATCTCATATCCAGTAGGCGTTTCAAAATAAGATGCCTTTGCCCTGGGGTGGGTGCCTTCTGCCTTAAAAGGATAAGCAATGTCGCTCACTCCTCCTGAGAATTGCTATATATAGCAATCCTAAATCATTTGTAAAATCTGCAAAATCGTAAATCCTTACTGGGCAAGGGTTATAACGATAGCTTTGGCCAATATATTTCACGAATCATATAGGATTGCTATAGCCCTGATGCTTACCTGTTTTATTCAAAAGCTGACGGCACCTCAAGTAGCGTGCCCGTAGCGCATAGGCTGATAGCTGTTCACGTAGCGTGCGCGTAGCGGATATGCTTAGGTTTTTTTAGTCTGTTTTTTCTATACCTTTGGCGAAGATGCTATCTTTTTCTGTGAGAGCCAGCCTAAACCTAAAAGAGTAAGTCCTATAACTGTGCCAGGTTCAGGTACACTTGCTGGTGGTTCATCTTCAACCAGCCTAAAACTCACTGTGTCTACGAATTCTCCATCTACCTCGAACGCAGTAAATAAGTCTCCGAAAATACTCGGACCACTATCAGGATTAAAACTAAAATCTTCTGTAGCCCAACTTAGCTGGCCTTGTTCGGCCAGGATTGACCATACAGGCTCTCTCGTAGAATCCGCCTTGGTATAGGTTCTATTGTTGAAAAAAAACTCAATCTCATCTACTGGATACGTTAACTCGACCACGGTAATACCAGGCTCACGATAATCAAATTCTCTCCGAGTTTCATTGGCGTCATCATAGCTGAACTTACCAGAAAATTCTTCTGTTGAAAACTCATAGGTAATGGTAATAGCTTGGGCAGGATTAGTTTCAATAACTGCTAGGCTTAAAGCCGCACCAGTAGTTAGTAGTGCTAAGTTTTGGCAGATACTTTGTAGCTTTAACATTGATTTACCCCTGGTAATCATTTGTTGATAGTACTGAGGCTTAAGTAATAAAAATAAGTCTATAGCAAGGGGCAGGATAATTGACTAACAATACATAAACTTTACATAAAACTTACTTAAAAATAATAAAATGCTATTGTGAATAACGGTTGATACTATAGCAATAGGAATTAGCGAGTAAGGAACAGGGAACAGAAACGGGTTTATAAACTTTAAATTTCTTAACACAGTTAACATAATTGATGTCCAAGTACTTAGTTGAAAACGTTTTGATAAATCCCAACCACATTCTGGTAAACTAATCCCTAAGCATATGCGCTACGCGCAGGCTACGCGAACAGCTGTCAGCGGTCAGCTGTAAGCTTAAGATCAACCTGGAACGGGAGAATTTAAGACTTCGAGATTAATGGGAATTGAAAGTCTGGGTAAAAGCTGATAGCTGATAGCTGATAGCTGGTATTTAAAGTAACAGTAAGGATAAACTAATTAATACTAAACTATAGCGTTATCACAGTTATCAAGTACATTAAATTTTATTATCCCGACTCCCTACTCCCTACTCCCTACTCCCTACTCTCTTTGCTCTATGACTGAATTTGCGTCTTTCAAAACTCAACTAACTGCTTCAGCTCCCCGTTTGTTTGAGCTAATTGATGGTTTTAAGCAATCCAAGGTGCTCGTGGTTGGTGATTTAACTCTTGATGAGTTTCTCACAGGTGAAGTGGAACGAATTTCACGAGAAGCACCAGTATTAATAATACGTCATGAAACCACTCGTCAAACTCCTGGTGGTGGGGCAAATGCTGTTTATAATTTTGCTAAGCTGGGAGCAGAGGTTAAGGTAGCTGGGTTTTTGAGTAAAGATCCTCAAGGGCAAGTGCTGCGGACGATGTTTGAGGAGGTGGAGATTGATACTAGTGCGATCGTAATTGATCCAGACCGACCAACTGTGACTAAAAGCCGGATTGCTGGTCATGCCCGTCAGTCGGTGACTCAGCAGATTGTGCGAATAGACCGCAAGTCAGATGAATTGCCCGACCGGGATAAGCAGTTAGAGTTGGCAGCACAAATACGACAGCATTTAGGTCAGGTAGATGCTGTAGTTTGTTCTGATTACGGAGATGGTGTGTTTACACCACCAGTGATTGAAGCGGTTTTGTCTCACGACCGCACCATTGTAGATACTCAGAAGGATCTGGAGCGTTATCATGGCGCTAGAGTTTTTACTCCCAATCTGCCAGAAGCGGAGCGAGCAGTGGGGTATGGGATTAAGAGTTTTGACGATTTGTTGAGAGCTGGTAGAGATTTGTTGGCACTGACTCAAGGGGAACAAATTCTGATTACTCGTGGTGAACAGGGGATGAGTTTGTTTGGTCGTGATGGTAAGGTTGAGCATATCCCAGCCTTTAATCGCACCGATGTGTTTGATGTCACTGGTGCTGGGGATACGGTGGTCGCAGCCCTGACCTTGAGCTTGTGTCTGGGGGCTTCTTACTGGGAAGCAGCGGTTTTGGGGAATTTGGCCGCTAGCATTGTGGTGCGCCAGTTTGGGACAGCAACTACTAGTCAGGATGAGATGAAAGAGGCTTTACGGGGATTGTTGGAGGTTGAAGCATAAACGTAAGCATATGCGCTACGCGCATATGCTTACGTTTTTTCTTTCATCATTAGTTTTTATTTTCATCACTTAATCTTTTAGCTAAGTTTACTTACTCTTCATAATCAAATCCAGGAATGTTTGATTAACTATTGATAGTAGTTTTTTATATCAATACTGATGAAATTAACTGACATTAGTGCTTCTTTCGTACTTCTGGGAGCGATCGCAGTTACTCCAGCTTATGGAGCCTCCGTATCATTCACTCCGATTGGATCACAATTAGACAAAGATGCCATCAATGACCTTGAAGTCAATGTTGGTGACACCATTGATTTCTCTTTCATTTTAGATACTAGCGGTCTCACCGCTAATTTACAGTCATTGGAGATTCTTTCACCACAAGATCCTACTGAGCTTCTTACTCTAGAAGTATTTAGGACAGATGGAGATAGAGCTGCTTTTTCAGAGTTTACCGGAAACTTAATAGAAAACCCACCCTTTGGAATACCTACAGCACTTTTTCAACGTAGTGATTCAATTGGAGTTTCTCCAAACTCTACTCTAGAGATAGTTAGGGCAACTTACGAAGTACTCCCTGGGTTTAAGAATGATGGATTGCCTGACTTAGCAGTTACCGTTACCTCTGCAATTGATGCTAATGGTATAAATGTAACCAGTCTCTTTAAACCAGCTAGCCAAGGTCTTGATGTTCAGCCCGCCCCTGTTCCTGAAACCACATCACTGTTAGGTTTCTTAGGATTAGCTGCTTTGGGGACTAGTTCATTACTCAAGAACTTATCAAAACGGGTTTAATTGTTTCAGTAGTCTTCATAGTTTCAGGTTTTGTGGATGTAAGCATTCAGCGGTCAGCGGTCAGCGGTCAGCGGTCAGTGGTCAGCGGTCAGCGGTCAGCGGTCAGTGGTCAGCCGTCAGTTTATTTTATTCAAAAGCTGTTCGGTGTAGCTTGGCCTAGGGCTAATGGCTGATAGCTGAGAGCTGAGAGCTGAGAGCTAATAGCTGATAGCTTACAATCACACTACATTTTTATTCCGAACTTCCAGTTCTTTGTAGCCAGTTTTTTGATCGAGTGTTCTCAGAAAACTAAATTCTTCACTGGTTCCGATTACTATCTCGGCTGTTGTATAGATGATACAATCTTCAGCTAGGTGACCACCTATAACTTTACCATTTTTATCAGCAAGGGAAATGTGTAAATGGACACCATGGATGGATAGAGTTCCAACTAAAGATACTATCTCGAATTTTTCGATAAATAATTGGGTAGTATTTTGATTAGCGAATCGAAGGTTAGCTTGTTTGAGACTGCCAACAGCTGTCAGGATAAAACCAGCTTGAATAGTTTTTTGTTTGACAATATTGATTAGGCTAGCTTTTAAATCCTGATCCGGTTGTATCCTAATCGCAAACGCTTTAATCATATAGCCAAGGGAACAGGGAACAGGGAATAGGGAATAGGGAACAGGGAATAGGGAACAGGCAATAGGCAATAGGCAATAGGCAATAGGCAAAAGTTTACTACAAAAGCTTTTGCTGCTTCTCCCCATCTCCCGATCTCCCCATCTCCCGATCTCCCCATCTCCCGATCTCCCCATCTCCCGATCTCCCCATCTCCCCATCTCCCGATCTCCCCATCTCCCCATCTCCCCACACCTCCCACACCTCCCACACTTCCCTCTCTTTCTCTACTCCCGACTCCCGACTCCCGACTCCCGACTCCCGACTCCCGACTCCCGACTCCCTAAAATCATTTAGATGATGCTACTGAATTAGTAGCAGCGTGAGCTTCTACCATCCGGGAAATATCAGGATTATAGAGTCGCAAATAATTCCAATAATTACCAAACACTGTTTTCACGTAACCTTTGGTTTCTCGAAAGGGAATTTTTTCAATAAAGGCGTCGGGGTCACTAAAACCGTATCTATTCACCCATTTGGATACATTACCGGGACCGGCATTGTAACTGGCAACGGCTAGTAGGGAGTTATTATTGTTCTGTTGGTGGGTAAAGCTTAGATACCATGTGCCCAATTTAATGTTGTCATCAGGGTTTTTAAGATTGTATTCTTTCAACTGGATTTTTTGGGCAACCCAACTACCTGTTCCTGGCATCACTTGCATTAAACCCATGGCACCAGCAACGGAACGGATTTCTGGCTCAAATCTAGACTCTTGGCGAATTAAGGCAGTTACTAGTAAGGGATTAAGCTGCCGTTGACCAGACCAGTTAAGAATTGAATTTTGGAAAGGGAAGGGAAATAGAGCATGCCAGTATTTTGGTTCGTCACGCAGTGCTGCCCATTCCGCTTTTTCTTGGGGAGTCTCTCGTCGTTTTAGGCTCCAGACTTGGTTAATGCCTTTGAGATTATCCCCAATCCCTAGCCGCAATAAACCATCACTAAATTGCTCTGAGACACTGAGTTCTTTGCGCTCTCCTAATTCCACTTGCCACAGAGCCCAAGCATCGTAATCTTGACCAAGTTGGTACAGTTCTTTTAAGGTTCCAGAACCGTCGGTTAGTAAGGGTCTAGCTTGGGGTCTGACCACTTTGGGCATTAAGTAGCGCACGGAGGTGAAGTCCCCTACATTCCAGCCTAAATAGTTGGCCGACCGCCATGCATAGTAGGATTCTGGATAACGAGCTATTACATGCTCAAAGGCAGCTTTGGCATCATTGGGACGCCCCAGCTGACTTGCCCATCGACCTACCCAGAAGCCAGCTTGGGCAGCGATGTCACTATCGGGATTTTTGGTGGTAATCGGTTGCGCCCATTGCCATGCTTCTTGTAGCTTGCCTTTTGCTGCTTTTTTTTGAGCCATTTGCCAACGATAATTAGCTGCAGCATCAGAACTACCATATTGGGTTAGTACCGACTTACGAGCTTGGCCAGCAGAAACTTTGCTGTTGAGCTTTTCTAGGATTTTGGCTTTGTCGAGCAAGGCTTGAGGAGCTTCATCGGGATAATTCTGGATGACTTGATCCAGATAGACTATGGCTTCTTTTGGCTTGGAGATACTGGCAAGACGCCTCAAGGCTAATCCCGTTTCTTTGGCATTGGGATAGGCGCTGATCAACTGTTCATAAAAGATTTTGCCTTTGCTGGCTTTTGTATCTAAATGAAGCCCTCGACCTGCACGGTAGAGATTGCGGGGAGTACGGGGGGCTTGGGCGTAGGCTTTTCCAGCTTTGCCATATTTCCAGGTTTCCCAGTAACCAGTGCCAATCATTTCCCAGTCTTCGGGGGTGAGTTGGTCAGCATACTTGTCAACGATCCGGTCTCGGATCTCCTGCATTCCTAGGGCTTTAGGAGTGTGCTTGGCTAAGATTAATAGTAATGGGAGTTGGTTGGGATTGTCTTTGAGGCGCTGTCGGACAATTTCTAGAGTACGGGGATGGCTAGGAAATTTTGCGATCGCATCGTCCCAGTGCTTGGGATTAGATTTTCCTAGATGATAAAGGGCTTCTGCTGCCACTGCTTGGTTGGGGTACTTTTTCAGGATAGTAGTCCACGCTGCTGTGGCCTTAGCGCTATCCCCCATGGCTTGGTAAGCTTGAGCACGTTTGAGGACAACGTGGGATGCCAATACTGGATAATCTGACTCAAGCCCTTCGAGATGGTTTAGGGCTTGTTCTGGCTGATTTTGTTGAATTAAATCCGATGCCAACAGATAACGGGCGCGATACTGTTCCCGAGACTTCGGACCTGAGGCAAAGGCATCTAGGTTAGTTGCTCGTTGTTGGGGTGGCAGGGAAACCAGCCGAGCTACAGCCGATTTGCCTGTTGACTCCGTTAACCCTTGGCTGGCAGTCTTGTTTTCTTCTTTTTCCTCTAGTTGATTTGCTACGGTGACACCTAAGAATACTGCTCCGAGGCACACTGATACCAATAACACTATGGCTCCAGCCAATAACCGAAATTGCTGTCTACGCTCTTTTAACATAAATCCTCACCCAACACAGTTCAGCAGTTGAAAGTCTCTCAGCATATGACCCATAACCAGGGTATTCTAGTTTCCCTCTTGATTTTATAAACCATGATAAAAAGTTCTTGACTAAGAACCTGGAACCGAACTTAGTCAGATTTTGTCAAATTTGGTCAGACTTAACAGAACACGAAGCCAGCAATAACTAGATAACTATTATAAGTATTATGATAACTATAGCGCTTATCATCCTGATGAGGCACATTCTTCCCACCCTTACTGCGCCCCATCCCACATCTTTGAACTAGGTTAACTTGAAATTGTGACGATTTATGGTAGGATTTCCTATAATTTTGTTATTTAGGGAAGGGAGTAGGGAGTAGGGAGTAGGGAGTAGGGAGTTTGGGGAGATGGGGAGATGGGGAGAATTTTTTGGTGTTCTGACTCTTCGCGCTTTGTTGGGGCAGCCCGAAACGAGGTAGGAAACTGGCAAGATGCCAGTTCTACCAAGATGCCCGAAACCAGGCAGGAAACTGGCAAGATGCCAGTTCCACCAAGATGCCCGAAACCAGGCAGGAAACTGGCAAGATGCCAGTTCCACCAAGATGCCCGAAACCAGGCAGGAAACTGGCAAGATGCCAGTTCTACCCCTGATGCCCGAAACCAGGCAGGAAACTGGCAAGATGCCAGTTCTACCCCTGATGCCCGAAACCAGGCAGGAAACTGGCAAGATGCCAGTTCTACCCCTGATGCCCGTTCCACAACAAGATGCCCGAAACCAGGCAGGAAACTGGCAAGATGCCAGTTCTACCAAGATGCCCGTTCTACCAAGATGCCCGAAACCAGGCAGGAAACTGGCAAGATGCCAGTTCTACCAAGATGCCCGTTCCACAACAAGATGCCCGAAACCAGGCAGGAAACTGGCAAGATGCCAGTTCTACCAAGATGCCCGTTCCACAACAAGATGCCCGAAACCAGGCAGGAAACTGGCAAGATGCCAGTTCTACCCCTGATGCCCGTTCCACAACAAGATGCCCGAAACCAGGCAGGAAACTGGCAAGATGCCAGTTCCACACCAAGATGCCAGTTCCACCCACGGGGTCAAACTGAACTTGAAAAGAAGTTATGACTGAGACGACCACCGTTGATCAGATTCGATTCACCACCGCAGACTTAGATCTGTTACCAGAGGACGGTAATAGATATGAAGTTATCGATGGAGACTTGTTTGTGACCAGATCCCGCCATTGGAACCACAACAAGGTGGTGGGAAGGTTATATAGTGCCGTTGATTTCTGGTCTTTAAGTGATAAGGGTTATGGTGAAGCTGTCCTAGTTCCAGGTATTGTTTTTGACCAGGAGAATGCCGTGGAACCGGATGCTGTCTGGGTTTCCGACAAGAATCGATTGCCAGAGATGCTGGATGAAGCAGGGCATTTAACCGAAGCGCCAGACCTGATCTTGACATCTCCCCCACTTAAAAAAGGGGGATTCTACAAGGTTGTTACGCAGTAGGGTAAACCCGTACTGCTTCACTTCTTGTTCGGTATGATCTAGAAAGAGATTCAAAAGGATCATACCGGTGCGGGAGTGTCAAAACTCCCCTACCCACCTTGGCTAGGTCGATTAGCTGTGTGGTTACTTTTCGGATAATGTTCGCAGCGCCGTTACAGTCTGCATTTATCAGTTTTCCCTTAGATGTCTTATACAGTCCGCGTTTTACACGCTTTCCCGATGGACTCCACCCTTTGGGTTTCTCACCAATTTTCGGTAATGGATCCTCGTCCAAAAATGATGCTTTACTGGTATAAGATTCTTCGGTGACAATCAAATTGATACCATATTCCGGACAGAGTTGTTTTAGTCTTTCTATTAATCGGCCAGTAGGAATTGCGACAAATCTTTGATTTCCATCTTTCCCCATATTAGAACATTTTTTTTGACCTTCGTTCCAGCCAACAACAAGATTCCCAATGCGATCGCACAGACAGTGATTGATAATGAATCTTGCCGCCTTGTTGACCGCATCTCGCATCTGATTGTTTCTTTTTATCTGGATTCTGTCAAGGTTTTTGTCCCAATAAAACTCAGGCTTACCTTTCTTGTGTTTAGCTACCAGCCTACAATACCCCTGGTTTATCGACTTGAGTTTGCGGCCATCAACAATAAAACTTTTCCCTTTGGTAGAAACGCATGTTAGCCAATTATCCTCGCCGTGATCTATTCCTAGAGCCTGGGAGTAGTCCAGATTTGGATTCTCTTTTATGGGCTCTCTGCCGTCATTAATAACCCAATCGATCCAAAACTGTCCGTAATATGGGCGAATTGTGACCTCTTTCACCCAATCAGAATCTATGAAGTCAGGTAATTCAAGAGCTATCTTAGTTATCAGTTCAGGCTTGCTTTCTTTGCTAACTGAAGGATAGAAAACTCCTTCCTTAAATGTTAAAGCCTGCTTAGGGAATGTCACAGCAGCTAGTCCGCCCTTCTTCCTGTATCTAGGAAATTTTGGTCTATCCACTTGTCCCTTGTAATAAAGGGAAACTAATTGGTTGTAGCTAGTGATTGCCTCTCCTACTGTTTTTAAAGTCTGCTGGGCGGACTGAGCAGCCATCCCCTTGTAATGAGGACTAAGTTTCAAGGCTTTGTATAACTCAGGATATTTCGTCGAACATTTGTAGGTCTTCCAACCACATCTAAGTTCATCCCCTCGCCAAAAGGTAGTATAAGCCTCTTGTTCTTCTAACCAAGCGTAGTGTTTTTGTTTGGCGTAATAAATTGCACAATTAAACAAACTATTTGCCTGTTGGCATTGAAATTCCCAGAAGGCTTTTTCCCCGTCTGATAAGTTGGCTCTCACTGGGACTGTTTTATACACTTGTTATCACCTCCTTGTTTTTATAAAATACTTCTATTATAGTCATTGTTTCTAATTATTTCAACAAAAGAGCGGAAAGCCAGAAAAATAATGAGGGGGGTACTCGGATATCACGATGAGTTAAAAAAGCGGCACGGTGTTTGGTTGACCGATACCGCTTGGAAATGGCTTCAACTTTCTGCTAAGGATTCTGGGACGACTGTCGGAGAATTCTTGGAAAATTGGATCACAGAAGAGATAAATAACACTTAATTCGGATACGACGGGGTCAACCCCGTCTCTGTCTTTCATCCCCGGTCTAAAGACGCGGGGTTCTCAGATTTCAGGACGTTTTGATAGAATCTTTATCACCAGGAAGTCAACATGAGCGTCGTGACCGAGAAGTCAAATTGAAACTCTACTCAGTGCGGGGGGTTCGTGAATACTGGATTGTGGATTGGCGCACTACTAAACTTGAGGTTTATCTGCGACAAAATGCCAAGCTTACCTTAGTCGAGACCCTGTTTCCTGGAGATATACTGCGATCGCATTTGCTTCCTGGTTTTGAGTTACAGCTCCAGATTGTGTTTTTGTGACCATCCTACACTCACCCGTTAGGAGCCATGTAAAAATAAGTTGTACAAATTTTATCTAGAATAAATTGTGAGATATAGCTTCCAGCAAAAAAACTGTTCAGGTTATTTTTACACGAGTCCTTAGGGGAGTGTAGGCTTTCAGTTGGGCGTTGCTGAATCTTCGAATGAATAGGAGTAGGGTGGGCATCCTGCCCACCCGAAAAAATCAGGAACGGGGAAGATACCCATTCCACAGGTGCGACCCAAGGGCGATTTACTCGCCCTAGGAGGCGCGCACCTACTCTTAAATTCATTCTATTATTAAGCAACGCCCCCAATCTGTTTATTCTCTTATTTTACTTCTCGGAGAGTGACAGAAGAGGAATATAGCGGTTTTAAATTAGGTGAGGTACAAATTTTTGGGTTTTAGGGAGCAGGGACTTCGGAGCAGGGAGCAGGGAAGAGGGAAGAGGGAAGAGGGAAAAAACTTGTGTACCTCATTAGACTAGAAAACGCTATATAAAGCGATGCAGCAAGGGAACAGGGGAGTGTCAAAGGTCTGTGACCAGCCTTGCCTTCCTGAGCAGGAATCTTAATTTCCTTTGACAGCGTTTTGATATTGCTGAAGTAAATTTGGCTCATCAATGGAACCGTGGTGATGAGTTTGTCGCCAGCCTAAATCGCTACCAAGATAATGGAAAATACGTGTGGTACGAATATCAAGTGGTATTGTGATATCACCCAGTTCAAATTCACCACGTTCGCGACCTGCAAAAATTGCCGTATTGTTGTCGAAATATTCAACAATATCGTAAAATTCGACCCAGACCTTAGCTGAACCTTCAAAAATGCGTTGATATAAATCTTTTATAGGCTTATATCCACGCTCAATACCACCTAATGGATTATTTAACTGAATTAAATCGTTTGGTGTCCATACTCTTTCTAATACTTGAAGGGAGCGTTGATTAAAGCTGTGATAAAATGTTTCGAGTGCTGCATATGCCCCTTCTCGACTATTTTTCAGAGCTGTTTGTCGTAAATCTCTAGAGTTACGCCCATAGATAGTGTCTTCTAAATGCGTAATAGTAATATTTTCCATCAAAACTCCTTTTCCGAAACTAATACATCTTTATGATACACTTTTACTATGCTTTAAAGCCAGGTAGCAAGCAGGAATCAACAGCAAAGTCCCTGCCCAAAAAATCGGTTGATAGGTTTCAATTAATTGGAAACAGAGTGCAAAGATTATAGCACCCGCAGATTGTGCACAAGCAAAAACTAATGTTGCAAATGACCAGGCAGACGGAAAATAATTGGTCTTTAGAGTTCGACGAAGTTCTGCTGCCGTTAAGAGAACTACCGCAGGAACACAAGCACCAGTGATTGTAGAGCCGATGGCTAATAACTCAATTTGCTTACTAAAGGCAAGTACTAAAAAGGCTAAGGTTTGCAAGATATAAGTGATATTTAAGGTAATTGGCGAACCGATTTTTTTGGATAACGTAGTTGCCAACCACGGACTGAGGATCGCCCCTAACCCAAACAATTGCCACAACTTATTCCCGACGGGTAAACCAAGCTCGTTGCTGACGTAATCACTTAAGTAGACCGTTGCGGGAATATAGGCAATTGCGTACAAACCGTAAGCGACAATCAGAGGTAACGGAAGCGAAAACCTTAAAAAATTATGCTTTGCCTCTAGCTTTGTTCGCATTTTAAACCATAGTATACTCACTAAAAAAAGCAAGAGACAAAATAGCATAATTGGCACAAGCAAATTTATTAATTCTGCCCGTAGCTCAAGCATGCTTGCAGAGAGACAAGCTCCTAAACCAATACCACTGAATGTCCAAATTTGAGTGTTATGTCGTTCTCTTGAAGTGCCAACGCTCAATGCTACAATAGGCCCGCAAACCATTAAACAAGCACCGAAAAAACCAAAAATGCTACGAGTTAAAAGCCACACTCCAACATTTTTTTGATATACCGATTCAAGAATTAAGCATGTGGTACTAAAAAGCAGACCTAATTGTAGTAACTGGCTTGCTCCTAGCTTTCTAAGCAACCAAGGTGCTACCACGGCACCAGCAGCATAACCTACCAGTAAAAACGCACCAATTTTACTGGGCGCATTAGTTGGCCATAATCCTTGACTAACTGCCAAAGCTGCTAGGGGCGTAAAAGCCATGCGGGAGATACCAACACCAACTAATATTGCTCCACCACCTAATATCCTAGCTTGCCACAGTGTTATGCTGTTACTTGCCATTTTTGATCCATAAACACATTATCTAAATCTGGATGATTAATATGGTTGCTGTAGTTAGTTAAAATTTTAAAAGCAATAATTAGAACAATAGCTAATAATTGCGAATGAGTGTATCCAGCTTCAATAAACTTTGATATCTCCTGCTCCGACAGGTGTCCGCGCTGATGAACCATTCCTTCAGTGGTTTCTCTTAAGACCTGCAATTTTGAGTCACTCAATGGTTGATGATTACGGAGTAAATGAATCTGATCTGCACTAATTTTTTTGGATGCTACGCTATGAGCAGCAACGCAGTATTCACATTCATTTGCCACGGAGATAGTTAAGATAACAAGCTCTTGTTCCACATTGCTCAGACTGCAATGCGTTAAAAGTGCTTCAAGTTCTGTATAGGCTTTTAAGAGTGATGGTTCTTCGGACATAGCCTGAAGTGCGTTTGGTACTATACCTATAGACTGTCTGATTTGTTCCAATATGGTCTCAGCTTCTAAAGTCATTATTACCTCCCTGTAATTAATTCAGTAACCCTAGTGGGACTTGGAAAATTATTTTCCTGGCAAGACTTTCAGACCAAAGTCCCGTTAGATGATTTGTGAGTGTATTTGAGTATGTTTAATCTTTGAACTTTAAGAGGGCTAATTTACAACTAGCTCTGCTTCAGAAGATACACTTTTATTTGAGAATAAACCTATTCTGGTGAAAAACTTAGTTGTACTACTTAGTAACTGGTCATTGAATTGCTGGCGGACTGGATGTGCCAGCAATTCTTTGCGCATACGACCTGGTTTTTCAAGATTCGCATCGATGTAGATTTCCCGCCGATAGAGCTTTTGCACAGCAAGTTTCATAAAACCACTAACAGCGTTCTAAACTTCTAAAATTCGCTGCTCTGGATATTTGTCTTTTAACTGCTGAAAGACCAATTCAATATATTGACGACCGTATGTAATGTGCCTGCCTTCGTCGGAGTGATGAAGCCAGTTAATGTCCTGAATGAATTTTGGTAAGGTTTGGTCTTTACCCATTTTGCGATTATAAAAATCAACAATTTCTTCAAAAATTAGAATGCGAGTAAAGAGCATGAAGTTAGCTATATCCGCTTCTGGTAAGCTGGCAATAGCTAAAGCTCGATCAGGATAAATCTTGCCGCCATATTGCAAACAAAACTTAGAAAAATACCACATATGTTCATTTTCTTCTGCAATCAAACAATGCAAGTATTCTGACAATATTTCAAAACCTACTGTATGTAGTCTACCTGTCATTTCTACTAACAACTCGCGGATACCGGTAACATTCAAACTGCAAAAATTGATAAATTCCCATTTGCTTAGCTCAATTAACTGCTCCTGAGAAAGCTCATCCTCAAAGCGAGTTCCGTGGATCGACATCAGGTCAAGGGACATCCATAATTTGCCACCCTCTATATATTCAGGCCAAACAAGTTCCTTGAATGGATCATAAGTATCAGCATTAGTTTGGCTAATGAGCTTATTGAGAGTTTTTACAAACTTAGTTGTATCTTTGGTAAGCACTAATTCGTTCATGAGTTTATCTTTCTGTATTTTTTTTGTCTGTTTGATTTTGTTGTAATATAAAACTTTAAAGTATTATTTTTATTTACAGCTTATCCAAAACGACAGAACTAATCATAATAACTCCGCCGTATTTGAAACCTTGGCTTAAGCAAAGATAAAAGCATTTTCTGCTGCTTTTAAGGCACTAACTTCTGTGTTTTGAAGTATGGCTATCTCGAAGTCAGAGAAAGAAATCACAGTATCATCATGTACTTGACTTAGCACTATGTCCTCAATTGAATATGCTTCAATACCACCGATACCAATAACATCCACACCCACTTCAAAATCGGTAATAGTGTTTGGATAAGTGAGAAATTCAGTAGTAACTATCCAGAATGAATCATTTCCTGAACCTCCAGTGAAGATATTGTTATTACCGTCGGTGACAAAAAAAGTATCGTCTCCATCGCCTCCAAAAAATTTATCATCACTACCGGCAATAAAAATGTCATCGCCTTCTTGACCATAAAGGCGGTTGTTGCCTCTACCAAGGCTGCTATCGAGTTGATCATTACCATGCCCGCCAAACAAGCGATCATCTATTCCTGCAAAAAGTAAGTCATCTCCCTCACCTCCATAAAGCCGATTATTTCCTGCTCCTAATGAAGCATCTAGAATATCATTATCTCTACCCCCAGAGAGACGGTCATTGCTTCCAGCAAATAGCTCGTCTCTTCCAGAACCTGCAAATATGCGATTATTGCCAACAGTACTGGGAAACATAGGTGCACTAGCTTGGCTAGCATCGACTAAATCATCGCCTTCTCCTGTGAAGAGAAGATCGTGATTCCCATCAAACTCGTCTCTTGAATCTACAGCGTCAAACACATCACCATTTAAAGTCCCAAAAACAGCTTCAGTTTCTGCTTTGATAGCTGCTAGTCTTGCTGGTGAAGGCTCATTAATGTTGGTGCTTAAATCATTTACTTCCGTAGACCTGTATAAATTTAAGATAGGTTCAAATATTACTCCCTCTGGGATAACATCAGGATAAAAAGCAGTGTACCCAATCATGAGAGAACTGCGGGACGCGAGATAATCAGGTTTGGGATCGGGAACCAGGGCAAGACCTATGCTAAAGCCAGGTCCTCCATTACGAATAGTCTCTAAAACATCATCCCAACTTGGTGCTTCTGATATTGGCAAACCGCCTTGTGTATAATAGATTCCAATTTCATCCGGCTTGTTGATATTGTAGGGCACGAAAGTGAAAAATGTTCCGCCTTTTCCTTGCTCATCAAGGATTTGATCGTAAGCAAACTCTAAGGTAACATTAGCTGTACCGTCTGGATTACCTTCAAATATGGGAGTGAAAACCAATTTTGATGTAGGAAGTAAGACTGGCGTGTCCTCTACTCCATCATTATTGATGTCGAGGGGAGAATCATGATCTGGAGGAATATCAAAAACGTCAAATTCGTTGCCAATGAGCTGACCATCTTGACCATCATACCAAAAAGTAGTCTGGATATTGTTTAGATTCGTTAGGACTAAAATTTGCCACTTTCCGTTTTCTACAGATATAGGAAATTGATTATAAGGTGTTGAGACGTTCTCTGGTCGTGTAATGTCTAACCTGTAGGGAAGCCCTGTAAAATCAAAATCCATAGTCACTGTATTAGCTAACTTGGAGTATGTTATTTCAGCATTACCTGAACCAGAAAGCATTTCCTGTGTGACAATGTCCACCTCATCTGTAAAGGAGGTGCGAGCTGCATTCAATGGAAATTGAATTCGCCCTTCATCTTCAGGTGCGAATTCTGTAACTAGATTAATGAAGGCATTGGTCAAGCTTTGAGTGGCAAGCTCCGGATTAAAAGAACGATATTCTTCGAGGTCAACAAACGAAGCAAACTGACGTCCATCTTCCAAGCCTATGTCTTGAAGATGGAGCAAAGCCTCAGAATTGCTAAGATCGGCAAGATCAGGATTAGCGTCTTTGTAAAATTCCAGGTCAACAAACGGTGAAAATAAACGACCTTCTTCTATGCCCACTTCAAACAAGTGGTCTAAGGCTTCACGATTGGTGAGGTTGGAGAGATCCGGATTAGCAACTCGTTTATAGTAATCTAAGTCGATAAATGGTGAGAATTGCAAACCTTGATCAATTCCTTCATTAAGAAAGTGTTTAAGTCCACTGGTAAATTCTCCCTGATCAACCGATTCCCTAGCCTCAGGATTAATCTCCAAGTAGAATTCTTCGTTAAAAACTTCATTGATTAAAATCATGATACCTCAACTTGTGACCAAGGATTTTTTAGTGTGTTTAACTTGTGAACTTTAAGAGGCTAATTTACAACTAGCTCTGCTTCAGAAAATACACTTTTATTTGAGAATAAACCTATTCTGGTGAAAAACTTAGTTGTACTACTTAGTAACTCGTCATTGAATTGCTGGCGGACTGGATGTGCCAGCAATTCTTTGCGCATACGACCTGGTTTTTCAAGATTCGCATCGATGTATATTTCCCGCCGATAGAGCTTTTGCACAGCAAGTTTCATAAAACCACTAACAGCGTTCTGAACTTCTAAAATTCTCTGCTCTGGATATTTGTCTTTTAACTGCTGAAAGACCAATTCAATATATTGACGACCGTATGTAATGTGCCTGCCTTCGTCGGAGTGATGAAGCCAGTTAATGTCCTGAATGAATTTTGGTAAGGTTTGGTCTTTACCCATTTTGCGATTATAAAAATCAACAATTTCTTCAAAAATTAGAATGCGAGTAAAGAGCATGAAGTTAGCTATATCCGCTTCTGGTAAGCTGGCAATAGCTAAAGCTCGATCAGGATAAATCTTGCCGCCATATTGCAAACAAAACTTAGAAAAATACCACATATGTTCATTTTCTTCTGCAATCAAACAGTGCAAGTATTCTGACAATATTTCAAAACCTACTGTATGTAGTCTACTTGTCATTTCTACTAACAACTCGCGGATACCAGTAACATTCAAACTGCAAAAATTGATAAATTCCCATTTGCTTAGCTCAATTAACTGCTCCTGAGAAAGCTCATCCTCGAAGCGAGTTCCGTGGATCGACATCAGGTCAAGGGACATCCATAATTTGCCACCCTCTATATATTCAGGCCAAACCAGTTCCTTGAATGGATCATAAGTATCAGCATTAGTTTGGCTAATGAGCTTATTGAGAGTTTTTACAAACTTAGTTGTATCTTTGGTAAGCACTAATTCATTCATAGGTTTGTCCTTTTGTATTTTTTGTTGGATTTTTTGGCAAGATCAACTTTTGGTTCTTCCGTACCTGCTATGCTAGAATGCCAATTTTGATTAGCTTTTGATTAGCTTTTTTATAGCAATCTAGGTCAATCAAGAATAAAATTGGCATTCCTAATCGGTTTCTACGTCAGGAAAATGTTCAATTCCATTAGCGCATTATCCTTACAGGGTTCCTGTATTAACAAAGTGTTCTTGTATTAACCGCGCTAATTTACTGACTGTGGGTTGCTTTAAGAGGGAATAGTGATTCCCTACTAATTCATGAAAAGAAGTTGTTTTAGGTAATAATGAACGCCATATTTCCAGAGACTCACTAGCTACACGCTCTTGAATATTTTGTGTAGCCATGACAACGAGACAAGGAATATTTTGTGTCATAGGCAAAGCCTGATATTGATGAAGAGCGTTGATATTAGCTTTAAAAACATTGAAAAGAGAGCGCAAATTCTCTATATTTCCAGATTTTATCAAACCCTGCTGTTGCGCTTCGCACAATGCTTCAAGAAATAAATCTTGTGATTTCCTACCTTGCAGACAACTCAGATCTAAGGGCCGACTTGATTCAGCCAGATCGGATATAAACCAATTAACAAGTTGTTCAAATCCACAAGTGTTACGGCTTAATGGCGCAGGACTATCAATTAATATCAGACTTTCTACTTCAAACCCCTGCAGAATTAGATTTTGAGCAACAGAATAGGCAATAACTCCGCCCATTGACCATCCGCCTAAACGATAAGGACCTGCAGGTTGTACAGCAATAATCTCTCGTAGATAGACATCAACCATTTCAGGGATCGAATGGATTAAATTGTCTGGATTTGCAGATTGTGCCTGAATACCAAAAAGCTGTAATTGTTTGGACAAAAGCTGTCCTAATATACTATAACATAAGATTCCTCCACCAGATGGATGAAAGAAAAAGGTTTTTGGACTAGGTTCTTGACCGGCAATAGGAATTACATGAGACCAAGAGTCCTCCGAACTACTATAATTTTTGAGATCAATTAATTCTGCAAGTTTTTCCAAGGTTGGATGTTGTAAAAGTGTAGTCACGGGAAGTTCGACTCCGAAAATATCACTGATAGCAGCGGTTAGGCGTACAGCTCCAAAAGAGTTTCCACCTAGATCAAAGAAATTATTCTCCCGCGTGGGGGTCTCTATATCAAGGATCTCAGACCATAGGCTTGCCAATTGCTGTTCTGTCTTAGTGCAAGGTGGTTCACTAGTTTCTGGTTGTTTAAAAACACTGGGTACCGGCAGGGCTTTACGATTAACTTTTCCTGTTGCCCCCAGGGGAAATTGTTCCAGAAATACAAATCTTGTGGGAACCATATACTCAGGCAAAAAGTTAGCGGTGTATGTTTGTAGCTTTTGCCATTCGTGTTGATTCTTATCTTGAGCAATGATATAAGCTGCTAAGTAAGAGTCTTGTGGTCGATCTCCAATCACTTTTACAGCAGCATTAACTACACTTGGATGCTTTTGTAAAACACTTTCGATTTCTCCTAACTCAATGCGATAACCTCGGAGCTTGACTTGACCGTCTTCTCTTCCCAAAAATTCAATATAACCACTTGGGCGTCGTACTCCCCAGTCACCGGTTCGGTAAATTCGCTCTTTTGAAATAGGATCTTTAACGAAAGAGTGGGCTGTTTTTTCCGGATCTTTCCAGTATCCTTGTGCTACACCAACACCACCGATATAAAGTTCCCCAGGAACATTGTCTGGGCGTGGTTGCATTTTTCCATCAAAAACATAAAATTCCTGGTTAGTGAGGGGATAGCCATAGGGTATACTTTTCCAGTCTGGGTCAATTTGTTCAATATTGTAGTAAATCGACCAAATTGACCCCTCTGTAGCTCCTCCAAGGCTAACTATCTGTGCTGAAAATAGTCCCTTGAGCCTTTCAGGTAACTGAATAGGAATCCAATCTCCACTCATCATAAACAGACGAATCGGTAGGTTTAGAGTAGAGGAATTTGTTTCTAAATACTCTGCCATAAGCTGAGCTAAAGCCGGAACCGAGTTCCAAATAGTAACCTTGTGTTTTTCGCATAATTGCGCGCAGATAGCAGGTTCTCGATTCGCACCAGGAGGTGGTAACACAAGTGTAGCCCCAGCTGCAATGCAGCCAAATATATCATAGACTGATAAATCAAAGCTCAGCTCTGAGATACCTAAAATTACATCTTCTGAATCAATCTGAAAGCGGCGATTAATATCCTCAATGGTGTTAATTGGACCGAGGTTGTCTAGCTTAACCCCTTTGGGTTGACCTGTTGAACCAGATGTGAAAATTACATAGGCTAAATCTTCAGGAGACTGAGCGCGAGGTAAATTACTACATTCTGCTACTAGGTCAGTGGTACGATCGATGGCGATTTTTTCAATGCCGCTCAAACAACTGTCATTGATATAAGAGGAACTGGTTAAGACCAATTGGCAACTACATCGTTCAAAGATGTTAAGTTTTCGATTTTCTGGAAAGTTAGGGTCAATGGGCACATAAGCAGCACCAGCAGCAATAATTGCTTGAGCTGCAATCACTTGTTCCCAACCTTTTGATACATAGACGGCAATTAATTCATTGGGCTTCACCTTGTATTTTTTACGCAAAGTCCAGGCGATTCTGTTAGAAAGAGTAGCTGCTTCCTTATAACTGAATGTCCGACGTGGATCTATGATTAGAGGACGATCTGATAGCTGTTCTACTTGCTGATAAAGATACTCATGTAAACATTGCTTTAAAAGAGGTGCTTGAACTGCATTATATTCTTGATGGCATATTTGCTGTTTCTCAGACCGAAAATCGAAGTTAGACTGCTTCCAAGCCCTTTCGTCTTTAATTAAACTTGATATCAAAGAAACGTAGGCATTGAACATATCCTCCACAACTCCGTCCTCGAAAACTGAATCCATAGCATCCCAGATCAAGGAAACACCACCGTCAGGTCTACTAATTGCTTGATGATCCAGTAGGACTTGAGGAGTTTCGAGCCCGCAAAAAACAACCTTCTCGCCTTCAAGCTGAAAAATTCCTGGTAAAACTTTCTCATCGGAATCGTTTAACATGCTCACAAAAGCAACTGGGCTGGCAGCGTAAAAAGATGAGCCATCCTGGCGATTCCGTTCTTGTAAAACATCTAGACCACATACCATGGAACGGGCGACATCACGGAATACCTGATGATGTACATCTAATGCCTGTTGTTCAAATGGTTGAGGTTTGCTACAGTCAATTTCAACCAGTACTGTACTTGCAAAATTTCCAACAACACCAGAAAGATCGCCAAATTCGCGCTCTCGGTTCTGAACCATCATGGTTAAGGAAAAGCGTTGATATTTTGACCAATAGGCTACTATAAGGCTAAACGCTGTCAGTAGTAATGTCGTAGGATTGATTTCTTGTTTTTTTGCCCGTTTAGTTATGATTTTCCATTGACTTGCGGAAAGTACGTGTTTCCGTCTGACTAGCTGTGAACGACGAGGCTCAGGTGGACTGGATTTCACAGGCAAAATTGGTCCCCTTGACAAAGTTTGGAGTCGTTTAAACCAATATTCTTTAGTTCGCTGATAGCGATCTGATGTCTGTTTTTGCTGCCTGTAAACCTCATAGTGATAAAGGTCAAAAGTCTTCTGAGGCAAAATTTGCTCAGGATTAGCATATATCTGCGAAAGTTCGTGTAACACAGTACGGACGCTGGTGCCATCTAAAAATAGCAAATCTAGATTGATGTGAACTAGTGCCCTCTCACTGAGTCGAGTGATTTCGATGTTAATGTTAGGCGGTGAGTCAGTCTTAAGATCAGCGCGATAGAGGCGTTCTCTAATCTGTTCAAGGTGTGAAGCCGTTTCTTCTTTATTCAGATGACGTAGATCCTGTTCTGGAATTTCGGAGTCAGGGATTGTTTCTACTACCGAAATTTGGCCAGTCGGCGACACACTAGCACGTAGCATACAATGCCTGGCCAGTAAATTATTCAAAGCGTGTTTTAGTGCTTGAGCGTCTAAATTTTCCAGCTCAAACTCTAGATAAAGATGAGGATGGACATGAATATCAAAATCGGGATTTTGTCCAATAAAATAAGCTCGCTGTAGTGGAGATAAATGTGCAATTTCTGAAAAATTATTGGGTATTGATTCAGATGTTTTGTTAGTTGGTTTGATAATTGTGCTTGTCATAATTAAGCTTGTGAATTAAGAAGAGTTTGAATAGCAGAATCCAGCGTTAGAGTTGTCTTGAATGTTTCTGGAGTTAATAAGGCATCTGGAAAAGTAATATCAAATTCATCTTCAAGATCAATCATCAGATTGGTTGCACCCATTGAATCTAAACCTAAGCTAGTTAATTCAGTATCATCTTTTATTTCATCAACTGATTTAACCAATTTCAAATGCTCAACCATGCAAGTCTTTATTCTTTCAATTATAGTGCCCATTTTTTTTTTGATTAAGTTTGGTGATTTTTTACAGCAGTAATATCAGGTTTTTGTGTACTAATTTAGTCCACTAAATAGGTAATAATTTCAATAATTTGCTTTCCTGTAGCTTTAAAAATTCGTGTCCAGTTCTTAAGCTATAAAGTTCTACTGGATTTCCCCCACGTAAGGCAATTTCAAGTGGAGCTGGGCGACTTAAGAATCCTACTAGACTAGCTGTAAGCCCGTAAGCGCCAACATTAGGAATAGCAATGATATCCCCAACTCTAAGCGAATTAAGAAGAGTAGTATTCCGAGCTAGACAGTCTAAAGGGCTACAAAGTGGTCCGACTACTAAAGTCCGCTTATGTTTGAAATAATTAACCTCGGGGGAATCTTCCCTAGCCGATAAATTGTGCATAAAAACATATCCCCGTGGAATTCGCCCTAGCCCTGACATGCCTCCTAAATGATTAATTCCGGTATCTAAAACTACAAATTGAGAGTCATTTTTTCCTTCTTTAATGTCGATAACTGTAGCAATAATAGTACCACTCGAAGCCGAAATATATCGCCCTGATTCAAACCAAACTTCAGCATCTGCACTGTGCTTTCGTTGAGCTAATAATTGCTCTAAGCGAGGGCGCAAATTATTCATTTTAACCTTTGAGTTTTCATTGGCAAAAGACCAGGGAAAACCGCCACCTAAGTCAATAACTTGAGGCTTAAATCCAAGTTGGAGCGTGAGTCTCTCAATACAGTTAATAGCTGCACTAAATGCTTCTATAAGGTTATCTTCACTTCCGAGCTGAGTTCCATAGTAGATGTGGTATCCTAAAAGTTCGACATAAGAACTCAGCTGATTGAGCCGTTCAGCTCCCTTGAGAAGAACACTTTCTTCAAACCCAAACTGTGTAGGTGCACCACTCATTGCCAGTCCACCTTGTAGTGGCTCCAAAGGATTTACCCTTAGCAACAAACGTATTTTTTTCTTGGCTTTTTGAGCAGCGTTTTCAAGGCGAGCAAGATCTATCCACGATTCTACGGAAAAATTGATAACCCCGAGTTCAATCGACTCCCGAATTTCTCTATCAGTTTTTCCTGGTCCACTGTAGAGTATTTGCTCTACTGGAATATCTGAGTTACAGGCAACTCTAAGTTCATTTTCTGAGCAGACCTCAAGAGAGCACCCTACACTGGTAACTGCTTTAACTATGGCTGGCAAAGGATTAGCTTTGAGCGAATAAAAGAGTTTGGCTTGAGCTGGTAAAGCTTGTTTTAACTCTGTAACACGCTCCTCAACAATATCGAGATCGTAAACATATATAGGTGAACCAAAACGAGCAACAAGTGAATGCCAATTATTGAAAGCCTGCTGTAGAGTTAATGGTTCTCTATTATTATGGAACATCATATCCATTGAATTATTTTTTACCATGTCTTTTGTTCGTCATTAATGATTGGAATCAAACCTTGCTGTAATTTGATGGAGTTGACATATTTTCTGACAAAAGTTCGGCTAATGCTCGACGGTCAACCTTGTTGTTAGATGTACTTGGGAATTCTTTCAAGAATTTCACAGAGTCAGGAACTTTGTATGGCTCCAGTAAATCACTGAGTTTTGACAAAATTGTATTTTCGGTAAGATTGGGTTTGTTTGTAACAACAAACAGGGCGAGATGATCGCCAACCTGCACTACTGAAGCGTTGTTAATTTCCTCGAGTTCTACAGCTGCTGTTTCGATTTCTAGAGGGTGTATGCGGAATCCATTTCTTTTAATCTGTTCGTCACGTCGACCAACAAAATATAGGTATCCCTCTTCATCTATTTTGAAATCATCGCCTGTATAAAGAACTCGCCCTATTTCTAGAGGATGGGTTCGGTATCGAGTCTGGGTTTCAATAGGTGATTTCCAGTATCCTAGTCCAACGTGACGTCCACACACCACCAACTCACCAACTTTGCCAGGTGGTAGTATATTTCCTGAATTATCAACAACAAAAGCATCAGTGTTGTCTAATGCTCGCCCAACAGATCCTGGATGTTTTTTAATTTCTTCGGGAGTCAAAATTGAGATACGCTTACATTCTGTAAGTCCGTACATTGGATATAGCAATACATTCGGTAGAGCGTTTTGTAAGCGCAGAATGTTTTGTTCAGATAGATGAGCTCCTGTGTTAGTGGCGACGCGAATTTCAGGTAATTTTTCTTTCCTCCGCTCTAATATTTTCAACAAAGATTCAAAAAGATTGGGAACTCCTGGAAGGACATTGATATTTTTTTGACGTAAATTCTTAAGCAACAAAGGACCTGCAAACTCAGAGCTACTGACTACAAGACGAGCACCAACTTGTGCAGCAATAAAACCTTGATAAAGACCGTAATCGAAGGATAACGGCAGAAATAAACCAATAGTATCTTCCGAAGAATAAGACAATCGGGATTGAATTTTTTCTACTACAAAAAGCACATTATCCTGGGTCATCACTACTCCTTTTGGATTACCGGTTGACCCCGATGTATAAATGATTAATGCTGGATCAGTATCAATAGCTCCTGACCTGGAGGCAATATCATTAAGCTTTGGTAGACAATCTTTGAAGGATTTGGAGTTAGAGTCACTGATGATTTCCCTGTCAATATTAAAGTAATTTTCACAGAAATTACACCGTGATCTGGTTGTGTCATCTAAAAACACCGCTTTTGGTTCCAGATTACTACAAATCTTTCTCAATGTTTTCTCAGTACTGCCTTCATGTAAAATAGTTACAGAAGCACCAACTACATTAGCGGCAAACAAGATGAGCAATATCTCAGGTCTGTTTTTTGCAAATATTAGAACTCGATCCCAGCGTTTGACACCAAACGATTTGAGGCTTTCTGCTAGTCGATAGACGAAACTGGCCGCTTCTGCATAGGTATACGAGTTATCTCCGTCTAAATATACTCGTTCAGGCCAACGTTTCGCAGCTTGCCAGAGTACTGACGTAAGTATTCTTTTCTTCATAACATTCAGACCATAAATCATCATGGTTCTTCAGGATATAGTCAGGGTAAAAGTAATATTAACGTGAGTTCGACGAACTACATAAATAAAACTGAAATAAAGGCTAATACTGGCGTTGCTTAATAATAGTTTTGTGGAATGGGCATCTTGCCTGTTCCTGATATTTTCGGGCGGGCAGGATGGCCACCCCACTTATATTCATTCCTTGATTAAGCAATGCCGAAATTTTGGCGGCGATAGGCCAGGCTGGCGGGTAAAATAACCAAGGTAAGTGCTTCATAAACGCTTAAAAACCTTCAGCTAAAGAGCTTTAATGGGCTTACCATATCTAACTATTTCTGCTTGCTGAACTACTTGGAATTGTAAAAGCAGGCTGTTAGATAAATCAAGGCTTTTCTGTATTGGATACAGTTTTTTAAAAATCGACAATGCCGAAATTTTGGCGGCGATCAGCCAGGCTGGCGGGTAAAATAACCAAGGTAAGTGCTTCATAAACGCTTAAAAACCTTCAGCTAAAGAGCTTTAATGGGCTTACCATATCTAACTATTTCTGCTTGCTGAACTACTTGGAATTGTAAAAGCAGGCTGTTAGATAAATCAAGGCTTTTCTGTATTGCATACAGTCTTTTAAAAATCGACCTAAAGTAATAATTATGATGAGCTATTCCGGTCATAATAGACTCAACACTGTTTGGATATCCAGTCCTACTCTATTATTACCGTTCCAAAAGTCCCAGCAATAACCCTTCATCGAGTCCAGCCAAGCTTGTAGCAAGCACCCTGAGGGTGTCAACATAGCCAAGATACATTTCGTACTGCTGTCGCTTATCTGGAGAGATTTTGTCAAACTCGACTCCTTTTCCCCAGCGGTGAATAGTATTGGGTTTAATCTTCAATACTCTGGCAATCAAGTTGATGCACTTCTCCCGATAACCATGCTCAGACTCGAGAATTAAGATATATGACTCTGTGTAGCAAGGCTGTCCGTATTGATTGACGGCTTCTAGTCCGAACCAGCGGCGACAAAATCTCCTTGGGTGCATGCCTTCTCCCTGAAGAACACGGGTTTTCAGAATCTTGGTAGCCACCTGATCAGGTTGATGCTTCCTAGTGTTACTGGCAGAATACTTCCAGTTCTGGAGATCCTTCTGAGAACTAGGACTGGCTTGAGCTATCCTGATTCCTTTGATCTGATTAATATAGTTGGGAATCCCTGTCTGAAAATTTGTTTTGTATGACATTACTACGCAGTCAATGATTATCAAGGAACTTTTGCACGCACAATTTGGAAAATGGGGGTAGCTCTCAGAGCGTGTTTAATGTAGATGTATTTCTTGAGGAGGTCTAATGGGTGACTTTTGACGTGATAAAATGTCAGCTTCTAAACAGGACGACATCCTTTTGGAAAATAAACTCACGGTAGTCTGCTAGGTCATCAACTTCCTGGAAGTTGAGTAAAATCCCAGGGACTAACCAAACTACCATTTTGGCCAGTAAGTTTAGTTTCTATTTCATCTGCATTACCTTAACTCCTGGATAGAAACCAACAGACAAGTAAGTATTCAGCGATCAGCCCCTCAGGTATCAACTCATGTCAGACAACGGCTGATCAATCAAGATAGTCAGCCCTTGTCAATGTTTAAAGTATGGGAACTTGGCTTGAACTGATCTATAGTAGCTTGTTGGTGATCAGGGCTTTATGAACAGCTGATAGCTGGCAAGGGTAGCTTTTCAAGTAGCGCCTTAGCTCTAGGCTGAATCCTTCGGCTCAATCTTCGTGAGAGCTCGCTCTGACTGACTGTAGAGACCATGCTCAACTAAATAATCGAAAATCTGATCAGAGTTAAACAGCATCATAAGTCATGAAGGTGTGAGTACCCTTTCAAAAAAACTAGGTAGGTCGAGTCGGGAGAATTAACTCGTTTCCCTATTGACTTATCAGACCGAATTCGGGAACTTATGCGAAACTTAACAAAAGTTAACGATATCTTCGGGAATAGGGAGTCGGGAGTCGGGAGTCGGGAGTCGGGAGTCGGGAGTCGGGAAAAATAGAGGTGCGGGTAGAAGGTTGGTAGCTATGCAGCGCCATTCATGAGGGGATTTATGCCAAGACCTGACTGCATCGCCTTTAGCTATGTGGCCAGCCCCTCACCAACATTTCACTATTACAACAGCACTGTAACCCCAAGCAGGATGCCAGGAATCACGAAAAACACCCCAAGGATATAGGCAAATGCGATCGCTTTTCGTTCACTAGCCACAGCAGCGAGGGTTTCTGCACTCACAATTGGCAAGCGACAGAGGAACGGAATGCCATAGATGATAATTACTCCAAGCACGTTGTAGAGCAAGTGAACCATAGCAATTTCTCGGTAGGCAGTGTTGGGACAGTCTGTCCCGGATGCTGCTGGCGAAATATTGCTTAACAAAAAAATGAGTAAAAGCATTGACGATATGGTGAGAGTTGGGAACTAATTAATGGCTATAGCAAAGGGAACAGGGAACAGGGAACAGGGAACAGGGAACAGGGAGCAGGGAGTAGGGAACAGGGAACAAACATTCTCTCAATTGATTTAGGATTGCTATAGTAGAAGTTCCTGGGATAAAGTATTCTGCTTTTTGAGAGTCCTAAGAGCGTGTTTAATAATCCAATTTGTTTCCTTGGTTGGAGATTCTTTTCGCCACCGCAAACAGGTATTTATTACCCAATCTGGATTAGATTTGCTGGCATCATTCAACCAGTTAGCAACCGAACGCTGCACATAATTACTGGGGTCTGAACGAACGAATTCTAATATGGTCAAACCTGGCTCAGGGTTTTTCTTCAAAGTCGGAATATGTTTACACCAAACACCACGAGGACGAGTAGCTTCTACCGCACAGCGTCGAATATTGGGGTCTTCATCTTTGACCCACTCTGTTAGTAAATCGAAGCTATAAGCTAAATCTTCTACAAGATAGCTTCTAAGGGCATCCCAAGCGCATTCTCTGACAGAGAAACTACCATCAGCGGCAAACCTACCCATTATTTCTAACCTCTCGGGTAAGGAGAGAGTCTGGTCAGCGGCTATACTAAAAGCAGCCCAAGCTCTAACCATGTCAGAAGTATGACTAGCCAACGTTTCAAAAATTTCTGTTGGGTTTTCTTCGTCTTCTAGAGCGTGAAAGAGTATTTCTCCAATCCCTTTGAGTCGCTTGGTAATGCCTTGGTCTTGAAGTTTCAAGCTCTGATCATACAAGTTATCAATTTTTTCTTCCCAACCTATTTCTGTAAGACTATTCCGAAGCAGAAAAGGCATATCAATGGCTAACCATTCAACGAGATTGACGGTTTCAATTTTTCCTTGATTGAGTGCCGATAAGACGTCATTAGGAATTTCAGAACGCTTCCTTGCTCCTTTTCTCGCTTTTAGCCTTTCAAGTTCAACTGTGTGCATAAAAAAAATTGCTTTTTTTTCACATCTTGCCCACCAATTAAAGTAGGGTGGGCAAAATGTTATGATCTAGAACTATGAAAAGAAGTCAACAGTTTTTGCCCACCAAAAAAGTATCTAGAACGTAGGGTGGGCAAAATGTTATGATCTAGAACTATGAAAAGAAGCCAACAGTTTTTGCCCACCCTACAACCTTATCATTTTGATAGCCGATGAATAATGCGATACACAATTAACCCAGAAAGTAGGGTGGGCAAAATTTGATGATCTAGAATTGCTAAAATAATCAAATTGTTTTTGCCCACCCTACAAGCTCATTTTCCTCCCCGATTGATAATTCGATCCAAAATAAACGCAGCGAACGCACCAACTCCCACATGAAATAGCACAAACACCACACTGTAAGTCAAGCAAGGTGTAACACCAGCAGTGGGGCAATTTAAGGATTCTTTCGAGTATAGTTGGGTGATAATAGACTCTACCGGTTTACCAGCGGTTTGGGAAGAAATACCACTGACCGCTAAACCAATACCGACGGAGGCAATCCAACGTTCTAATCGTTTCTCTTGTTGTGCTTGTTCAGTCTCCACAATGCCTCGGATACTACCAAGCATCTGGTCAAATAGTTGCTGACCGGGTTTAAGATAATTGAGGTTGACTTGAATCTGACGTTGAAACAGCTTGGTTCTTTGGTTGAGGAAGTTTTCCAAAAACTCGATATTATCCCCTGGCAGACTGGATTCGCCGATTTTTTCTAGCCAGTAGTGATAGTTTTTGGCATTGGTAGCGATCGCAGTTTTATGATCCTCCAGGTCTCGCAGATAACCAGCATAGTCAAAGGTCTTGGGTGGCATCTCCGTCAGTTTCTGCTTCAGTTGCTCTAGCCGTGTTTCTGGATCCGTTGCCAATTCCTTGAAGCCTTTAACCTCTTCTTCCAGTTGCCCATAGAGTGCTCTAGTTTGGCGATAACACCAACGGGCTTGATCATAAGCAAACAGGATTTTACTGCGACAGCACAACAGATTGAAAAATGACAAGGAAGTCTTTTCAACCAGGTTTAAGGTTTCTCGATTACGGTTTAACCAGACCAGAAGGTGACATTGCTCCGTTGGTTTCTCCTTACCGTTGTCATAGGCAAAAATTGGGCTACCAAATAACTGCCCAGATGCGATAAACGGGGGTTTTTGGTCGGTTCCCTGGAAAAAAGCATCCACACAGGCATTGGCTAACTTTCTATCCTCCTCGGGAGTGCCCACTGGTTCCCCATAGAGCACTAAGGTTTGTCCCAAGGAAGCTTGAATAGTGTTGGCTAGGAGGCACCCTTGGGGATTTAACCGACTAAATTGACTAGCTGCAACGGTATTCTGGCAAGACAGGGTGAGGTCAAGGGCATAAGTATCATGAATTTTAACGGGATAGACCTGGACGGTTAGGGGAGAGCCTGCTAGTTGCAGTGGTGCGGTGTATGTTAAGGGAGCTTGGAGTAATTCTACGTAATGGCTTGTGATCGGTGTTTGGGTTGGAAGGGATTGTAATTTTTCAGGTATTGATTTCAGGTCTGGGATAGCTAGGGGTCCGCTGAGTTTAGCACAGTTTTGCCACAACTGATTGGCATCCTGTCGCAACTGTTCCGGTTCTTGGCTTAAGTCTTGGCAGAGATGGAAGGCATAAAGGGTGACGCTGGGGTTTTTGATGGGCAAGGCGGTGTCAGTCATCAGCCTTTGGGAGTGTTGGGTTTTTGGGTTTCTGGGGGAGAACTCTTACGCAGGGCATTTAGTAGTTCTTCCGAGGAATTCTTTTTATACTCAGCTTTAGCTTCAGGAGTGGGGAGAGTGCCTCCAATTCCCTTTTCAACAGTTGCTTTTTCATCAATTAGAGGCATCAAAGCATTATTAATCTCTGAGTGAGAAGCACACCACCGAGCGATGTCATCGACTAGCTGTTCGGTATCACTTGCTAATGAGGTAATTAATCCTTCTAGTTCCGTTCGTTCTGAGTCCTTAAACAACTCAGGTTGAGTGTCCAGCAGTTGTTTAAAAGCAGATAAAAATAGATAATTTTCAGCTTTCATAGTCTTAACTCCTATTGACCAATCGCACAGAATGCAGCCCAATAAAATGGGGCTTCAAAGGGTTTATCGCTGTCATCAAAATTGTGAAACTTAGCCTTACTTAGGTATTTCTGAACAAAAGTCAAAGGCAAATTATCAATGTACTCCTCTAATTTTTCTTTTGTGGTATCCCGCAGCCAGAATTGCGCTTGGTTAAGAGCAACTGCTAAGGACATCTGGTAGTTTAGCAGATTATCATAAAATTTGATTATCAACAACGCTGTAGACAAATCGTTTACTGTCCACAGGCTACTAACTACCGCTGGACTACCTGCAACTAGGAAACCACTTGGTAAACCAATGTATTCGTCGCTGGTGTTATTAAAGTCGATTAATCCGGTTTCACAAGCCGAAAGAGTGACGAGGCGACATTGTTCTAATTTGAGGCCAAAAATTTCCTCTAAAGTCAGAAATCCATCTTCTGTAGTTTGGTCTTGGACTATCTGTTCTGTTTTAGTTTCCGCTAAAACCAGTGCCGATTCTAGAGGTGATTCTAGGTTGAAAGAGCCATGACAGGAAAAGTGGCAACAGTGCGCTGTTGTCAAGTTCTCATTTACTTTGACAGCAGCTTCCTTTGCCTCTTGGCTGGCTAAGACTTCAGCAGCCTTGAAAAATGATTTAATCACTTCTACTTCTAGGTTAGTGTAAACCAAATCATCAGTGGGGTTTTGAACCGCAAATAGGTGGGTAAAATCTTCTGGGCGTTTTCTGCTTTGAGTAAGTTGCAGTAGTTGACAGCTAGGAGCGTAACTTACCCCTGCTGGAAACTGATCCATTAGAATTTTAGATGTAGCTTCTACCTGCTGACTGTTGATAGGTAACGCATGAAGGGGGAACAAATGTAAATACCGATGGGGGATTAAAATTAAGCGATCGCACTCTGGAGGAATCTGCTGAATGATGTCATCAATGTGCAGAATTTGCGCCAACAAATGTAGACGGGTAGTCAGGCGACGTTGCCAATGGAATTTCTTTGTGCTGTAGGCTCGCCAATATCCATTTGCCCAATTTACCAATTGATCTAAGTCTTTTGGCTGAGACTCCCAAACGATAGGCTGCTGGGTTTGGTTAGTAAAGATGAAAGTAAGTAGCTTATCCCGTGTAATGTAAAACTCCACAATGGTGGTGCGATCATCCAGTTTTTGCTGAAATTGCTTAAACTGGAAGCTAGAACCGATAGGTAAGTAGCGGTTTTGCAATTCATTCCGCTGTTGTCGCAATTCTTGGAGATGTTGTGCCAGGGCTGTTGGATTTTCAGCTTTGCCATGTTGGATTTTATATTGACCTATGGCTATTTCATCCCTGTATTGTTCTAGTTGAGTAACAACATCTGCGGGAAAGATGGTTTTCAGGTCACGGCTGAGGATCTGTTCAACTAAATTGCGGGTTTTGCTCCGTTCAACATATTCAATGGCTTCGGTGATATTAGTTAATTCTAAACAGACTTCTACCATGCTGATATAAAGTTTGTTCCATTCTTCTGCTTGCTTGCGTTTGCTTTCGTCACCTGAAACTATTTCTTCGCGCAAAGATTCTACGGTAGCGATGGCAGATGCAAAGGTGCTGTATGCTGAGGTAAACTGGCTAATGTCTTGGTAAGTCAGCCCTAGGTTGAATAAAGTTTCTGCATGGCTTTGGGGAAATGCCTCAAAGGTTCTGACTCTAAGAGCCTGTTGGAAACAAGCGATGGCATCTTCACTATTCTGTGCTTTCTCACCTTTGATTCTGTAAGAGTAAGCACCACCGAGATTATTTTGTGTCCTTGCCCAATCAATAGAAAATTCCTCAAAGGTTCTGACTCTAAGAGCTTCTTGGTAACAAGCGATGGCCTCTTCTATATTCTGTGCTTTTTCACCTTTGATTCGGTCAGAGTAAGCAATACCGAGATTATTTTGTGTTTCTGCCCACTCAATAGGAAATGCCTCAAAGGTTCTGACTCTAAGAGCCTGTTGATAACAAGCGATGGCCTCTTCTATATTCTGTGGTTTTTCCCCTTCGATTCGGTCACCGTAAGCATTACCGAGATTATTTTGTGTTTGTGCCCACTCAATAGGAAATCCCTCAAAGGTTGTGACTGTAAGAGCCTGTTTTAAACAAGCAATCGCCTCTTCTATATTCTGTGCTTTCTCACCTTTGATTCGGTCACCGTAAGCATTACCGAGATTATTTTGTGTCGTTGCCCACTCAATAGGAAATTCCTCAAAGTTTAATACTATAATAGCCTGTTGATAACAAGCGATCGCCTCTTCTATATTCTGTGCTTTCTCACCTTTGATTCGGTAATAGTAAGCAATACCGAGATTATTTTGTGTTTCTGCCCACTCAATAGGAAATCCCTCAAAGGTTCTGACTGTAAAAGCCTGTTGGTAACAAGCGATCGAATTTTCTATATTCTGTGCTTTCTCACCTTTGATTCGGTAAGAGTAAGCAATACCGAGATTATTTTGTGTCGTTGCCCACTCAATAGGAAATTCCTCAAAGGTATAAACTCTAAGAGCCTCTTTGTAACAAGCGATCGAATTTTCTATATTTTGTGCTTTCTCACCTTTGATTCGGTCATAGTAATCATGACCGAGATTATTTTGTGTCCTTGCCCACTCAATAGGAAATTCCTCAAAGGTATAAACTCTAAGAGCCTGTTGATAACAAGCGATCGAATTTTCTATATTCTGTGCTTTCTCACCTTTGATTCGGTCATAGTAATCATGACCGAGATTATTTTGTGTCGTTGCCCACTCAATAGGAAATGCCTCAAAGGTATAAACTCTAAGAGCCTCTTTGTAACAAGCGATCGAATTTTCTATATTCTGTGCTTTCTCACCTTTGATTCGGTAAGCGTAAGCAATACCGAGATTATTTTGTGTGATTGCCCACTCAATAGGAAATGCTTCACGGGTGTAGACTGTTAGTACGACTTCATAGCCAGTGATGGCAATTTCAATATTGCTGACTTTTTCACCCAAGGTAAATTCCCGAATTCGATTGCTAAAATTGCCAATAAAATCTGCTATAAATTTTACCTTTGCTTCTTTTTTAGCAAGATTAATTCTTGCCCAATCCTGCAATTTTTCTGCTAACTTCTCATTAAGTTTGTCTATATTTGCTGCCAGTAATGGATAAACTACCTGCGCGTCACCATTACTGTCTTCAATTGCTTGTATAACATCTAATATAAACTCGAATTGGGGATCAGATGTTTTGCGATTTCTCCCCATCAACCGTTCTTTAATAGTTATTAAACAATAATACAACCGCTTGACAATATTCATTACCAAATTAGACTTATCTAAATCGCCCTAAATTCACCAATCTTCTTCTACTCTCAGCATTGTCTACTGCCATCTCTTAGGGAAAGGCAAGAGCCAAGAGCCAAGAGTTAATAAATTATAGCATTTCTAAATAAATTATGACCAGCAATCTTAATTTATCGTAACACCAAAAACTCCTCGGATATCTTGACACTGCTCCCTGCTCCCTACTCCCTACTCCCTAAACACTAAGAGACAAAGATTCACCCACTTTATAATCCCAAATATCAGATACTTCAATCTTCAGTTGGTGATTAGAATTAAAGTAACTATAGATATACTCAGCAGGTATAATTATTTTCGTCTTATACTCACTTACTGTTGGATGATACCCAAAGGGAATAGACTCAAAATGAGTTTTATCCCGGTCAAGGTTATCCAATTTTGCTGTTTCCGTTGGATCCATTCCCTCCCGGAGATTTAAATCAATAACATGAGATTTAACCGCCATTTCCGAACTAACATCAATAATGTTAGTTTCAACTCGATTAAGCAGAGGTTGCTCCCGGTGTATTGCATATTCCAGCACCACAGGATTTCCTGGTACACAGCTACCAACCTGAGTTAACGATGGTGAAGCGGCTGGAGCGTGGGGTTGGTAGAGTAGCATTGGGTGAATATGTGGATCGAAGCCCCATTGAGTCACCTGAGGATTTGCTAATTGATATTCTAAAGAATTATTAGTACCTATCCTAATCTCAAAATGCAAATGAACGACATTAGTTTCTCCACTTTTTCCCATTTTGCCGATTAACTGACCAGCACTAATCGCTTCTCCATCTTTTCCTTTTTTCCAACCACTAACAATCGGCAACGTGCTGTCTTTGTCGAGATGACAATACCAGGTATAAAAATACTTGACTGTTTTGCCATAGTAAGTAAACGGTGTCGGAAACTGATGACGTAGCCTCACCGTAAAACCAGCACCAGAGTATTCCCGGTATCCCCAAAAAACCCCGTCATAGGGAGCAACAATATCATCCTCACCAGCCTTACCATCCATTTCTCCAACATCAATACCACGGTGAAAGTCTGAGGAGACAGAATCGATTTCTGTACGACACATAAACGTCGATCCAATATGACGGAAATCTTTACCAGCCACAGGAAATACTGTCTGGTCGTGCAAAGATTTCATTGCTGCCTTAAGGGCATCATAGTTAGGATTGTTGGACATAATTTTAACCTTAAATAGGGAACAGGGAACAGGGAATAGGGAATAGGGAATAGGGAATAGGGAACAGGGAACAGGGAACAGGGAGTAGGTAAAAAATCCTGTGTACCTGATTAAATTGGAAACCCCTGCATCTATAAAATTATTATAGCGTTTCTAGCAGTTATGAGGTAAAGTCTTGAGGCAGCGCATCCCTATTCCCTATTCCCTCTTTTCTCTTCCCTGTTCCCTGTTTCCTGTTCCCTGTTCCCTAAAATACCGAAATTGTGTACCTCACAAGTCCTATAATTGCTATATACCAACAAAAAATTATATTAAAAACTAAAATTATCTAGCGTCTTCCCAAAAAAAACTTTTTTAAACCCTTGACAAGTAATTTTATAATCATTACAATAATCACTATAAACCAAGTTGAAGTTTTTCACTATGTCAGACAACTTTACTCGCAATTTCAAGAAACAACCGACTGAGCACACTCTCAAAGGGCCTCGTGAATCAGTAATCAATAGTATCCAGATGCTTTATTCCCTAGGCTATGCAGAAATCGCGGAGTGGACTCCTCTAGAACCGACTGATATTCCAGGAGAAGTAATTACTACCATGACCAAGTATTGGTTGTTGCCATAACACCTTAAAATTATGGGGGGGTTTCCCCCTTTCAGGTGTATGATTTTAACAAAAGAGGAAAAAAGAACTAAAAACCTTAGTACACCATTGGACTGTCATCGATGATCACACAGATTCCGAAAGGGTATCAAGAATGGTTCAGAGTAGTGATGAGGAAGATGCCTCATCTGAGCAAATCTCAGGCAGTGGGATTAGCAATGGGTCGCTTTTTTGGTATTGCCATCACTCAAAGTTGTGGATTATCAACAGTAGCCGTATTTTTAGCAGAAATCCAACATCGATCAGAAAACAATGTCAGAGAGCAGTTAAGGCAATGGTACAAGGAAAAAAGTCACAAATATGGCAGAAAGCGACAAGAAATAGAAGTCAGTGAAAGCTTTGCCTTCTTATTGTTGTGGATATTAAGTTGGTGGTCATCCGATCAAAAAAGCCTGGTGCTGGCTGCAGATGCATCCACATTGGGTAAGCGTTTTACAGTCTTGGTAATTAGTGTGGTCTACCGTGGCTGTGGAATACCTGTAGCTTGGAAAATTGTGGGTGCAACCGAAAAAGGGAGTTGGCAACCTTACTGGCATCAGCTGTTAAATCAGGTCAAACAGGGGATCCCGGATGATTGGTTTGTGATAGTCACCACAGACCGAGGGTTGTATGCTAAATGGTTTTATCAAGGGATTGTGGCTAATGGCTGGCATCCTTTGATGCGGATTAATGCTCAAGGATATTACCAACCATCCCAGGTTTTGGGTGACCAACCCCCATCGAAATTACCTCTGTCTGGGCTAATCACTGAGGTTGGTCAGCATTGGAGTGGTCGAGTCAGATGTTTCCGAAGCAACTGTGTCGATTGCACTCTCTTAGCTCGCTGGGATCACGGTTATGCTGACCCTTGGTTAATGTTAACGGATTTGAGTCCACAACAGGCTCAAATCTACTGGTATAGTATGCGTAGCTGGATTGAATGCTTGTTCAAAGACATTAAGCGTGGTGGTTTTGGTTGGCATCACACCAAAATGACTGACCCCAAACGTGCCGAAAGACAATGGTAACGCTATTGCTGTGGCGACTATTTGGTTGGTTGGCGTCGGAGGATTAACTGACACTAGTTTATCTGCTAGTAGTTTATCGGTTGAAACTGACGACGATGGCCTCGACGCCGATCCGTTGCAATTTTCGACCCACTCTCAACAACCTCTGTCTTTAAGTTGTTTTCGACGAGGTTTTTTACGTATTCTGGCATCTGTCATTCAACAAATGCCTTTACCTATGGGTTGTTTTTCTCCCTCATTTTCTCTATCTTCTGCATAAATATTAAAATCATACACCTAAAAGGGGGTTTCCCCCCCTTGGCCAAGGGTTTTGGAAACTTCTGACATATGTGATTGACATAGCCGTGGATAGTATTTCTACGGCTATTTTTTTTGAGAATTAAGAATTGAGAATTAAGAATTAAGAATTGAGAATTAAGAATTGAGAATTAAGAATTAAGAATTGAGAATTGAGAATTGAGAATTGAGAATTAAGAATTGGGAATCGGGAATCGGGAATCGGGAATCGGGAATGCAATACTTGTGGTTTAGTAATTTTGGATCACAACATCATCAAGGTATGATAAAATTACTAAAAGGTTTTTCATAGCTATCAGGCACACAGGATTTTTTCCCTCTTGCCTCTTGCCTCTTGCCTCTTGCCTTCCCCTCCTGGGAGGGGTTAGGGGTGGGTTCCTCTTACCTCTTGCCTCTTACCTCTTACCTGCTCCCGACTCCCGACTCCCGACTCCCGACTCCCGATTCTCAATTCTCAATTCTTAATTCTAAATTCCCACAATCCCGGTCGCTTACCACTCCATCAGGTAAAATTGTATTGCACAGTTCTATACTTTCCCAGGGAATAGTTTCCCCATCAATTCCCTTAAAACTTGTTCCTTTTACGTTGGTTCCATTGAAGTTAACCTCTTTGAAAGTAGCCGCTGTTGAAAACGATGTCATTGAATTTGTTTTAAGAGTACATTCCACAGGACCGAAACAAGCTCTTTCCAGCACAGCCTTTTCAAGGTTGGTTTGGTCTAGCATTGCTCCCCCAAGATAACTATCAGATAGGTTAGCGTTTGTAAAATTAGTAAAATTTAGATTAGCCCCTTTTAAATTAGCCCCCTGTAAATTAGCTTTCTTCAAATTAGCACCTGCTAAACTTGCTCCCTGCAAATTAGCCCCCTTCAATATTGCTCCTTCCAACCGACTGTTGCTTAAATCAGCATTAGCTAGATTAGCTCCTTCTAAATGAGCATAGGCCAAGTTAGCACTCTGTAAATGTCCATTACTGATTTGGGCAGCTTGAAACTTACCACCTTGGAGATTAGCATAATCTAGCTCAGCCTCAATCAGGTTTGCTCCCTTGAAATTTGCTACCATTAAATCAGCATATTGTAGGCTAGCATGGCTCAAATTAGCATCCATAAAATCAGCATATTGAAGCTTAGAATTTTGCCATTGAGTTTTCTCACAATTTGCCCCCTCAAACTTAGCTCCTTTGCCATGAATATGTTGCAAATTTGCTCCTTCTAGCTCAGCAAAATAAAAATTGAGCCCCTGTAGATTTACCCCCTCTAATACACAAGCTGAACATTCACCACGGTCTAGCAGATACTGTAGATCCGGAGGTTGAGGGGAATTTAATTTAGCGATCGCACTCCCTAAACTCAGAAGTCCCGCCAAAGCTAACAGTAACAGTAACTGCTTCATCTTAGTTATCCTTTTTATATACAGGGGTTTGCAATTGGGTGAGGTACAAATTATTGGGTTTTAGGGAGCAGGGAGCAGGGAGCAGGGAGCAGGGAATCGGGAATCGGGAATCGGGAATCGGGAATCGGGAATCGGGAATCGGGAATCGGGAATCGGGAATCGGGAATCGGGAATCGGGAATCGGGAATCGGGAATCGGGAATCGGGAATCGGGAATCGGGAATCGGGAATCGGGAATCGGGAATCGGGAATCGGGAATCGGGAATCGGGAATCGGGAATCGGGAATCGGGAATCGGGAATCGGGAATCGGGAATCGGGAATCGGGAATCGGGAATCGGGAATCGGGAATCGGGAATAGTGTCAAGATATCCGATAATTTTTTAGTATTATGATCAAGCAATGCAGCGCTTTTGCAATTAGCAAAAAATTCTAATAAACTACCCACACTCCCTACTCCCTACTCCCTACTCCCTACTCCCTACTCCCTACTCCCTACTCCCTACTCCCTACTCCCTACTCCCTACTCCCTACTCCCTACTCCCTACTCCCTACTCCCTTTCCTATATATTATTTGCTAATATATGAATAACAATTGCCACCAAACCAATAAGCGTCATATACTTTAGCCCTCCTTGTTTCCAATACAGTAGGGCATCATTCACCAAGGATATCATAGCAATTACAACTAATAAATTTAAGCCCCGGAAGGGAACTAATGTCGGATTAACTAGTAGTACTAATAATTCCACACCCCAAACATAGACTACACTCATAAATAACACCAAACTATAACGATTAAGTCCTATGATCAGGCTATAGCGAGAAATAAACCAACTTAAAGTACCAACTAACAAGCATCCCAGCAAAAAAGCCACCGCACTCAGGGGTTGCATTAACAAAGCAGCAGCAGCCGAAAGAACAATATAACCACCGGATCGTACGGATGACTTTTGGTAAATCCAGTAACCTAAAAGCAGTACTATCCCAAATTGAAACATCGGATAATTGAACTCAATATCCAGTTGATCGGCATAGGCAGGATGAACAATATTAAAGTCGAGATCGAGCCAAGACCAACCCAGCCAATAAATTGTCGCCACCATTCCCCCTGTAAATAGGGTAGTGATACCAATACCTTGTAGAACCTTCAACCGCTTCTGTTTAAGCCAACTAAAGGCAATGATAGCCGGGAGCAAACTACCGGTCAGACTCTCCTGGGATAATTCCATCCAGCCTAAGTTGTCGTATAGGATGGCAATCGGATAAACTGAAAATAGGGATATCAGTGCCAAAATATACATTGGTGTTCGAGGTTTGGACGATTGTTTAAAGTAGCATTGATAGAAAGCATATAAAACAAAAGCCAAAGCAATTAAGCTAATCCCCCACATGGGCGACAAGATTAGGCTTACCACTAAAAGCCCTGGAACAATAATTCCCCCTGGGATTACCCCTTCCGTTTTTTTGTAATGAAGGGCTGAATAAGCCCCAATCAGCAAAGCTAAACGAGTGATTTCTGACGTATTGATGGTTTCGAACATACTTTTTGTTTGGTTCTTTTCTGTTTGAATCGTTTCTGCTTGAGTCGTTTCTGTTTGAGTCTTTTCTGTTGGATCCTTTTCTGTTTATTCTTTTTCTGTTTCGGTTTTAGTACTGCTTCCAATTTCGCAGCCTGGACTAAGGTTTGGAATAAACTTAAGAGTTCTTGGGCTTGAGGAGTATGGATATTAACAGCTCCCACCAACAGAATCTTTTGCTCCGTTATGATTTCAGTAATTTGGGTTAGTAAGGTCGTACCAGGAGCATCTTTAAAAGGAGTAGAGTCACCCAGTAACACTAAACGTTCTGGTTCACTGGCGAATAACTTTTGTACTTCTGCTTCGCAGCTTCCGATAGTAACCACTCGATCAAAGCTCAAGCTCTTAGCAAGATTGGCGAATAACGCTACTCGTGGTAGTCGATCGGAACGGTTGTTGAGTAAAACCACTTTGGCGTGGTCAGGATATTGTTTAAAAATGCGATCGCAAAGTAAATTAAAGCTTTCCCTGTCATTGACCGCAAACAAGTTAGCCCAAACGATGCCAGTATCTCGCCAATTAAAGGATTCCAGTTTCAGAGCACTCTCATCATTGAGAGTCTGCCACATAGCCTGAACCGCCCGTTTACGAGGAACTCCCAATAGCTTTCCTACTTCTAGTGCGATCGCAACATTATCTTCTATAGTCACAGCACTAAATCCTTTCAGGTCTTCAGCCATCACCTCACTAGCATTCGCTGCAATCAATTTAGCGCCCCTTTGTTTAGCTTCCCTGTTGAGAATATCCAGTAATATCGGATTTGATTCAGCCGTGATCACAATACCATTTTCAGGAATAGTCACTGCTAGGGAATGGGCAATTTCTTCCAGAGTTTCCCCTAAATATTCTGGATGGTCGTAGCGAACATTAGTAATGATGCTAACGTGAGAGCGCATCACTTTTTTTTCCAGCCATTCCCCATAGACTGGGTTAATCGCCATACATTCCATCACCACCGCTTCTACCTGCTGCCGAAAAAAATAGCGCATCACTGCCACTTGCTCGTTAACATTGGCATAGCCTTTTCGCGGCCAAACAGACTCTTTACCATTGGGATGGAGAATATGGGTAGTGCTACCAGTAATCTTGCCAAAGGTTTGATACCCTGCTGCCCTAACAACTGCTGCCACATAGCGGGTCACCGTGGACTTGCCTCGAATGCCATTAACATGAACCCGATACAAAATTTGATCCCGTTTTTGACGAAATTGCCAATAGGAAACAAGTAAATATAAAATGTAGACTACCAAGCTGGCTAGAGTCAGTAAAAAAGGCAGAGCCTCCTTGAACATCTGAAACTTAAGCCTCCCAATTATTTAATATCAAGTCTTGAATACCCATAATTAAGGAGAGGGTGGGGAGATGGGGAGATGGGAAGATGGGGAGATTTTTATTAAGGGTAATATCCTGACATGATATAAGACGAAAATTGAATAGATAGCAAGTTTTAGTCTAATCAGGAACATATAATGTTTACCCTACTCCCTACTCCCTGCTCCGAAGTCCCTACTGCCTAGAAAAATTAGGCTGAAAAGCCCGAAAAGTCAAGCGCAGTTTCACTAGACCAGGGGTACCGGTCAACCGTAAAAAGTCAAGGGCATGAGGCACCGAAAGCTGAATCGGATTGTTCAGATTTAGGGGCTTTTCCCAACTGACACAGGCAAAGTCATCGAACATTGCTAGCCCCTTTCCTTCTTGGGGAGGATAGTGACGCAACCAGAGCATCACAGCACGAGGATTATCTTTTTTAGGATTGGCCACCTGCTCCTTTGGCTTATCCTCAGGCATTGCTAAGTCTACCACAATCCGTTCCCAGTCAAAAGTATGACCAGGGTGAGTAAATACAGTCCTATCCCCAAACCCTTGCTCCCCTTCACTGGCACGATAGCGGACTTTCAGCTCTATCGGACCGGCATTTTCCCCCCGTACATATCCCACCATCGTCAGGTCTTTCTGAGGGCGATCAACCGCATCTCCAAATACCCGTATCCGATGACGAAAAGGAACCACAGCCACCATCAGATTGCGATGCGATCGCTCTAGACAAATCCCGGTGATACCTCGATAGGCTCCTTGATAACACGGAAAGGATGTCTTCCCTGTCTTAGATACCCCCCAGCGGTTGAGGTCTTGTTCATTGGAGTCCATGTCCCAATCTTCTGCCTCACCAAATCCCATTAAATCCCGCCCTAAACGGAGTTGGGAGACTTCACCAGCGCTGACTTGCACCTGATATAGAGAGGCTTCACTCGGAGCCAGCCCCCGCAAATCCACTACTCCCCAGCCATCCTTATTGATCATGACCGGAACATCTATACTGTAGTCTTGAATCCTGACATCAGACCCATCAGCCCCTTCCAGGGAAACCCAACCCCGATTTAGATAGGGATAAACCAGTACTCCATCCTCAGAAAACTCCCCAATCCTCCGGATAAACCGATTGGCTAGGTCTCCCCCTATCAGTTGGGGACGATAGTCTTCCAAATAAATCGGAATAACCTGGAGCCTCGTCACGTCTTCATTCTCGATATCCACCAAGGCTACCAATTCCAGTAAGGTCTCCAGGCGATCGGAATCAAACACCAGGTTACCAAGACTATAAAATAAAGGGACACCCTGACGAAACCCTAAGCCTTGAGCCACATGGGGATGGTGTCCCACCACCAGCCCTGCTCCAGCACTCGCCACTTGGTCTATCAGACCCCTCCCATAAGACGTGGGGGCATAGGTGTATTCAGTACCAGTGTGGACTTGGACAATCGGGAAACGCCCTTGCTCTCGTTCCTCCGCAATTACGGATTTTACTGTTGCTATGTCCCGCAAGTCTGCTGCACCCCCCTGATGGTCGCTAGCCACAAACTGTAGGGGTTCTCGATAGCGATCGCCTGCAATTGAGGTAAAGGAAAATAGGCTGTAATTGGTATTGCCCAATTGTCGGTGATCGGGTTCCTGGGCTGCATTTGGGGTAAGTCCAGCGCCACTGTAGGCCAGGCCAATAGTTTGTAACTGCTCCAGAGTGGTAGTCAAACCAGAAGCTAAGTAGTCCCAGAGGTGATTATTCCCTAGGGCTACATAATCAACCCCTAGTTTGCGCAGCTGGCGGACTGATTCAGGGAGGGTGAAAAAACTGTAGGGTTTCGCCCAGTGGGGGGTCCTAGGGTCATCCAGGACAGGAGTTTCCAGATTGACACTACGAAAATCACTGACCTTAGGCTGGAACAGAGGCTGTAAACCTTCTAACACCTTGGCACTGCCCCGTCTCGGATGGGATGCTTGAATCAGCGCATCAGGGTTATTTTTAGGAATCCGATTGCGGGGGGTATTCTCTTCTGGGTCGAGAAACCGCCTACCCATCGCTACATCTCCCCCGAACAGAAGCCTGGCCTCCGAATCTGTCCGTTTCACCAGGGCAATCGGCTCTACTTCCACTTCCGAGACTGTCAGGGGTAAGGCCAGAACTAGAGGAATCACTTCCTGGTAATAGTCAGGAGCATCAATTTCCAACAGGGCATTATGACGGGGCATAAAGGGAAAGCGATACTGCCCTGATGGATTAGTAATTGTTTCTTCCTGCCCTAGGCGAACCGGAATATTACCCAGAGGCATACCCCCCGTTTCCAGGATTGTTCCCTGCACCTGGAGGGGGGTATGGTGATACTGACGCCCTAGACTAATTTCTTGAGCGACTAAGGTATTTAACCATTCCCGGAGAGACCAGGCTTGGGCTGATCCAGGGTAAGGCCATAAAGTAAAGCACAGGACTAATACAAAACAACAAACTCCTCCACGTACTGCACGGATAGTGAATTTTCTAGGCCACTTCCTAGGCCATTGCATCAGATTCGCCAGCATCTCCCTTAGTGCTACAATCCACATTTTCAACTTCAAAATGTAGTATTTAGAATTACAGCAATTAAAAGAAGAATCATGACTAAAATATGTTATCAGAGTTTAAGCTTTTAGCTGGTAGGGTCGGCAAAAACAGTTTGGTTTTTTTGAGTATTGTAGATAATATTACTTTTCCCAATATACTTTAATCGCTATTTTGTTTACACGCAAGTCCCTAAAACAATTCCGTGATCACAGTTTCAGGGCGCGGCATTATATCATGATTCGCGACTTAATACAAAAATAAATATATAACGTTTCTGTTCCTGATCAGGTAGATACAATGTCTTGATGCAGTCTTGATCTAGCTACTGCATCAAGACTCCCTACTAACTACTCCCTAGCCTTGTAAAGTCCCCATCTCCCCATCTCCCCACGCTTCCCACCCTCCCCACACTTCCCACCCTCCCCACACTTCCCACCCTCCCCACCCTCTCTCTAATTATGGGTGCTGAAATTATTACCCAGTATGGATTTTAGCTTCCATGTCGCCCCCCCAGAAAAAAAATTTCTCTGAAAGAAGTATCCTTGTTAAATTTCCATAACCGAACAGGGAAGACTTAGTACAAGTAAGTCAAGCAGAGATTTATTTGCATATGTCATCTCAAAACGATCAAAACGAGGAAAAGAAAAAATTCAAGATACTTGCTTTAGATGGTGGAGGAATTCGGGGAGTAGTAACTGCAAGAATTCTAGAGGAAGTACAGGAGATACTAGGGGAAGATCAACCTTTAAACAAATACTTCGACCTAATCGCCGGGACATCTACTGGTGCAATCATAGCGGCTGGTCTAGCCATAGGTAAAACACCAAAAGAACTGAGGGAGGTTTATGAAGACAGAGGTCGAGAAATTTTCCATGCTTCATGGTTACGTAAAGTCATATCCTTTTTCTTTGGCTCCAAGTATTCGAATAAAGGATTAATTAAAGTCTTACGAGAGGAGCTAAAACCAAAAGGCAAGAATGAAGAAATTACATGGCGTAAAGTGTCCGAAATTTCCAAAGCAGAATTGTTAATTCTGGCCTATGACACTTTTTCTCGTAACACAACTTTTTTTAACAGTTTGACCAGTAAATTTGAACCCAAACGCTGGTTTAACGATATGAAACTATGGGAAATTTGTACGAGTTCTGCATCTGCTCCTACTTTCTTTCCTCCCTATGAATTCAGATGGGGGGACTGGAAATTTCCTCACGTTGATGGTGGAGTGGGTGCTAACTGCCCTGAAATGGCAGCCCTTGCTCATGCCATGTTAAGAGGAGCCAGAATTGAAAACATTTCTATTCTTTCTATTGGAACAGGCAGAACTACTACACCTTTTAAATACAAAGCTATGAAATACTGGGGTATTTTTGACTGGGGTAGTCTTGGATGGGCTAGAAGGATAGCCGATGTCTTTATGGGAAGTCAAGCTCAGATTACTACTACTACCTGTCAACAGATTTTCAAGGCAATCAATTCCGATGCTTATTTACGGCTTCAATTTGACATAAATGAAAGATTTGAGGAAAGAAGCAGTGAAGATGAACCTCGTAAGTTCCTTGATACAGAAGATCAAAAAAATAAATTTCTCCATCAAAAAATCAACGAAGAAATGGATGATGCTAGTACAAAGAATATTAAAAAATTACTGGATGCAGCCAAAAAATTTGCTGACACTAAAAAAGTTGACATTGGAAAATTCATAGAAAAGAATCAGGAGCATCAGGAGAATCAGGAAACTCAGGAGACAAACAAAGTGCCAGCAACGGCTTCCTTAGCTTAAATTTATTGATCAAATTGCCATTATTGTTCTTGGAGAGAAGTCGCTATTTTTAAACATGGACGCTTACAATAAGCAACAATCCCATACAGCGCACTTTCTCCACCTCCCAAGGGAGCTGCTGCCACAAACTCCCATCCCTCCGTTGACATATAAGTCAACTGGGGGGGTGACATAAATGGCTAAGAAGCTTACAGAATAAACGACCTACCCCTCAAACCCTTTTTATAATAGGGGAGCTTATTGGGATTGACTATCATTATTTTAGTCACCCTCTCGATACATTTATCCCAAAAGCTCACCCAATTATCAGTCTACAAACCAATAGATATAGCCTTTTTATTCCTGATCAGGTAGATACAATGTCTTGATGCAGTCTTGATCTAGCTACTGCATCAAGACTCCCTACTAACTACTAATTCCCTTAAAAGACACTAGAGCCGATAGCCCTCTTAACCACTAATCCTAAGCCCAGAAAGCCCAGAGCCAGTAGACCCTGAGACGACATCGGTTCAGGCACTGGCACTGCTAGAGGCAATGGACCATTACCTGTTCCGGATTGAGTATCATTCTTAGCCGTGAACGTCCCAAATGGACCAATGGGAGGTTGTGTCGTTTGCCAAAAGAAAGAGATGGTTTCTGGAGTGTCGGAATTAGTACTCCAATCTGCTCCACCGACAACGCTCCAGACTAGACTGCCCTCTTGATCAAGCTTTATTGAAAACTCCCCACTCGGACCCAGTGCCTGCTTCGCTTCCCCAAAGCTATAGCCCGCAACTCCTGTAAAGCCTTCAGCTTTGAACTCCAACCCGAACTGATTGACATCATCAAACCGAAGTAAACCATCCGGTTGAGGGAAGGGGGGATCGTTAGGAAACTCTACACCAGGAGTAACTTTGTGTATATAAGTGTAGATGGTTCCCGCTGGATTTTGGGGCGGCACACAACTCAGAAAACCAACAGGACAAGAAACGCTACTGGTCAGGTCTCCCAAGCTGTTTCCATCACCATTGATTAAGGATGCATCTACTGTCGGACCCACTGGTCCTGTGATAGTTGCTCCCAGGGTCAGGTCGTCAAGGTTGATGGGAGTAATCGACGCAGCACTAACCCCTTTTGCCGAAAGATCGAAAACGCTAATTGCGATCAATGCGATCGCTAGTTTACTAGTCATGATTATTTTTCCTCAGTAAAGTTTTCAAGTAAGCAATCAGCATTCAGCATTCAGCATTCAGCTATTAGCCTATGGGCTACGCGCACGCTGCGCGAACAGTACCGTAGCCAACGGCTGACGGCTGACGGCTGAATGCTTACGATTAACCGAAGGCTTACCTCTTTTCTTATTAACAGTTTGCTACTTCTCAAGTAGCGTGCCAATAGCGCATAAGCACCTCAAGTAGCGTGCGCATTAGCTGATAGCTGATCGCTGATAGCTGATCGCTGATTGTTTACAACTGTAGTTATCTATTTCAACGTGATGGCTGATTTTTCTTGCCAAGGGTATTTTATCTGTAAATCCAGCAAGCTTGAGAACATTTAATAAAAATTCATTAAACTCTGAATTATGTAAATGTTTAGCAAAGGGAGTAGGGAGCAGGGAGCAGGGAATAGGGAGTAGGGAGTAGGGAGTAGGGAGTAGGGAGTAGGGAGTAGGGAGTAGGGAGTAGGGGAAATTTTTGTGTAATTAATGAGTATTAAAATTCCTAGATATTAATACTCATTAATTCTAATAAAAAACGCTGATTTAAGTTATACATTGCTGATGGCTTAGCTGATTTTTAATCGAACATAAAATTAAATTAAAAAAATACAATTGAAATCTTGAAAATTCCAATCGTAATAATTACAATGATTACAGCGTTTTTCATAACTATAAAGTACATAGGTGCGCTCTTACCATTAAGAATTAAATTCTCCACGGGTCGCACCTCAGGATTTTTTCCTGTTCCCTATTCCCTGTTCCCTATTCCCTGTTCCCTGTTCCCTACTCCCTGTTCCCTGTTCCCTACTCCCTACTCCCTACTCCCTACTCCCTACTCCCTAAACTTATGACTAATCTAAAAATAGACTACACTCACCTTAAAACCTTATTGATAGAATTCCAATGGAAAGCTGCTGATCTGGAAACCAAGAAAATTGTCTTATCCATAGCTAAAACCATTAGACAACAGCAGAAGGTTAGTAAAAAAGAGCAAGAATGGCTTCAAGGGTTGAATTATCTCAGAGAATCAGACCTACTACAGTTTCCCTGCGACGATTTGCTAACACTTAATAATCTTTGGGAGCAGTATAGTCAAGGTCATTTTGGATTTAGAGTACAGTCTCAACTGTGGCAGCAAGTTAGTCAAGATTATAATAAATTCGCCGATCTAGTAGGATGGCGCAAAGGTGATGCCGATTCTTGGCATTCTTATTCTCACTTAACCTTTAGTTTAGAAGCTCCTAAAGGTCACTTGCCCGCTGCTATATTTTATGCCGAAGAATCCCCTATTGGTTGGGCAGCAACTATTAAAAATCGATGTGATGAATGTTTGTTATAGAAGTAGGGAGTAGGGAGTAGGGAGTGGGGAGTCGGGAATCGGGAGTCGGGAATCGGGAATCGGGAATCGGGAATAGAGAACTATGAAATCGACGATAGCCCTTCTCATAGTAAACAGAATTTTTTCCCATGTCCGACTTACCTGTTCTTTCTTGCCTCTTGCCTATTGCCTATTGCCTCTTGCCTCTTGCCTCTTGCCTATTCACTACTCCCTACTCCCTACTCCCTACTCCCTGCTCCCTGCTCCCTGTTCCCTGTTCCCTTTGCTCTATGCTATAAACTATACTGAAATTCTCAATTTTTTCCCTTGTCACCAATCCTAGACCTTCGTAATCTAGAAACACGGTTTTTCACCCCAGCTGGTACTGTCCATGCTGTCAACGGTATTTCCTTCCAGGTCAATCAAGGGGAAACCCTAGGGATTGTTGGTGAATCCGGTTCTGGTAAAAGTATCACCGCCCTGTCGATTATGGGACTAATCCCCTCACCTCCTGGAAAGATTACCAATGGTGAAGTCATTTTTGAAGGGCGTGACCTCCAAAAGCTTACTGAGGGGGAAATGCGGAAAATCCGGGGTAACCGTATCGCGATGATTTTTCAAGACCCCATGACTTCCCTTAACCCAGTACTAAAGGTAGAAAGGCAAATTACAGAAGCCCTACGGTTACACCAAGGGATGAGCCGAGAGCAAGGACGGTCTAGGGCGATTGAACTCTTAGAATTAGTGGGAATTCCTGGTGCAGCGGAACGGATTAGTAACTATCCCCACCAATTTTCTGGAGGGATGCGCCAGCGAGTCATGATTGCCATGGGATTAGCCTGTAATCCCCAGTTGCTGATTGCCGATGAACCTACCACTGCTTTGGATGTCACGATTCAAGCACAAATTGTAGAATTAGTCAAGAAACTGCGCCAAGAAATTGGGATGGCGGTGATTTGGATTACCCATGATTTGGCGCTATTGGCAGGATTAGCGGATCGGATTTTAGTGATGTATGCCGGTCAAGTAGTAGAACAAGCATCGGTGATGGAAATCTATAAAAATCCTCGCCATCCCTATACTATTGGTTTACTCAACAGTATTCCCCGTCTGGATGAACAGCGCCAAGAGCGTTTGCAGGCCATTGAAGGGTTACCACCAGATTTAACCAATTATCCCCAAGGTTGTCCCTTTGCTGCTCGTTGTTCTTTCGTGATTGATAAATGTTGGCAGAACGATCCTACTTTGGAATTAGTAAGTGTTGATCATGAAGTGGCTTGTTGGGTAAAGCCAGAGCTGAATAGGGGCGTTGTTAATTGAGAATTAACAAACAACAAGAATTATTCTACTCAAAGCCAGTCTAGGATTCGTCTTCGTCTTGGTTTTCGATTTGGTCTTCTATGAATTCCCCCAGGTAAAGCTTGACGAATTCAGCAGCAGCGGAGGGATTGATACTCTGGAGTGCTTTAGCAATATCCGCAATGGTTTCCCCGCTAGGATCAGTTTGCTCATGAAACCAGCGAAATACCACCGATGGTCTAACTCCCAGTGTTACGGCCAATTTGTTTTGGCTGATGCCGTGGGTTGCTAAGGTTTGTTTGAGCGCTTTTCCTACTTTTCCCATGACCTCGATCGTGTCAAAAGATCATGAGCTAGTAAATCTTTACAGATCTGCGAATATCCGATAGCCTTTTAATATTCGCAGATCTGCGAATACATTTGTTAACTAAAATTTGGGACAAGCCAAATGCTCAAGAGTTTTCTAGGTGATTCTAGCCAAGACACCTCAGCATCGATTAAGCTTCAAGCCTCTAGGGAGCCAGTTTCTGGCAGAGAATATGTCAAAGTTATAGTGATTGGTTCACTCAAAGGGGTAAAAAAAATAATTCACGCCCTATACATCAGAGGATTTGCTGAGGTAACGGAGTGGACTCAGCCGGTGCCAACTGGTAATCCTGGTGAGGTGATGAGAGTTTTGAGGCGATTGGTTTTTGTTGATTGAGGGTTTGCTTTGCGATCGCTTTTCCCTTTCCCTCCCCCCATACCCCCCAAAACAGCGGGGGGCTTATACCATTTATTTAGCGATGCAGTGCGATCGCAATCTTGTAGGGTGCGTGAACGAGGCTTTTGAGTACACTAATCCATGTCTTGATGCAAAGCGCGAGTGGGGGGAACCCCCGTGAGGCCACTGCATCGCTTATAAAAACTCCACCTTTCCTGCGATTTCTTCAGCCTCAAGCACCTCCCAAATCAAAATTAATCCCTGCAAAATTTCACCGATGGAGCGACGTCCCTTCACACAATAAACAACTCCGCAATGTTCAAAGCCAGAATTGTGTAATTTCAAAAAATCACTATCCTGAGTAAACATCACTCGCCCCTGGCTGTAAGCAAATCTTAATTGCTCCTCATCCGAAGAGGAAATTAATCCTGCATCGTTAGTGGTCGTAACGTCAATCTTTCTCCGCCTTAACCCGTCAGCAATGGCCTTGTTGACATTCTCATCTAAGTGAAACCGAATTGTCTGAGGCATCTTACTGCTTTAACTTTTGCTGAACCAAGGACGGTGTTTTTTCTTGCATATCACGGGCAAATTCTTCATCCTCACGAATCTGTTGCCTGATTTCCTCAAAATGGTCATGATAATAGGCTAAAGCAGCATAGACATCTGCTAAGGTAATGGTAGGGTATTGTGAAACAATTTCATCCGGCGACAATCCTATTCTTTCGTGCCAAATGACAATATCCTCAACCCGAATACGATGACCGGCAATGCGAGGCTTGCCGCCACAGACCCCCGGTGTAATTTCAATATGCTTTGATATGACACTACTCATGTTGTCTCCTATTTATACACTGGTTTTACCATTATATAGCATTTTTCGCAGTTATGAGGTACACTTTTCAACCTCAAAGTCCCCCTTTTTAAGGGGGATTTAGGGGGATCCATTTGTCCATCATGACTACGATAATTGCTATATATCTCACAATAATATCTAAATTCGACTGGATGCAAAAATCTGGTTAGCAGTTAAACTAAGATATGGAAAGACTTTGGAAACAAGACCATCATCATTTCGGAACAATTGTTTTTGATACTCATCCTCTACCAAAGTGCAAATTGTAATTGTTGGTTGTTTGGGTTTACCAATATAATCTCTACCACCAATGCCCAGATAATCGACAATCCAGTATTCAGGCACACCTAGTATGGCATAATCCTCAACCTTACGAGCATAATAGTTCTGCCAGTTTGTGCTAACAATTTCAACAACAAGCTTGATTGAGTTTCCCAACGTAATCACAGGCTCTTTTTGCCATAATGGTTCATTTACGAGCCGAGTTTTATCTAATACAATCACATCAGGACGAAAAGCTGTTTGGGTTCCTAAAACTTTGATCAGACATCGGTAGGGAATAACATAATCTGGGTATCCTCGGTGAATCTCCACATTTAACTTCCGTCCCACAAACCCTGCTACTTCCTCATCAGGTCCAGTAGCTTCTATGTCAATTAGTTCCCCATCGATTAATTCATAGCCTTCGTTGTCACCATACTGGATAATAAACTGATCAACAGTTATAAACGTTGCTAAAGATTGAAGCATTACAATCGCACTCCTTATCAGGATAAAATCATGCTGGTAGTGGTAAACCGCTATTATCAATTTCTGTAAGCTATCAGCTTACAGCTGTAAGCTGATAGCTGATAGCTGACGGCTGAATGCTTACTCCTCAACTCATCTTGGCCAAAGATGCCCCTAACCACCCATAAAAATTCTGCTGCTGCCCATTGCTAGGATTCTTAACTGGCATAACTTGGTAACGACTGGGTTGAGATTTCCCTAATGTAATCGGTAGAGTGACCAATTGGTCCTGATGGAATACACTAAGCTCGATCACATCACCAGCTTTGTAATCTTTTAAGCGATCGCATAATTGCTCCCCGTTGACTCGCAACCCATCAATAGCCAGTAACTGATCACCAGCATCCACTCCTGCCACTGCCGCAGGAGAATCCACCTCCACAAACTGGATCCAGTCCTGACCATTCTCGGTCTTCACCTTCACCCCCAAGTAAGGCACAGATTCTTCATCCACAGCCACCACTTGTAAGCCAAAGGGTTTGAGATACTGATTGAAGGGCAATTCCCTCTTACCCTCAATAGTCTTCGAGAAGAAGTTACTTAAATCTAGCTCTGCTACCGATTCTATTACCTCTCGCAGTTGTTGGGGAGTAAAGCCAATTTCCTGTTTACCAAACTGCTCCCACATCTTCCTGATCACATCATCAAGGGAACGCTGGTTTCCATGGCGCTCCCGGATTAACAAATCCAGCAATAACGACACCATTTCCCCTTTCAAATAATAAGAAATTTGGTTATTATCACTATTCGCATCCCGTCGATAAAGCTTAATCCAGGCATCAAAGCTCGACTCACTCAGGGGCTGCACCTTACGGCCTGGTGTAGTTAAAAACCGGGTAATTTCTTTACTCAAATTCTCTAACAACGTCTTAGCATCATAGATACCAGCCCGTTGGGGAATTAATAAGTCATAGTAACTGGTTGTTCCTTCACAAAACCACAACGATGTCGTATAGTTTTCCTTTTCATAGTCAAATGTTTCTAGGGCTAATGGTCGAATCCGCTTAACATTCCACAAGTGAAAGAACTCATGAGCCACCAGTTGCAGGAAGCGATTGTACTTATCCTTTGCCCGAAAACCAAAGCGTGAGTAAATTAACGAACAACTATCCTTATGTTCCAGTCCCCCAAAGCCACTACCAGTTAGATACAGCAAGAACAAATAGTGATCATAAGGTAAACCCCCAAACAGCTCAGCTTCTACCTTGATAATCTTCGTGGTATCCTCAATAATCCGTTGTGGGTCAGCATTCCCCTCTCCCCAGATGGCCAATTGATGGGGTTTGCCCAAAACCTCAAACTCATAGAGCTTATGATCACCAATTTCAAACGGACTATCGACTAAGGTATCAAAATCCCTTGCCTCAAAGGTATTAAATTTGCCTGACACTCCCGGTAAGGGTGTGGTCACCCGCCAATCGGGATGAGGTGGCGCGATAGTAACCTGGCAAGGGTGTTGTTCAAATCCTGGGATAAACAAGAACAGAGCAGCACCATTAAAATAACCGTGGCTAGCATCTAAGTGATTAGTGCGTACTGTTAATTCATTAGCAAAGATACGATAACGCACAGTGATAGCCGACCCATCACCAGTTTCTACTAGCCAATGATTCTTGGCCAGTTTCCGCCACGGTAAAGACTCGGTAGGATTACCCGTATCCGCAGAGAAATCTTGTAAATGTCGAGCATACTCCCGCACTAAGTAAGAGCCTGGAGTCCAAACTGGCATCTTTAAATCTAACAAAGGGGCTTCCCAGCCTTCCACTTGCAGCGTTACCTCAAACAGATGGGATTGAGGCTGAGGCATAGCGACATGGTAGTGAATAGCTAGGGTACTAGTGGCTGCGCTGCTCCGAAAAATAGTTCTTGCTTCAGTCATTACTCAACTTGAGGGATTACGATTTAGCTTTAAGGGTAGCAATCCTCTGACCAGATAGCATTTTCATTTGAGATGTAAACATAGAAGGAACAGGGAATAGGGAATAGGGAATAGGGAATAGGGAGCAGGGAACAGAGAATAGTAGGAAAGAGAGCACAGTTTTTAGTGTTATGATCAATCAGCTTTGGTTTGATGTAATTATAGACACCGATCATTTGTAATTTTTTTTTTATATTTACTAACTAAATTAATATAAAAAAATTTTATACGCAGTAATTAAAAATATTTACTCTTTGGTAATATCTAATTTTATATACTTATGATACAGCGTTTTTCATAACTATAAGGTAAGCAAGATTTTTTCCCTGTTTCCTGTTTCCAGATCCGCTGTTCCCTACTCCCTACTCCCTACTCCCTACTCCCTATTCCCTGTTCCCTTTACTAAATCTTGGGTCCTCGACCTGTCCAAAAAAATTGATAATTAACTTGGGTAATGTCCATCTCCCCTGACCCTTACCACAGCGGTAGAGAGAGACTTATGACATCTCCCAAGCGTCCACCACTAGTTAAACCGAAAGCCCCAGCGCTGATTTTATGGATTTACAGATTATCGAACGAGATGGTAGACGATACCTTCCTACCGAGCAGTTGTCGATGACCGAATGGCCTCGGCTCACCACAAACCAACCTCTACCAACCCTTCCTCTCAAAGTAGATGACCTGTTTTTAATCACAGATACCCTAGGGAATATTTCGGGGAACTTAGAAAACGAAGGTAATAGCACAACCGGGTTATTTTGTCAAGATACCCGCTTTCTCTCTCGCTTAGAGTTACAAATTGAAGGGCAACTCCCCATTCCTCTTAGTAGCAGTGCTGAGGAAGGATTTGTCCTATCGGTCATGTGTTGCAATCCCCGTTCACCTAATCTTCCCCCAAAAACCCTAGGCATTCAGCGGCAGCTAGCCCTCCATGGTGGCTTATGGGAAGAAATTGTAATCACCAATTACGACACTCAACCCCTTAGCTTCAGCGTCAGCCTCAGTTTTGATGCCGATTTTAAAGACTGGTTTGAAGTCCGAGGTCATCAGCGACCGCAGCGGGGAACTCTGCTGCATTTACTACCGCCTGATATCGATTTAGAGACGCTGTTAACCCTAAGTGAGTTCAACACTAATACCATCAACCTAGCTTACCAGGGACTCGATAACTCCCTGATTGAATCTCAGATCCACTTTATGCACCGTCTCCCGGACACCTACAAAGGGAACACAGCGGTTTGGGACTTGTACCTCACACCTGGTGCTACTGAAACCTTAGCCTATCGACTGGAACTGGTCACCCACAAAGCGCGAATCACTAGAGCTCAAATTCCAACCACCCTTGAACAAGCTAAGACCGCTAACTTACTCCAAAACCAGGAATGGTATCAACAGGTAACTCACATTAGCTCGGATAATGAAACCGTTAACCAAGTGATTTCTCGGGCAATACGAGACATCTTTTTACTAAGGCAGACTATTAATGGCTGCACAGTTCTTTGCGCAGGAGTACCTCGGTTTTCCACCTTGTTTGGCCGAGATTCCTTAATTGCTGCCTCACAAACCTTAATTCTTGACCCTACCATAGCCAAAGGTACTCTCGAAATTTTAGCCCAGTACCAAGGCCAAGAGGATAACCCATCGCGGGATGAGCAACCGGGTAAGATTTTGCATGAACTCCGGGTTGGGGAATTGGCTCGCTGTCGGGAAATTCCTCACACTCCCTACTACGGTACAGTTGATGCTACCCCACTGTGGCTGATGCTCTATGCCGAGTACTATGCTTGGACCAATGACACAACTACCCGAGACAAGCTCTGGCCCCATGCTTTGGCTGCCATGGATTGGATTGATAGTCAATCTCAGCAAAACGGCTATCTCTGTTATCAGCGCCAGTCCAAAAAGGGTTTGCGTAATCAAGGGTGGAAGGATTCCGGTGATTCCATGGTCACTCGTGATGGTAGCCTAGCAACGGGAGCGATCGCATTATGCGAAGTCCAAGCTTATGTCTATGGCGCTAAAGTTAGGCTAAGCCATCTGGCCAGGATCAAGCAGCGAATTGATTTAGCCGAGCGTTGGGAAAACCAAGCCAAGGAACTCAAGCAACGCTTCAACCAGGATTTTTGGCTAGACGACCTAGACTTCTGTGCCTTAGCACTAGATGGAGAAGGTAAACTCGTAGATAGCATAACCTCCAATCCTGGTCATTGCTTGTCTTTGGGTATTTTTACTCCAGAAAAAGCAGCTAGTGTAGCAAAGCGGCTGTTAGCACCAGATATGTTCAATGGTTGGGGGATTCGTACCCTTAGTAATCAATCCGCTGCTTACAACCCGATCAGCTATCACGTGGGATCAGTCTGGCCCCACGAAAATTCCTTGATTGCGGTAGGATTGCGTACGCTAAATCAAGTTGATCAAGCCTTAGAAATTGCCAAAGGCATGATTGACATGACAGTTGAGCAACCCTACTATCGTCCTCCAGAACTATTTTCTGGTTACCAGCGCACTCCCAACAGCTCTCCGGTCAAGTATCCAGGAGCCTGTCCTCTCCAAGCCTGGGCAACTGGCAGTATTTTCCAACTGCTGCAAATGATGGTGAATTTGCGCGCCGTAGCTCCAGGAAAAAATTTACGTATTTTCCGACCAACTTTACCAAATTTTATCAATCAACTCTTAGTTCGTAACTTGCGGATTGGCTCAACGGTGCTAGACTTGCAATTGGAACGAGCTGACACAACCACCACCTGTAAAGTGGTCAAAAATTCCGGTAACCTCACGGTTGTGATCGAAAGCTAATCCAGTTAATAGCAAAGGGAAAAGACAAAGCATAGCGCTATAAATTTGTCCGGGGTGACAGAGGTAAGGCTTTCATAGAATTGACCCTTACCACTGAGCGCTGAGCTCCCACGCACTTCCTTTATACTTGCCGAGTTCCGATGATCGGCAAACTGTCGTGACCATTAGTGCGTAGGAGTTTAAACCTATTGTTCAGGGTGTTTGAGTGTAGGTGGGGTATCGGCAGGTGTGACCCGAAGGTGCGACCCAAGGCCGTGAGCAATCCCTCACGGCCTTGGAGGCGCGCACCTATAGCGAATTTAATTCTTCATGGGTCAAGCGCACCTAAGGAAATTTTAATCACAATTCAAAGCTTAATTGTTTCCATGTATTTTCCAACTGCCTTGTCGATCTAGGGGAATCATGTAAATATGGCGGTTGCTTACTTAAAGCTTGGCACACCCCGCCCTAATTCAAAAGGTGCGACCCGTGGCGAATTTAATTCTTCATGGGTCAAGCGCACCTCAAAAAGATAGTGGGGTAAGCTATTGCCCCACTGCCAGAAGATCCCAAGGAGTGAGCCAATCTCCCACGACAATCCTACTCCCTGCTAGCCAAGGGCTAGAGCAAGAGTAGGTTACAGACCCACCATGGACAAGACACGCTAAGTTACTATGTCTAGTTTGTTACGAGCTGTTCTCCAAAGTAACGAGAAAGCTGATTTGCGTCAGTTTATCAGTCAACTGCGATCTGAACAAGAGCGGTACTTTCTAAGGAATCAGATTCTGCAAGCGTTTGATAATTACTGCACTACTCATGACAAGCCTGCTTACTTTAAAAGAACTTCCTCTATCGCCGAACTACTGAACTATACCCACGAAATTATTCTGGAAGAGAAAAACCTTTGGCTTCTCTTGCGGACAAGGGTTGCTTCTCAAGAAATCTATCGGCTGGCAGCGGATTTGACCAGTTTTGAACCAATGCCAGTGGAGGAGTTACTAAGCTTACGCGATCGCTGGGTTAAGCGCTACTTCCCAGAAAAAGGGGGTCTGCTAGAAATTGATGTTGGTCCGTTTTACAAAAATACTCCTACAATTCGTGACCCGAGAAAGATTGGCAATGGGCTGGAGTTTCTTAACCGTTACCTATCTAGCCAATTATTTGCTGACTCTGAGCAGTGGCTAGAGGAGCTGTTGAAAAACTTACAAGCGCACCACTACGACCACACACCATTACTGCTCAATAACCGGATTGACTCAACTACCCAACTCTTTGAAAAGGTTAAGCAAGCACTAACATTAGTGGGAGAGCTACCAGCTCACACCCCCTATGAAAAGTTTCGCTTCGAGCTTCAAGTTCTTGGTTTTGAAGCAGGTTGGGGTAACACTGCTGGTCGAGTGCGCGAAACCCTAGAACTGCTTGAGCGGTTAATGGACGCTCCTGATCATGCAGTACTCGAAGCCTTTATTTCTCGTATTCCCCTAATCTTTCGGGTTGTTCTGGTCTCCGTTCATGGCTGGGTTGGTCAAGAAGGAGTCTTGGGTCTTCCCGAAACCGCTGGTCAAGTGGCATACGTCATCGACCAAGCCAGTAGCCTGGAACAAACAATCCAAAACAATATTAAACTCTCAGGTCTTGACGTTCTGGGTGTCGAACCAAAGGTGATCGTTCTGACTCGCCTAATTCCCAACTGTGAAGGTACCCAGTGCAATCTACGCCTAGAAAAAATCCAAGGCACCAGCAACGGTTGGATTTTGCGGGTTCCTTTCCAGGAATTTAACCCAAACGTCACCGACAACTGGATTTCCAAATTTGAGATCTGGCCCTATCTCGAATCCTTTGCCTTAGATTCAGAAAAAGCCCTGCTAGAAGAATTCCAGGGTCGTCCAGACTTAATTATCGGAAACTATTCCGATGGGAGTTTAGTTGCGTTTCTGCTAGCTCGACGCCTAAACGCTATCCATGGCAGTATTGCTCACACCATGGAAAAGCCTAAATATCTGTTTAGTGACCTCTACTGGAAAGACTTTGAGTCCCAATACAACTTCTCCATACAATTCACCGCTGATTTAATTGCGATGAATTCAGCGGATTTCATTCTGACCAGTACCTATGAGGAGCTTGTGGGAACACCAAACAGTGTAGGCTACTACGAGTCTTACAAGTCTTTCAGTATGCCCGAACTGTATCATGTGGTGAATGGGATTGAGTTATTCAGCCCCAAATTTAATGTGGTACCACCAGGGGTCAACGAAAACATTTTCTTTCCCTACACCCAGACATCAGACCGGATTGACGACGACAGTGAACGGGTTAAAGACTTGCTGTTGACCAAGGAAGACCCCGAAATTGTCGGCTATCTCAACAGTCCTAACCAGCGCCCGATTCTCAGCATTGCGCCCCTAACCTCAATTAAGAATCTGAGTGGCTTAGTGGAATGCTTTGCCAGTTCAAAAGAACTTCAGGAACAGTGCAACCTAATTTTAATCACTAGCCATGTCAGGGTTGAGGACGCCACTGATCCAGAAGAGAAAGGGGAAATCGAGAAGCTATACCAGCTAATTGAGCAATACCATCTTCAAGGCAAAATTCGATGGATTGGACTACGTCTGACCACCCCCGATATCGGTGAATCCTACCGAGTGATTGCTGATTTGGGAGGAATTTTAGTCCATCCTGCTCGCTTTGAAGCCTTTGGTCTCACGGTTTTAGAAGCCATGATCTCCGGTTTACCAACATTTGCCACTCAATTTGGTGGACCATCAGAGATTATTCAAAACGGCGACAATGGGTTTCTCATTAACCCCACAGACTTGCAAGGGACTGCCGAAAAAATTCAGCAATTTATCTCGAAGTGCGAACACACCTCTGACTACTGGCAGAAAATTTCTCAAGCAGGTATTAAGCGAGTTCGGGATAAATACAATTGGCAGTTGCATACCAAGCAGCTGCTCTCACTCGCAAAAATTTACGGATTCTGGAGCGAAACCTCTAAAGAAAGCCGAGAAGCTTTGCTGCGCTACCTAGAAGCTTTGTTCTATCTGATTTACAAACCCAGAGCGGCAAAGTTACTAGCCGAGCATAGCTCGCGTTAATCAGAGATTATGGGCTATAAAAAAGTGAGGAGGGAGAGCTGAAAGGATCACAACTGAATCGTTCCCCTGACTGTTTCTAAAGTAATGCTTAAAACCATTCAAATTATACTGATTTTAAGCTAATAAGAACTCACTCTTAGTTAATTCCCTGGTAGTTTCCGGTTAATCGGGAATTTCCTAGCTAAGATGCACCGCGATGGACATTAGTCCGCTGGTTGTAATGGTTACGACACCTACGAATGACCGCCAGCTCGTAGCCCTGTCCCTAGTAGTTAATGTGAGGGAAAAATGTGCTGCTAGCCCCACAAGCCTTTACAACATTGTCTTGATGCAGTCGCTCATGGGGGAAACCGCCAAAACCGTAATGGTGCGTTTTCCGTAGGCGAATTTAATTCGCCACGGGTCGCACCTCTGCATCGCTGCCGTTCGCGGGAGGGGAACGAAGTCCGACAAACGTTACTCCTAATCGGAGTTGTAGAAAACTCATGGAACGATGGAGGCTGATTCTAGAAATTACTAGTTATAGAAATTACTAGTTATTAAGCTTCCTATCGTTAACTGACCTAAACTCATCCTCCGATGTCGGCTACCAACAGCTAACCAAAGATTTGTTCATGGGTCAGTTAATGCGGAAATCGCATAATTATTAGTGAATTCACTAATTATGGGCAATCTGCCTGAGCCAATAACTATTTCAATTAATTGCTAGTAGCCTTCCCTTGACAGCAGGGGTTTAGATTGTTGGGTATGGGGTATGGGTAAAATCTGGTGTTAGTGATCCGAGTTTCAAGGGTGGCGTTGTGCCATCTTCTGTTCACACCCCCATCACCCCTCTCTCCCACTCCCATTACCCTACACCCTATACCCCACAAGCGAAGGGAAGCGTTTGACCTCACTCAAGGAACCACCCACCACAGCAACACTAACGACTAACTATGGATGCCAAAGTATCGTCCCCATCTAGCTCTAACCACATCTACAGCGACTGGACAGTAACTGAGACCAAGTTTGATCCGACTCAATTGCACTACAAGGAAACCGTTTTTACCATTGGCAATGGTTACCTCAGTACCCGAGGTAGCTTTGAGGAAGGGTATCACGCTGCATGGCCAATGACATTGATTAATGGTGTCTACGACGATGTGCCAGTTGTCTATACTGAACTGGCTAATTGTCCTGATTGGCTACCTATAGTGATAGTGGTAGAAGGTGAACGCTTTCGTCTTGATCAAGGCGAGATCTTGCACTACGAACGTCAACTTGACCTGCATCGAGGCAAGCTAACTCGTGATGTGCGTTGGCGTACTCCTGGTGGTAAGACTATCGATATCCATATCGAGCGTTTTGCCAGTATGGCTGATGACCATGTATTAGCCCTTCGCTGTCAAATCACTCCGGTGGATTTCGATGGGGCAATCGAAATTCAAGCCAGCATCAATGGTTACCCAGATAACCAAGGGGTGCTCCACTGGGAATGGTTGAAACAGGGTCAGATTTCAACTGGAACTAACCAGACATCCGAAGGAAGTATCTGGTTACACGTTCGCACCCGTCATACTGCGATCGAACTGGGTATGGCTTCCCGAGTCAGTGTCAGTGGTGTTGATGATGCCCAAATACAGCTAAAGGGCTGTGAAGGTCACCCCACCTTAGCCACTACCTTACAAGTGCGCTCAGGCCAGCTCGTGACCCTAGATAAAGTGATTAGTGTGTTCACATCCCGGGACACCGAAACCCCAGAAAAGGTAGCCCAGGAACACCTGGTCAACCAACCGGATTATCTCACCCTATTCTCTCGACATGAGGCAGCTTGGGATAAGATTTGGCAAGATAGCGATGTTGTCATTGAAGGGGACCTCAACGCTCAGATTGCTATACGCTACAATTTGTTCCAATTGTTCATTTGTGCCCCCCGTCATGATGACCGGGTGAATATTCCCGCTAAAACCCTTTCTGGTTTTGGCTATCGGGGTCACGTTTTCTGGGACACAGAAATTTTTATGCTGCCCCTGATGATATTAACTCAGCCCCAGATTGCCAGGAATTTGCTGACCTACCGTTACCATACTTTACCTGGGGCAAGGCGTAAAGCTAAGCTTCAGGGCTATCCGGGAGCCGTTTACGCCTGGGAAAGTGCTGACACCGGTGACGAAGTAACCCCTCGCTGGGTTCTCTCCGCTGAGAAGGATGGAGACCCAATCCGAATTTGGTGTGGCGATCGCGAACTCCACATCACTACTGATGTAGTCTATGGTATTTGGAAATATTGGCAGGCTACCGGTGATGATGACTGGGTGGTACGCTACGGTGCTGAGATTATCCTAGATACAGCGGTATTCTGGGGAACTCGGGTTGAGTGGAATGGTAAACGGGAACGCTATGAACTCCGGGATGTGATTGGTCCGGACGAATACCACGAAGGGGTAGACAACAATGCCTTCACCAACCGCATGGTTCAATGGCACCTAGAGACTGCTCAGTTCGTCCTAGACTGGTTGCGTCGGGAACATCCACAGAAAGCTAAAGAACTGGAAGAATCACTGGAGCTAACCCCAAGCCGAGTTAGTCTGTGGTCTGAAATCATCCGTCGGATGTGGATACCCTATGACCATGAAAGGGACTTAATCGAACAGTGTGAGGGGTTCTTCCAAATTGAAGACATCAACCTGGAAGATTACGAGCCACGTACCCGTTCCATGCAGGCTATCCTTGGCATTGAGGGAGCAAGTAAAAAGCAAGTACTCAAGCAGCCAGATGTCTTGATGTTGCTATACCTGATGCGGGAGCAGTACGGCGTAACCTCTGATCCAGAGAAATACCGGGAAATTTTGCAACGAAGTTGGGACTACTATTCTCCTCGCACCGATCACACCTATGGTTCGTCCCTCGGTCCTGCGGTTCACGCCATCCTCGCCTGTGAATTAGGAAAGACCGAGGAAGCTTATGTACACTTTATGCGCGCAGCGATGGTAGACCTAGAAAATGTGCGGCGTAACGCTCATGAAGGAATTCATGGTGCTTCCGGTGGTGGTGTATGGCAAGCTATAATCTTTGGATGCGCTGGGATCAAGTTCACAGACAACGGACCTGTTGCTATTCCCCACTTCCTACCGGGCTGGACACGTCTGAAGTTTAAGCTGCAATGGCGTGGAAAGAAGTACGAGTTTGATCTCAATCCAGAAACCAGTACTCAAACAGCACAATCTGAGGCTACCATCTCCCCAAGTTCTCGACCCCCCGGCTCTCCAGCTCAAATCCAGGGTGTGATTTTTGACTTAGATGGCGTAATCACTGATACCGCAGAATATCATTACCAAGCTTGGCAAAAACTAGCCGATGAAGAGGGTATTCCCTTTAATCGCGAGGCCAACGAAGCACTGCGGGGCCTTTCACGTCGAGAGTCCCTGATGGCACTTCTGAACGGTCGCTCAGCCACAGAAGACCAAATCCAAGAGATGATGGATCGCAAAAACAAGTTCTATCTGGAACTGATCAAGAACATCTCTAAGGCTGACTTACTACCTGGAGCCCTAGAGTTATTGACTGAACTCAAGGAAGCTGGTATCAAAGTTGCGATTGGCTCCGGTAGCAAAAATGCCAAGGAAGTTATGCAACGATTGGGTATTAGCGATCGCATTGATTCAATTTCTGACGGCTACAGTGTCACCCGCTCTAAGCCTGCACCAGATCTGTTCTTGCACGCAGCACAGCAGTTGGGATTGGAACCAGCTTATTGTGTAGTAGTAGAAGATGCCGGATCTGGTGTCGAAGCCGCTCTAGCTGCTGGTATGTGGGCTGTGGGACTTGGTCCAGTTGAACGAGTTGGAGCAGCTCACCTCGTGTTACCCAGTCTCGAAGGCGTACATTGGAGCAACCTCCACAAACAATTAGCAGGGAATCGTTTAATTCCTTGTTAGGGTATTTGGAACTAAATATTTGGAACTAAATTGGCTGGGTGAAGTCTAATTCACCCAGCCATATTTTTTTGGTTATAGTCCTGAGTACTGAGTAGCGAGTGGTGAGTGTCAACTGGGAAGTCCTTGTATCCACACACTCACGTCTTAGGGTTATGGTGTCAGACTTATAGCGGTTTGGGATTTTATTAAGTACATAGTTCTCAGTTTTTAGGGAGCAGGGAGTAGGGAGCGGTGCGACCCGTGGCCAATTTAATTACGGGTCAAGCGCACGCCCTGGGAATAGGGAATAGAGCAGTTGGCATTCAACCCCTACCGGTTTGAATTTAAGTTAATTACAATAACAATAACTATTCAATAGTCATTATTTATTAGTCTGGATTCATAATTATACTTATTAACCTACATGCAAACCCCTATATTGCTTCCTAGACCCCACAACAGTTCAACGATTATACTGCACTTACAGGGGCTGAGGTTATGCCATTAGCTGACTTATGCTGTTCTAGCACTTTCTGATAAGCCGCTTCATAGCCATCAACCATCTTGGGAACACTGAAGGTCTCTTCCACATACTTACGGCACTCTTCCCGAGAGAGTTTAAGAGCCTCTGGAATGAGAGCGTCCATATCCTCAGGATTAGCACAGATTATCCCAGTTCTCTTGTCGGCCACCACCTCCGGTACAGCGCCAAAGTTCGTGGCAATCACTGGAGTCCCAACACACATTGACTCAAGCATTACCAAACCAAAAGGTTCGGGCCAGATAATCGGAAAGACGGTCAGGCTGGCTTTGGATAATAATTCCACCTTCTGTTCGTGGGTCACTTCACCCAAGTATTGAATTTGTTTACCGTCGATTTGGGGAGCAATCTCTTGTTCAAAGAATTCCCGGTCAACTACATCAACCTTGCCCGCCATTTTCAAGTTCCAGCCAGTTTCACGGGCAATTCTGATCGCATGATGAGGACCTTTCTCCTTTGACAAACGACCCAAAAACCCTAAGTAGGGGGGGTCATCGGCTGCTTTTGGATTGAACGGATAATCCTCTATTTTAACACTATTGTAAACGGTAGCAACATAATTCATCTCTGGTCCGGATGACCGCTGATGATTACTGATGCTAATATGGGGTATGTGGCTGTATCGCGCATAAGCCTTGCTAATATCATTGCCAAAGCGACCATGCATGGTATGAACCACAGGGGTCTTGTACGTGTCAATCACCGGAAAGGTAATCATCCCTGTGTGAAAGTGAATTAGGTCAAACTCATCAGCCACCTCGCCAATCTGAGCCAGTTGCAGTAGTTCGTAAACTATTGGTGCCTCTACCGAAGGGTCAAGGCGCAAAGCCTGAGGAGCCACAGACTTTAGTTTAGCGATAGTGATGGAATCTCCAGACGCAAATAGGGTGACATCGTGACCACGGCGAACTAATTCATCAGTGAGTTGGCTCACAACTAGTTCGATACCACCATAGCCTGGTGGGGGAACTCTCTCCCATAAGGGGGAAACTTGAGCTATCCGCATATCATAGTCCTCCAAAAATCTTTTAAATTGGCTAAATTGGCTTGATTGAGAGCTAGCAAAACTTAAGACGGTGCTCTTATCACAAATAAAAACCGATTCTGCTATCTTACAGAAAGTTTTTAGCTTTTGGGAAGAAGCTAGACCTAATCTATCTACATTCCCCGGGAGTAAGTCAGCACCATACAGGTGTAGGTAGGCTAATTAATTTAAGTTTTATTTAACTTTATGAAGAAATATTAGCTTATGATAAGTAATCTATCAAGCCTGATATTGGTAAATTCAGCCAAATCTCCTAACCAAGCCCTTAGAACGTAACAGGGTAACAACCCACTTCAAAACTAGACAGGGTGTCCAGTTTAGGGTGAGCCTGTAGGGTGAACCAGTGTGGGGCAAGCCGGTGTGGGGCGTAGGAAGAGGATTTACCGAGTCAGGGTAATCCGTGAATTGCCGATTATCTAGCTAGCTAGATAATCGGCAAAATTCGTAATCTTTTAGAACTACACAATGAGTGTGAGTAGTGAGGAATGTGGGTTTGAGGAACCTTAGTCCCACTGCCCACGCTTACCTTGTGGCGCAGGTAGCACCTAGAGCTAATCTTGCCTTATGAGCTACCTCGTCTGACCAGCTGAGTTAGCTGCTTGATATTCATCAAGCGCATAGTCTGCTGCTCCGGGTCAGCCTTAATCCAGCCCTTACTCTCCAGCTTTTCCATAATTTTGGTAGTATCCTCTACACTGATATCTGTGATATCAGCTAAGTCTTGATAGGAAATGTTATAGATTTCTGTGCCTTTTTCAGTTATTTCACCGTAATTGTCTGCCAAACCCACTAGAGTATTGACTAAATTAACCGCTGGAGGTTGATAGCGATTTTGTAACCGGACATTGCTCTGACGTAACCGCCGCACCATCAGTTGTAACATGCGATGGTGCAACTGGGGATCTTTAAAGAGAGTTTGAATAAAGCGTTGTGCAGAAATGGTCAGTAGTCGCACGTTCGACATGGCAACGATATCGGTTGAGCGGGGAGATTCATCAAGAATTGCCATTTCACCAAAAAAGTCACCCCGACCCAAAATTGCCAGTGTGACATCGTTTTCACCGCGTAAGTGTCGCACTTTAACCCAGCCGGAGACAATAAAGTAAACAGCATTACCCCAAGCATCTTCCATGATGATAGCTCGGTCGGTCGGGTACTCATGCTCCACCGCAATGGACTCAAACCATTCTAAGGTTTTTGGGCTAGCTGTATTAAATAGTGGGAAAAGCTCACTATAAGCTGTAGTCTGCATTAGGGTTCTTTAAGCTGAGATTGAAGGTAATGATACGCAGTAGTGACGATCTGGGACTGCTTGGACACAACAAGCCTAGCAGTGATAGTGGTTAACCACATTCTATTAAACAAACTCTAATGAACCAACAGGTAAATAAAGGTGAAGACTGATAATACTCTCAGCTGTGGACTGTTGACTGTTATCGTTCACCAGTTACGTAGATAATTTAATTCCACCCTCCCCTACTAACCTGTCCCCCATTTAAATTTAATAGTTTAGTGGCTGAATCCCTTTGTTGGTCAGGAGTTATGCGTTAAAATTAGATTGGAACTTAAATCTTTGATTGTAGTAGGAGAGTCTTTTTTTTTTTATAGAGTATGAACCTATTGACTAACTTTTGGTAGTTAGAGCATCCCGAATTTCAAACCCTCTATCAGTTAATTCGGCGGCCTAAACAACTCGACTACCTTGAACAATAGCTCTTCCCGTTGTTTTAGCCCCTGGATAAATTTACAATTGCATCTGTTGAATCTGTAATAGTAGCCAATAGTAGCCCATCTGAGATTAGAAGGAAACTTTATAAAAATCGGATAATGGTTCAAATATTTTTGAATATATCCGTTTTATGGCGTCTTTTTCGTCTTTTTAGCCGTTTCGTGGTAAGCACTCAGCTATCAGCTATCAGCTATCAGTTTATGGGCGCTTGGGCAAGCTACACCCAACAGCTTTTGAATAAGCGATGCAGTCGGCCAAAGGGGGTTTCCCCCACTCGCGCTTCGGATCAAGACAACAGGTAAGCATTAGTTTAATCTGAGTAAAGTCACAGCGTCGAAGTCTATGCCACAAAGCTGACGGCTGACGGCTGACGGCTGAATGCTTACGTTTCGTGAATCATTATTTCAATGATGTTAACCCGTTCATTCACAGTTAAAGGAAAGAGGTTTTTCCATTGAGAAATCACTAAGATAAGCAAAGGGCTGATAAAATTATTGTATTATTCAATCCTGGCTAACCGGAAGTTTAAAACTTATGGTTCAGACTCTAAGTTTTAAACTTCATTTATAACCGTTGTAATAGTCAGTTTTTTATTAGTTTTTGTTTATCTAATGGTATCGACCTTACCATTACTATTTCAGTATATCCGATACTCTTTAAGAGTTTTAAGATATAATAAAAAAAAAATTGTGTATTGGCTTACCCTTCCTAACTATGCATAGAGTAGCAGGGTAATTACCTCGACCACTTCTTCTTAAAGAAGCTGACGGCCAACAAATTCACACGGACTTTAACTACCTCTATTGAAACACAGTTTCCCTGGTCTGAATCTGACTCTGGTGAGCTTGAGCAATTCTCTGTTTCCGAATTTGGGCAATGGCTTTGACTAGTCTAAAAGGATTAATACCGTGTTCGTTAGCATAGCGTAAGATATCTTGCAGCTCTTCTTCGGTAAAATTAACAGTTGGCTGAGAGTGGGTAGATGGCTGATTTATGATATTTTGAGTCATGATGCTGGTTTGCCAATAGGTTGAAGGTTGTAGATGTATCCCTGACTTGCCATAGCAGTTGGTTGAAAAATTTTGAGCTGAGGTTGTAAGATGGCTGCTCATGGGCAGCTATACTTTGAGCGGTCAGCTTACGGGCTACTTTGAGGCTGCGCAAGCAGCTATTAGCTCGTTCGCTGCAGAGACATCAGAGCTTAAGCTCCATAGCTCAACCAAAAGCTCAGTTTATACCCAAAGGAAGTATAAGCGTGCAAATGCCGAAGTAATTTGAGATGATTGGCTTTAAGTGTCTAATACGGTTTCGATATTCCTTGATAGTTTGGCTTGGATTAGATCGTTTCCCATACTCAGCTGTTAATGATTAACCACTAACGACTAAACTAATGACTATAATCCTAACGAACGACGATGGGATAGATGCTCCCGGAATTAAAGCACTAGAGCAAGCGGTCAACGGTAACGGTAATTTTGTAATTATCGCTCCGAAGGAGCATCATTCAGGCTGTGGCCATCAGGTTACTACATATAAACCGATTCACGTCCAACGTCGGTCAGACTATGAGTATGCAGTTTCTAGTACCCCAGCGGATTGTACTCGCCTTGCAATATCACATATTATACCAGAGGTAAAGTGGGTTCTGTCAGGTATTAATGCTGGCGGTAACTTGGGGGTTGATGTCTACATTTCTGGTACAGTGGCGGCGGTTAGGGAAGCGGCGATACAGGGAATACCAGGTATTGCGATTTCCCACTGGATTAAAAAACCTTGGGTGATTAATTGGGAGGTGGCGAGTCGTTGGACAGCTAGGGTGTTGGCGGATTTGTTGAATCGTCCGATTGCTGCTGGTACTTACTGGAATGTGAATTTACCTCACTTGGAACCGGGTTCACCTGAGCCAGAGGTGGTGTTTTGTGAACCGAGTACTCAACCGTTACCGACAAAGTATCGTGTGGAGGGGGATCACTACTATTATGAGGGGGAGTATAACAAACGCGATCGCGCTCCTGGTACTGATGTAGATGTGTGTTTTTCGGGTAATATTGCTGTGACTCAGTTGCGACTTTAAGGCATCAGGACTTACCCAAAACTGGGCACCAAACGCCCTTAGGTAGTAGGGTGCCCCTACTAGTAGAGTAAGTGCCCAAGTCCTGACAATGCTATGGGTGGTTTGGTTTGGAACCACGAAGGCACAAAGTACGCGAAGAGGGGATTAATCCATAGCGTGAATCAAAGTTTTTAGTAATTAGTTACCATGCGAATTTTAATCATGGGTGGTACCCGGTTTGTTGGGGTTTATTTAACCAAGGTTTTGGTGGAGATGGGCCATGAAGTGGTGCTGTTCAATCGGGGAAATAAGCCAGCGCCACTGCCAGGAGTCCAACAGATTCATGGCGATCGCAAGGATCCCAATCAGCTCAAGGAAATGTTATCGTCTCAAGAGTTTGATGGAATTTTCGATAATAATGGTCGGGAGTTGAGTGATACTCAACCCTTAGTGGAAATTTTTAAAGACCGGGTGCAGCATTTTGTGTATATGAGTTCGGCTGGGGTGTACTTGAAGTCGGACCAGTTACCCCATCTCGAAGGAGATCCAGTTGATCCCAATTCTCGCCACAAGGGTAAACATCATACTGAGGCTTACCTACAAGAACTTGGGGTGCCGTTTACAGCGATTCGTCCAACTTATATCTATGGTCCCCAAAATTATAATGATGTGGAGGCTTGGTTTTTTGACCGGATTGTTCGCGATCGCACTATTCCCATCCCTGGTAATGGCATGCACATTACTCAGTTAGGTCATTGTCAGGACTTGGCGAGGGCAATGGCCGCAGTACTGGGGAATAGGGAAGCGATTGGGAAAATTTACAACGTGTCCGGGGAACGCTATGTCACCTTTGATGGTTTAGCACGAACCTGTGCTATGGCCTGTGGTAAGTCGGCTTCAGAGGTCAAGCTCGTGCATTATGACCCGAAGCAGTTTGATTTTGGTAAGCGCAAGGCTTTCCCATTTCGATTACAGCACTTTTTTGCTGATATCCATAAGGCTAAGACGGAACTTAACTGGCAACCAGAGTATGATTTGCTTTCGGGACTGAAGGATTCCTTCGAGAAGGATTATCTCGCTTCAGGTCGGGATCAAGCTGAAGTAGATTTTGCCGTTGATGACCAGATATTAGCGGGTAACAGGTAAACTAAGCCAGAGATTAAGGTTAGGACCACCGATAGCCAGAAAAGGACTAGGGATGGGATGATCCAGGTGTCGGGAGTTGGAGCAATTAAAAGTGCGATCGCACTAATTTGACTAACGGTTTTGAGTTTACCCCAGATATTGGCTCCCTGTATGCTAGCGCTACCGGATAACTTGGGGTTAACTCGCCAACCTGCGATCGTTAACTCCCGTGCCAAAATCAAACAGACTCCCCAAGCGGGTACCTGACCTAGCTCAATTAATGCTAGTAGGGGCGCTAGTACCAAAAATTTATCCACTAACGGATCAAGGAATTTGCCTAAATCAGTAATTTGGTTCAGTTTACGAGCTAGATAACCATCTAACCAATCCGTTCCAGCAGCAAGGAGAAAGATCCCGAAACCGATCCAGCGGCTTTGGTCAGTTGGGTGATTCAGGAAGTATAGGATAAAGGGCAACCCCAGTAAGCGGGAAAAGGTAATCCAGTTAGGCAGAGTCATTCTGGTAATCGGTAATCGGTAATCGGTAATTGGTAATTGGTTACTGACCATATTAATTTTAGGGGCACACGCCGTGCCCCCTTAAGCATTTCGTCTATGGAAGTGAGAACCGACAGAGGAGAGGGAATAAATTTAGTATGTACCTCATCAAACTGAGAACCGCTATAATTCCTCTTCCTCGTTTCCGATTGCCTATTACTGAATTCCCGAAGACATCTAATCAACCATTGCTGGTTCAAGCACTATCAAATTGCCCTCCTCATCAACTGTGATCGGCAGAGGTTCGCTGATATCGCCGAGAAAGCTCCCGTCTAGAGCGAAATTACGCCATGACATAAAGTACCAGATCTGATCAGGACCTTGTACCAGTTTTCCGGAATAGAGCCGCTTCACTGAATCAGCCCAGAGTGCCCTTGGCGCAGAAAATGGTCCTAAAGGATGATCAGCAACCATGTAAAAGGTCCCCGTGAGGTTACTATCAACAAATTCTCCTGGGGGGATCGAGAAGAGCAGATAGTAGCGCCCCTGGATAAGAACCACTTGCGGACATTCCATAGTCCCGAACGTCATCGGCTCAGTTAATGGTGGCAATACTTGCCAATCAATCAGGTTTTGTGAAGTGGCATGAGCAATCACGCCGCGACTTTCAGCAGGACCATAATTAACGCGACCAGTAATTAAAGCATGAAATTCCCCTGTTTCAGGATCCTGAAACACCCAAGGATCGCGCCAGGCTTCATCGAACCAAAGGTTTTTCTCAGGGTGCTTGAGATCATACTTCTCGTAGTAGCGACTATCAGCCTCCATCACCGGGTTTTTCGGATGTTTTTCCCAGTGGATTAAATCTTTGGAGGTAGCAAGGCTGATGCGTTGGATTTTTCCTTGCTCTTTGCGCTCAGTGCTGGTGTATAGGAGATACCACAGGCCATCATGACGAATTACGCAGCCAGTCCAATTAGTGTATTCATCCACGTCACCATAAGCTTCAGGCTTCATAGCATCTGGTAGAATCTGCCAGTTGCGTAAATCCTGAGAAACAGCGTGACCAAATGAAACATGCCAATGTCGGTCTTCTGGATCCGGTAAATCCTTAGAAGCTTGCAAGTAAAATAAGTGATAGTCGGAAATATCTTGAGCTAGCCAGAAGTCCCAGATCCATTTATCTGGGATTTGTAAACTGTGATTAGGAAGCATGAGTTACCTGCTTTTGTGTAAGAGTATTCGTTAGTGAATAACTGTGACTAACTCCCTAGAACAGTTAGCCTCTTTACTAAGGCGTCAACTAGAGAGTAGAAAGTAATAATTCGGTAGTAGGGTAAGGTAAGGAAAATTCCTTACCGCTTAATTAGATCCTATCTAACTAATTGTTGTGTAATTTATAGAAGCAACGCCTAATGATTAAACACTAGTCTATGTATCCAAGCCAATTTTTTTTCCTGAATACATTAAACTAGTGAGGAATTACGTACTGAGAGGATTTAAAACTATATCTATACTTTGGACGGGCATAAAGTTTGAGTTGGATTTAGCTATCAGCAAATACGCTCACTGTTGACCGCTCAAAGCATAGTAAAGCATAGTGTTTTAATTGATTAAAAATTCCCCTCTAATCAGATAATCAGAGAGTTACTACGTAAGTCCTAATATTGATTCATAATAGGTTAAGGCTATAGCAGCATTTAAGCGAGGTCTGTACTCGCTTTTTTCCCTATCACTACCAAACTTATTCTAGGATAACAAATACTGTTGGGGAAATGTCATTGGTAAAATTGCTTATTAATTGGCATCACAATCAAATCTTTAACTTGTGAAGACATAGACAAAGATTTAACTAAGGTCAGATTACTAGGATGTAAGCATTTAGCTATCAGCTATCAGCTCTCAGCTATCAGCTCTCAGCTCTCAGCTTTTTAATAAAACGGGTAAGCATTGCTTTAATTTCTGTTACGTTAGCTGACCACTGACCACTGACCACTGACCACTGACCGCTGAATGCTTACACTAGGACTTACGCAGTTGAAAGGAAAACCCGAAGCCAAACTCGAAGCCAAACCCTAATTTAGGAGCCCAAGGCTTGCCCCCTCTAGATAGGATCTCAGCCTATATAGCACTATGCATTCAGATGTTTGACATTGTCTTGATGCAGTCGCTCATGGGGGAAACCACGGCAGTCGCTCATGGGGGGAACCCCCAAGACCGCGCTGCCTCCCCAAGACCGCGCTGCATCGCTCCTAAACTCTGAAACCTAGTCCTAGCTTACTTTTGACTTCTGACTTCGAACCTTGCTGACTTGCGCGTAGCGCTATACCTCAATGCTAAACTTGCATGAGCCAGCCTAGGGATTAGGCTATCAAGCGTGTAACCTTCATGTATTACTTAGTAATACATATCATCAAGGAGAATTGGCGATCGCAAATTATTGGTAAAAGATAAGTATTTATGGCTCTTCCGTACTTGTTATGCTAAATTAACACTTTGAGGAAGGGAGCAGGGAGTAGGGACTGAGGCCGTTGGCCACGCGGGGCGCGTTCGGAGCAGTGGAAAGAGGCAGTATTTAGAAATTATTGTTAATTAATCAGAACCATTGTATAGTAAGCTTTCTGATTTTTTTAACCTGAAATGAGCGCATAGCAGGTACTGAAGAACCGTATTTATACTTAGATTGTGCCCCATATCCCTGGAATTTGATGGATGCTCTTGTCAAACAAATAATACATTGATTTAATAAAGTAATATTCCCTTAACAAAACTAAAAATATCTTAAGCAGAAGCTGATGATACAACAACTCGATCAGGGCAGGAGCGACGCTGCGACCTTAGAGCAACTGTTCAACCATGATATCAGCATCCAGACAACGCCTCATCAACCTGCTCCAAGTCAAGCAGCTGTCTCAAAATATCTCCTGCTTTACCTTCAAGGAGGAAAGGATTTAGAGGGAGTGCCTTGGCAGAGAGGAGAAATGGGTGGGGCTATTCTTAGTGAAAATTTGTCTGTAATTAAAGACTTAGGTCCTGTCTTTGAGCCAGACCGGGACGACTACTGGCGAAGCTCTCGCCTTCTAGCAGGAAGCTTACGGTTGGTAAACGAAAATTCCCTGTATTTCTTTTACGGTGGATCTCCAGACCGTCCTAATTTGCTTCATGAGTATATTGGCTTCTGTAAGGGAATCATTAGGGATAATCACGAGATTGATTGGCAAGCTCCCCAACTGATCGAATTTCGTGATTGGGAGAAATATTACGATTACTCCGACCATCCATTAATGCCGGACCAACGTCACCGCCAGTTGCGGGATCCTTTCCCGATATTTCACGAAGGCAAGTATTGGATGTTTCTATCTGCTGCTGCCAAGACAAATTCCCAACCCAACAAAGGCTGTATTGGTCTAGCAGTAGCAGATCAACTCGAAGGACCCTATACACTCTTGCCACCAGCCTTGTTTCCTCATTTCATGACCAATGAAGGTGAGCAAGGTCTCTTTTACGAGTGTGAACGAAGCCACGTTTACTATAAAGGAGGAATGTGGCACATGTTCTTCTCTGTGATGAAGCAACATGTGAATCCCCGTTGGCTTGAGCAACTTGGTGACGACGCTGCGTCGATTACTGACTCCAGCCTGTACCATTTTGTCTCGCCACAGATCAACGGTCCCTATCAGCCAGCAGGGGTGGTACCGGTTGTGAAAGGATCTTCCGAGTCTAACTTGTATGCGATCAACTTCGAGCGCAATAACCAAGAAGACCTCATTGCCTATGGGTTAAATTTAGGAATGCAGGAACTGGATGTTTCTGGTCAGTGGAAAGTGTTGTGGGACAACGATTATCCAGAAATTAAGAAAGTAAGTCCTTCTGGTCAGCAGAGTGTTGCTGATCCCTCGTCACTATTATATGGACGTGAGGGATACTTTATTTGGGATGCAATTCTATTCAAGCTACCGCCTAAGGTTAACTAGGTTACCAGGTTAAAGGTTATCTTCTGAACCTTTAACGTAAGCATATGCGCTAAGCGCACGCTACTTGAGGTGCAGTCAGCGGTCAGCGGTCAGCGGTCAGCTTATTTTATTCAAAGGTGCGCTTGACCCATTACAGCGGTTTGCAATTCAGTCAGGTACAAATTCTTGGGTTAATGGGAGCAGGGAGCAGGGACTTCGGAGCAGGGAAGAGGGAAGAAGGAGAAAATCCTGTGTACTTGATAGTTATGCAAACCGCCGTAAGAATTAAATTCGCTATAGGTGCGCGTCTCCAAGGCCGCGAGGGATTGCTCGCGGCCTTGGGTCGCACCTTTAGGCTTTGCCGACGCGGGGCGCGTTCGGGTCGCACCTAAAAGCACCGATTGCGCTACGCTGTTCGCTGATAGCTGTTGGCGTAGCCTGCGCGTAGCGCATATGCTTACCCTTTAACCAAACAACCTTTAACTTTCAACCTTTAACCAAACAACCTTTAACCAAACAACCTTTAACCAAACAACCTTGACACTAATTCAATAGCTGATAGCTTACGGTTCCACAATCGAACCCATGAACAAAATTGCTCCAGTTTTATTGTCCCGAACAGTACAGAAAAAAGGACGGTTAACCACTAGATTGAATGGTTGATCTATACTAATGGAAGTGGGAACAATACCGATAGAAGTAGCAGCGGCTGCTTCAGTGCCTTCTTCATTAACTTCTACAAAGGTTTTGTGCTTGACTTGACTAATGGCTGCTGATTGAGAGGTCAGATTAGAAAAATCAGCGTTATCGGTAAACGCCACATCCATCCCCAACGCTTTTAGGGAATCGTTGAGTTTAATATCGTATTCAAATTTAAAGCGCGGTAGCCGAATTGACCCATCTCGAGACCTAAACTCTTTCATCCATTGTAGCCAGTTTTCCGCTGTGAGTTGTTGTTTAAATTCTGCCAAGCTGCTCCCTTCACGGGGTAAGAAAACATACAAACTCAGCCGTTCTTTACCGTAGGGAATACTTACAGCTTGAAAGGCATCATTTTCATAGTACTTATACTTCCCATACTGATACATCATCGGGTGTTGCTTTTGGCTTAAATCAGAGAGATAAAAAGCTTGATCAGACGTTTGACTCTTATCGAATTCTCTTGTCCAGCTGCCTTTGAAATAGATGGCATTGATTAAGAATAGTAAGTCATCCGCTTGAGTGCGATCGACAATCGTTTTGATTTTGCCGTTTGTGTTATTTTTGACCCAACGGTTAATTTTTTTTGCAGCATTTGCACTACTAAAATCAAGTTCTGTGACCTCTGCGTCGTAGAATTCCTGGTTGTTTTTAATAAATTTGGGATTGATGTCAATGCCTTGGTTAGCCCACAGGGAGTTGGCAATGGACAGCTGGACATCAGGGTCAGCATTTTCCAAGCTAGCTTTTAAGGCGTTATTCCCCTGGTTGAGTTGATCTAGACTCAATCCCTCTAATTCTAGGACTTTTGCCATAGCCTCTTGAGTCTCACCGCTGGCACCGTTGTAAGCCATGTCTAGGGCAATGGCGATGCTGGTAGGAGAGACAAAAACATTCTTGTTGGTGTCCTGCTTGAGAATTTCTGAGAATAGCTTGAAGCCAAATTTAGTATTAGCCTCTACAAGATTGGTATCTACGTCTAGATTTGGTTGCTGGTCAGCTGAAATTGATTCTTTCCTTGGTTCGGAGTTAGGCAGAGGGTCAAGGGCATTGGTTTTTTCCGACACACACCCCAATATACCTGTAAGCAGGATGCTGACTGCCATAACAGTGGCTATACGACTAAGGATTTGATGGTTCATCAGATCGTCTCCGTTGCTAATACCCTGTTCTAATATGACCATTACAGGATAATTCGGTTCCATTAGTTACGGTTTTTGCAACCGGGATGGGTAATCGGTAATGGGGAATGACGATCTAATCGTGGTGTTTAATAGTAAAAATAACAGTATAAATGGCGTTGCTGAATCTTCGAATGAATATGAGTGGGGTGGGCATCCTGCCTGCGGTGAAAATATCAGGAACAGGCAAGATGCCTGTTCCACCTCACTCTTAAAATCATTCCATTATTAAGCAACGCCGTATAAATCACCTAATTTCGACATAACTAACGTTATCCAGGAGTCATGATTCCATAAGTTGTGAAGGTTTTAAGGGCTCGACACTTCTGGACTTTTCGGTATTTTTTTGTACCTCACATACCTCTAGTCTTTCAAGTTGGCTTTTCTCTTATCCATAACCAGAAAGCGCTGCACAAAAGGCTATGTGTCTCATAGGGAATTATAGTCAATTTTAGGCAAATATTACCATAATTTACTGATCGTCCAGATTTTTTGCCCTTGACAGCCACAATTTTTATGCTATGCTAGAATAATGGGAATAAAAAGTATAATCCAGATTCTGCTGAGCAACAACTTAAATCAAACACAAAACCATACATTAAGCAAACCAGATCAGCAACATAGGATATCTATTATGAAGTTGACGAATAACACACCCTGCCTCCACTAGTATCAGGCTAGTGGAGTTTTTTGATCCAGATCACCTGGTGCTCAGATTGACTAATCGACCAAAACAAGCAAGTTTATAAAAATTTATATGAAATCACACCAAAAATTGACGTTAGGTAAACACCAAATCATACATGATTGGCCAATAATATTAATTGAGAACACAAAGAGAAAAGCACACCCCGCTAGTCTGGCCGCTAGCGGGGATTTTTTTTACCGGACCTACGGCCAACAGCTAGACCATTTGACCAGTAAGCCTCAAAAGTGGCTCAATTGATGATGGGCAGATCCCGAGACCGGTGGCTCTGACTAGAATGAAGCGGAAGTGATGGTGATTGTGGTCGGACCCACCGTTTGCCAGCCAGAGTTGCTCTGACTACCTACCCATTCACCTAGTCAAGGGTAAGCTGAGCACAGTGGTCCAACCTTTAGCCCGATGTTTGCTTACAGAAACATATTCCGAAAGGTGTCCAGATAGCTGGCTGCAAGCATACCTGCCAGGAAGCCAAATAAATGTCCTTGCCAGGAGATCCCTGTTTCACCAGGAAATAAACCTCTGAGTGTAAAACCATAGACACCACCGATAGCAATAGAACCTATGACTAACAGGGGGTTATCTTCTAAATACCCCTGTGCGATCAGAAAAGCTACATACCCAAAAACTACACCGCTCGCGCCATAAGAGACACTGTTAGGTGAACCAAGTAGCCATTCAGCTAAACCACCAACCAAGACTATCACCAAGGTCACGACCCAGAAATCATCCGTTCCTCGTAACAACACCCAACAGCCAAGGAGCGCGAAAGGAATAGTGTTTCCGATTAAGTGTTTCCAGTCTTTGTGCAAGAATGGTGAAAACAAAATACCAACTAGCCCGAGCCAGGTGCGGGGTTGGATACCAAACTTTTCGTTAAGTGCTCCCCCGCATAAGACTAAATTGACAAAACTTATAATCCAGGCATAAAGAACCAAATCACCCACCGCCTGGAAGTTGTCACCCCAAGCATTTCGGAATTGATTAATCCAATCAAATATAGTTGTCATACTTCACCCGGTAGCCTGCACGCTCATATTTATTAGGAATCCTAACACTGAAAACTCCGCCACAAAGCGAGCTCAGATGAAAGTGACTAGCGCGCTAAATGCCTAGAAAAAACTTGTGATAAGAGGTTGACACTTTTCTAGCGCCAGAGTATACTTTAGATATAGGGTACAGGTTGAAAAACCGTTCGCGTAGCGTGGCCTTTGGCCTTGGCGCAACCGGGTCAGAAGCCCGCCACTGCTTGACCTTAAAACATTAATGCCCGGAGGGTAGGGAAAATCCTCCTTAAAAACCCAACCGTCAATTAACTATTGGCGTGTGAACCCAGGTAAGTCACTTTTTGAGAAAGAACGGTACGGTGGGGCACACCGAAGGCGAAAAGGAAGAGAAACGGACTATGCACATGCACTTCCTGTTAAGTAGCCAAACGCCTAAGAAGAATCGCCCTCTGGGTCTACTATGAACTGAACTAGATTCTTGGTCTTGACGGGTTTTTGGTTTAGATATTGCCTATTTTTGCGGCGTCAAAGATTGGGACATAGTGGTTTAAGGCGGCTCGTTGATCTAGGAATCCCCGCGCCTAATGGTCGGGGAGTGTCAAGTTGACTACTATAATTTATATGGAGTTTCTCATAGTAATCAGGTACCTAGGTGCGCTCTTACCATTAAGAATTAAATTCGCCACGGGTGGCACCTCAGGATTTTTTCCTTATTCCCTATTCCCTACTCCCTACTCCCTACTCCCATTAACCCAGGATTTTTTCCCTCACCTAATTAAGAGCTCTCTATATATATAATTGATCATGAGTGCCAATTCAAGGTTATCCCAAGGTAATTGGATCATGAGTTTATATTCAGAGTTAATTTTCCCCCGATTTCTGGACTGGGCTATGTCTGACCCGGTCTTAACCAAGTATCGTCAAGAGGTTTTATCTCAGGTGTCTGGGCAAGTATTTGAAATTGGCTTTGGCACAGGATTAAATTTAAGGTATTACCCCAAACAACTGGAAAAAATTACCACGATTGATGCTAATCCAGGTATGCAGTCCTTAGCAAAAAAACGTATTCATGAATCGGAAATTACTGTTGATTTTCGGGTACTGAATGGGGAAAGTTTACCGATGGCTGACCATAGCTTTGATAGTGTAGTTAGCACCTGGACTTTGTGCAGTATTGCTAGGGTAAATCAGGCTATACAGGAAATTTATCGGGTGCTAAAACCAGGGGGAAAGTTCTTTTTTATTGAGCATGGACTGAGTGATGAGCCTAAGGTTCAGGTTTGGCAAAATCGCTTGACTCCTGTACAAAAGATTATTGCGGATGGCTGTCATCTCAATCGTAATATCAAACAGCTGGTTGAAAACCATTTCGAGATTCTGAAGTTAGAAGAGTTTTATGAACCCAAATTTTCTAAGATTCTGGGCTATATGTATAAGGGTGTGGCTCAGAAGTCTTGAAGGTTGCATCTCATATTTCTAAAAAAGAAGGGGCGGGGGCGCGGGAAGTGTGGGGAGGGTGGGAAGTGTGGGGAGATGGGGAGATGGGGAGATAGGGGAGATTTTTATTAAGGGTAATCATCCCGACATGATATAAAACCCAGGACCAACTTCCCTCACCCAATTGAGAACTACTATATTAGCTATCTCGATTTAATGCTGAAATTACAGCTTGCTGGCTGACTATCTGATAAATTCCCTTTAAATACTGCATGACACGAGGGTCAGCTGCTCCTAGAGGAATTGTTCCTAAGACATCAAGGACGGTTCCACTATCTGTTGGTGGTGCAATCACCACAAGGGAAGAATCGAGGGGCTGATCGTATTGCCAAAATTGCTGAATATTGACTGAGGTTTCAGGATCGCCGATGGCTGATTCCCCCTCTTCTGTGTTTTGATCACCGGAAGTGAGATTTGGGATTGAAGATTGCTGCTCTGTGGCCGAAGTTTCTCCTGCTTGACCACTCCGTAATTTACGCAAGGCATCAAGGATTTGTTCTTTGGTGCTTCCCCGCAACTGGAACAAAACAAAGGGGTCTTCGCTGAAGCGATCGCCTAATTCATAGTATACTGCTGCGATATGCTTACAAGGATTTTTGGGATCGGGGCAATTGCATCGGGAACGAACGTCGGAGAGGGTGAAGGGAAATAAACTTAAACCATTGGCAGTAAATACTTCTTCGATATTATGGGGCATTTCTCCTGCTAATAACTGAGCTGAGTAAATTGCTTTACTTGCCAGGGTTTGCACGACATAATTCCAGTCTTCCTCGGTAAAGGGTTCGATGGAAATGGTTAGTTCATAGGGCTCCGGAGCAGTTCCTTGAACTTTGGCGACTACTTGTGGTCCTAGAAAGTCAATACTGAGAATGTTGCCTTCTTTGGCATAGATACGTCCCCGTTCCAAACGCTTTTTGAAGCGATAGGAATTGAGTAAGTCATTCCAACGTTCTACCCACCATTCTTGGGTTTCGATTTCGTAGTTTGTCATTTATATAGTAAAGGGAATAGGGAACAGGGAACAGGGAACAGGGAACAGGGAGTCGGGAGTCGGGAGTCGGGAGTCGGGAATAGGCAACAAATGCTTATATTATCACTCTAGCTGTTTCTAGTCTAATGAGATCCCCTGTTGGTGGGCAAACACCTTTTAGTTCTTTTGAGAATTCTAGATAATATAACTTTGCCCACCCTACTACTGTTCCCTTTTCCCTTTTTAATTTTTAATGTTTACTGTTCCCTGTTCCCTGTTCCCTGTTCCCTGTTCCCTTTTACCTGTTCCCTGTTCCCTGTTCCCTGTTCCCTAAAACCCAAGAATATGTACCTCACCTAATTGAAAACCGCTATAAGCATTCAGCTTTTCGCTAGATGCTTATCTTAGCACTAACTAAAACTTTGACACTGGAACTCGTAACACTAATCCTGGATAGATCTGATCAGGACGGTTAATCTTGTGTCGGTTGGCTTCTAATATCCGAGGGTACAATCTGCCCTCACCGTAAACTTGTTGGGCGATGCTGAAGAGGGTGTCACCGGGGATGACAGTGTATTGATAGAAACCAAAGTATCGAAGCAGCAAGGCGTTGCCGAAAACTATTGGCACGATTACCTGATTGGTTTCACTGCCGTTTGCTGCTGAGATACTGAAAATTTCAAGGGTACCTTGGGGAGTTGCTGGTACGATGTCCAATGGCAATCCTACTGAGAAGTTAGCTAGGATGCCATTAGCGCCAACAGTTAGAAAATTCCGGAATAACTCAGTACCATTATTGTCCCGGACACGGACGTTAATGATGCCTTCAAAGCCAGTAGCAATGCCGCAGACACGGATGGGATTGTCAACAATGTCGTGGGCTATGGGCTGACGAACGGAAATGGTAGGTAGACTGTTTCTTGGCTCAGGGGTACCTGTGTCAACCTGTGAGGTTTGGTGCCTAATCTTATTGGTGTTAATTGTGTCAATCATGACCAGCTCCTGTTGGTTAGTTTATCCGGCGAGAAGCCTCATGACTTTACCGAGGCTTGTTTTGCATTATGGACAATGGAATCAAGCTTCAACAGTACCCAACGAGGGTACTTTTTTGTTTGTGAGTAAGCATTTAGCTGTCAGCCGTCAGTGGTCAGCCGTCAGTGGTCAGCCGTCAGTGGTCAGCCGTCAGCCGTCAGTGGTCAGCTGATAGCTGATAGCTGATAGCTGATAGCTGATAGCTGATAGCTGATAGCTGATTAGGTACATTGAATTTTATTACCCCTACTCCCTACTCCCTACTCCCTACTCCCTACTCCCTGTTCGATTCAAATAAAAATGCTATAAATGCGTGTTAAAACTCCTACTATTTTACAAATGGAAGCAGTCGAATGCGGAGCCGCTTCCTTAGCTATTATTCTTGCTTACTATAATCGCATTGTGCCCTTAGCTGAACTGCGGATTGAGTGTGGGGTTTCCCGTGATGGCAGCAAAGCTTCTAATGTGATTCTTGCTGCTAGACGTTACGGAATGGTTGCAGATGGATTTAAGGCAGAACACTTAGAACAACTTCAAGAATTATCTCCCCCCTACATTGTCTTTTGGCAGTTCAATCACTTCCTGGTGGTGGAAGGATTCAGCAAACATTGGGTATTCCTCAATGACCCCGCTACGGGTCCCCGGAGGATTTATTGGGAGGAATTTGATGAGGGGTTTACTGGCATTGTCTTAGTGATGGAACCCGGAACCGACTTTAACAAGGGGGGTCGTAAACCTAGTGTTATCTTAGGGTTGATTGACCGTTTGCAAGGTTCAGTTGGGGCAATTTTATACTGTATTTTGGCAGGATTTCTGTTAGTTATGCCAGGATTAGCTATCCCAGTCTTCAGTCAGGTGTTTGTGGATGAGATTCTGGTAGAAAATCGCACGGAATGGCTGCGTCCCCTAATTTTAGGGATGATTATTACGACGGTGTTTCAAGGAATTCTGACCCTGCTGCGACTGCGCTATTTACGAAAGCTGAGGATTAAACTGGCTGTGGGGATGTCCACTCGTTTCCTATGGCATATTTTGCGATTGCCTGTCAGATTTTATGCTCAAAGATATGCCGGGGAAATTAGCAATCGTGCCAGTCTGAATAATAAAGTGGGTCAGGTGCTATCTGGACAATTGGCAACTACGGTGATTGATACGGTGATGATATTGTTCTATGCTGTGGTGATGTTTGCCTATGACGGAGTACTGACTTTAATTGGTATCTGTTTTTCCGCCATCAATGGCTTGGCCTTGCAGTGGGTAGCCAGACAGCGGGTGGATGCTAATATGCGCTTAGTCCAAGATTGGGGGAAAGCTGCGGGGGTAAGTATTGCAGCGCTCCAGAGTATGGAAACCTTGAAAGCATCAGCCTTGGAGTCGGATTTCTTTTCCCGCTGGTCTGGTTATTATGCCAAAGCTGCGATCGCTCAGCAAGAGTTGGACCTCACAAACCAGATGTTGGGGGTTTTACCCATATTACTTAGCTCCTTAACCTCGATGTTGATCTTAGTAGTTGGGGGTTGGCGGGTGATGGATGGAAACCTCAGCATTGGGATGTTGGTGGCGTTTCAAAGTTTGATGATCAGTTTTCAACAACCTGTTAATACCTTGGTAGATTTCGGGAGTACCCTCCAGGAATTAGAAGGGGATTTAAATCGTTTAGATGATGTGTTAGGTAATTCCCTTGATTCGGAAGTGGAGAGAGAGGGAGAGAGGGAGAGAGGGAGATGGGGAGATGGGGAGAAGTCGGATTTAATCCAAAATCTAAAAGGTTATGTGGAGTTACGGGATGTTACTTTTGGTTACTCCCATGTAGACCCGCCGTTGATTGAGAACTTCAGTCTATCCTTGCAACCAGGACAACGGGTGGCTTTAGTTGGTGCTAGTGGTTCGGGGAAATCTACCCTGGCTAAACTGATCTGTGGACTTTATCAACCTTGGGAAGGGGAGATTCTCTTGGATGGGACTCCTAGAAGGGAAATTCCGCGAGAGGTGTTGGCCAGTTCTTTATCACTAGTGGAACAGGATATCTTTCTGTTTGGTGGTACGGTGCGGGATAATTTGACTTTATGGAATGCTACAGTAACCGATCAGCAATTAGTCCAAGCTTGTCAAGATGCGGTTATCCATGAAGCAGTCATGGCAATTCCGGGGGGATATGACGGGGAATTGCTCGAAGGTGGTGTGAATTTAAGTGGCGGACAGCGACAACGGTTGGAAATTGCCCGGGCATTGGTGAAAAATCCAGCAATTTTGGTGATGGATGAAGCGACGTCTGCTTTAGATGCCCAGACAGAACAAATGATTGTGTCAAATTTGCGTACGCGTCAGTGTAGTTGTATTTTGGTAGCCCACCGCCTGAGTACGATTCGGGATTGTGATGAAATTATTGTGCTGGAAGGGGGTAAGGTAGTGCAGCGGGGTACTCATGAGGAATTGTGGGAGGAAGGGGGAGTTTATCAGAGGTTGATTCGTTCAGAAGGGTGATATCATTTATTATTTATCATTTATCATTATTTTTGACTTGTTACGGTGCCAGGTCTCGAAATACCGAAAGTCTCATCAATTCCTTCAAATTCCACTATTAAGAAAATGTGACAATGGGCTAAAGTGCTTTGATGATAAGCTTCATAATTGTTTACCAACGGTTACTGGGGAAATTGCGTATACTATAAGAATAGGATGGCAAAAATTTCATAAAATTGAATACAGTAGTGTGATTTCGAGGGTACGGAAGTGCAGACGTGTAGAAGTTCTACTCGCGATTTTGCCCACCTACTTACTAGCCTGAAAATTCAATCTTGAATTCAATTGAATTTTCAGCAGGATAAAAGTCATGAAAACTCTGAATAAGAAGTACAATCAGCCGAGCCAGCAGAAACCATCCCCGGAACAGAAACCTGCATTGGTTAAGGAACTCGAAACACTGACGATCGCGGAACTAGATGCGATCGCTGGGGCGGGACTAGCCATGGGCAACCACAATCAAACAGTGGTGAAGTTTCCTAACCAGCCGAGCCAGCAGAAACCATCCCCGGCAAAGAAACCAGCCAAGGTTAAGGAACTCGAAACACTTACCATCGCGGAACTAGATGCGATCGCTGGGGCGGGACTAGACATGGCCAACCACAATCAAACAGTGGTGAAGTTTCCCAATCAGCCGAGCCAGCAGAAACCATCCCCGGAAAAGAAACCGGCTGAGGTTAAGGAACTGCAAGCACTGACTATGGCAGAACTAGATGCGATCGCTGGGGCGGGACTAGCCTTGGGCAACCACAATCAAACAGTGGTGAAGTTTGCCAATCAGCCTACCAAGCCGAAACCATCCCCGGAAAAGAAACCGGCTGAGGTTAAGGAACTGCAAGCACTGACTATGGCAGAACTAGATGCGATCGCTGGGGCGGGACTAACCTTGGGCAACCACAATCAAACAGTGGTGAAGTTTGCCAATCAGCCTACCAAGCCGAAACCATCCCCGGAAAAGAAACCGGCTGAGGTTAAGGAACTGCAAGCACTGACTATGGCAGAACTAGATGCGATCGCTGGGGCGGGATTGCCCATAGCCAACCACAATGAAACAGTGGTGAAGTTTCCCAATCGATCTCAGAAGCAAAAACCATGCTCTGAAAAGAAACCTGCATTGGTTAACGAACTCGAAACACTTACCATCGCCGAACTAGATGCGATCGCTGGGGCAGGAAGAGCCGACTGGAACCACAATGAAACGATGGTGAAGTTTCCCAATCAGCCTAGCAAGTAGCAACCATCTCCGGAAAAGAAACCGGCTGAGGTTAAGGAACTGCAAGCACTGACTATGGCTGAACTCGATGCCATCGCTGGGGCAGCACTCTCATTGAACCACAATGAAACAGTGGTGAAGTTTACCTAACTTAGCGAATTCCTCAGCTTCTATCCTTCCCAAAGTCTGGAGAGTAATCCATGATAGACAACTTAAAACAAACCATTCAGCACATGGATCGCCTCCAGACTGAACAACGTTATTCTGAAGCAGAAGCCCTATGTTATCAAACCATTAAAGATTTACCATCCTCAGAACAAGGGTACATCGTCCAGGTAAGCTTGCAAAACCGCCTCGCTTCAATTCTAGAAGCCCAGTCTCGCTACCAGCAAGCCCTCACCGCAGTGCATTCGGCACAGAAAATCTTAGAGACAATTAAAGCCAGTCTATCCCCCGCCATAGCCCTTTCTTTGGAAATAACTACCTTATCTACCCTTGGCACTCTTCAACGCATTCAAGGGAATTATGCTGAGGCAGAACAAACTTACCAGCGGGCAATTGAACTGATAGAAACCCAAGGGACAGAACAGTATCAATCTAAAAGGATTCAGCTAGCCAATAATTTAGCAATTGTCTATAAATACTGGGGCAAATTTGATGCAGCGGAACGGCTCTATCAGCAAACATTAGCCACCTTGGAATCACAATACGGCAACCACCATGCTGATATCGCAACAGTTTATCATAATCTGGCAGGACTCCATCATGCCCGTGGAGACTATCAAACTGCAGAAAATTGGGCACGTCAATCCTATCAACTCCACTTAGAACTATTTGGTTACCACCATCCTAAAACCATTGCGGATGGAGCAGCGTTAGGTTCCATTTTACACGGACTACAGCAATGGGATGAAGCGATTACTTACTTTGAAACAGCTATTACCTTTTTTGATCAACAGTTTGGTTCAGTTCACTACGATGTTGCTGTTAATCTCAATAATCTTGCAGCATCTGAGCAAGCTAAGGGGAATTTATCCCAAGCAGAACAAGCCTATCGACGAGCTTTAGAAATTAAGACTCAACTGTTAGGTGAATCCCATCCTGAACTTGCTATTACCTTAAATAATCTGGCATCGGTTCTGAAACAAAAAGGGAAAACTGAGGAAGCCAAGGAGTTTTTCGAGCAAGCACGAGCAATTTTTGCAGCTACCCTAGGGGAGGATCATCCTAACACTCAGATCTGTAAGGATAATATTAATTTGTAAGCAGTCAGCTATCAGCCGTCAGCTTATTTTATTCAAAAGCACCTCAATTAGCGTGGCACAGGCTTCTAGCCTGTGACGCCCATAACCTGATAGCTGAGAGCTGATAGCACCTCAAGTAGCATCTCAAGTAGCGCATATGCTTACGACTGACGATGCTTTAACTCAGTGGCATCCCGCTTTTTTTAGCTTAGGAACTACCCTGGAAGATTGTGCGATAAACTATAAGGGATTTTGCAACAGGTACAAACCCAAACCCAAAAAAACAACCCCCAACAAGTGCCACTGGGGAAGCAAGCTACTTGCTGGGGTTCAAACTGAAACTGAACCGCATTCGGGTTCAAAGAGCAAAAAAAATGCTCCATTTCCGCGTGGGTGGTGCCACGGGTTACGAGAACGATATCCTGGGCAGGGTTGTAGATCAATTTATCGAGGCGAACCGAATGCCTAGGGATGGATCAAAACGCACATGACTTTTTAGAACGGTCTGTGGTATAGTCAATCCATCCTCCCTCCCAATCATCAATCATTTTTTTTTCTTTTTTTCTTTTCCTTCTCACTTCAACCACCAATTACCACCATGTGCACCACCCATGATGGATTCTAGTTCTGAGATTTTGAGTTTGGTTAGGTTGGTTTGTGGTGCAGATTCTAGTTCTGAGGTTTTGTGGTTCGGTTCTAATTTTTGAGGTTTTATTTTGTTGAGGTTGTTCTTCATTTTTGGTTTTTGATTTTTGTAAGATACCAACCTGAAGATACCATATATATATTTTTGGTTTATTAAGATACCATAAAAATACCAGAAATATTTGTCCTACCGATGTCGTAATTCCCACAAGCGCCCAAGGTCATACCCAGGAGCTGGACTAACCAAGGCAAACCAGAATGAAACAGTGGTGAAGTTGCATCCCCGGAAAAGAAACTTGCCTTGGTGAGGGAACTGCAAACACTCACCATCGCCGAACTAGATGCGATCGCTGGGGCTGGACTAGCCATAGCCAACCACAATGAAACGATGGTTAGGTTTGCCATACGAGCGCGAATTGCCAACACATGGTTCGCCCACCGACTGAACAAGGTTACTCTCAAGCAGAAGCCCTATGTGATCAAACCATTAAAGATTTACCTAACTCTCTACAAGGCTGCATCATCCAGGTAAGCTGGCCAAACCGCCTCGCCTCAATTCATGAAGCCCAGTCTCGCTACCAGGAAGCCCTGACCGCAGTGCATTCGGCCTCACGGGGTGACAACAAAGCTCAAACCTAGATATAGCAAGTATTATACCCATGAGGTACAAATCTCTGGGTTTTAGGGAGCAGGGAGCAGGGAGCAGGGAGCAGGGACTTAGGAAGAGGGAAGAGGGAAGAGGGAAAAAATAATGTGTACCTCATAGCTATGATAAACGCTAGAGGTGGAACGGTTAATGGTTAATGGTTAATGGTGTTGGGTAAAATGAGCGCATCGGAGTCATTTGTATTTGCCAGCAATTGAAGCAATTTTAACCATACAACGTCAATGATAGTTTTATTCAATCCATCCCGCCAGGGCAATTTTTCCTAACACCTAACCCCATTAACCTAACCCCTGTAAGATTTTCAATTAGCTTGTCATCCCCTGAGATGATCTGATGAAGATAGTGAATCCAATCTGTACCGTTGTGGCAGTTTCAAAACTGCCCTACTGATCAGTGTAGGAAGTATGTCTTAGCTATATACTGATCAGTGTAGGAAGTATGTCTTAGCTGACTTACTAAATCAAAGGTGATTTAAATGGCTAGAATCAAAATAGAAAAACTAACCGAGAAATCAACCAAAGACTCATCAGGAAGGGGTAACACCTTATTGCCCTTGACTGACGACGAGTTAACCAAGGTGTGCGGCGGTGGTTTTATAGCTGACGGCAATGGTAATCTTGATTCGCTAAATGGAATTGTGCCGACTCTACCTTAACAGTCTGTCTGGCAAGCAGAAAAGCACCAGACAGAAAAGTACTAGACAGGTTTAGTACATCGGGAAAGTCTGGTTTGACTGTGCAATGAGATTCAATTCCCCAGACAGAGCGATGCCCTCCGATCCAAAGGGAAGGGAGGGCATCTGTTCTGGAGGGGCGACATGAGAGCTGAAAAGTAGACTGTATAAGCTGCATCGCTCGTCAATAATTATCGAACTTATGACGACTTAAACGGATCCAATCCTGGGCTAGCGATCGCTTTCCTGAAGCCCTCTATTATGATTTCGGGATAATCTTTTTCCTTTACGCAGAGAAAAGATTTTTTGTAAAAAATATTTACATAAGGATTTCGATAATCTGAGGAATAGCATCAGTAATGGCTGATCCTAAGAGTTCATTAACCTCAATTTTGATAAAATTCAGTAGGCTATCATATTCCCCTGTCCCATGACAGAAAAAGCCCTGAGGGAACTCGCCTCAATCCTCAATCCCACCACCGACATTCCCCAAGGCGAAACTCCCCTGTTAATTGCTGTAGGTGCTATCGGCAAAGCTTTGGGGATAACCATTCGTCCTCCCGCTAAATCAGAGAATGCCAATACCCTAGACGCGATCGCACGCGCTTCTGGTTTCCGGACCCGTCGAGTCACCCTCACGGCTAACTGGTGGAAAACAGATTCTGGTCCCCTGCTGGCGTTTACTAAGGAAGAAAACCAACCCGTCGCTCTGCTACCGGTCAAAGCCACCAAGTATGAAATCCTTGATCCAGTGGAGTTGACCCGCACCCCCCTCAACCGTCACACTGCCACAACAATTGCTCCCATTGCCTATACCTTTTATCGCCCTTTACCCGATCAAGAGATTACCGTCTGGGATATTCTCCAATTTACCATCAGAGGTCGTACCCCAGACTTGATCAAAATCCTGGGGGTGGGAGTGGTTGCAACCTTGTTCGGGATGTTGACACCACAAATTACTGGTATTCTGATCGACTCTGCCATTCCGGACGCTAAACGCCAATTATTAATCCAAATGGGTTTGGGATTGTTAGCAGCTAGCTTTGGGGTGATGATATTTCAATTGGCTCAAAGTTTGGTAATCCTGAGATTGCAAACCAAAGTCAGTTATGATACTCAAGCCGCCCTTTGGGATAGATTGCTTAAACTCAAACCCGCCTTTTTCCGCCAGTATTCCACAGGGGATTTACACAATCGGGTTTCCGCTGTTAATCAGATTCGTAATCGACTTAGCGGTAGCATTTTGCGAACCCTATTTACCAGTTTATTTTCGTTGCTAAATCTAGGACTATTGATAGTCTACAGTTTGCCTCTGGCATTCGTTGCGATCGCTATCGCTTTAGTAGCAGTAATTATTACTACTATATCCGGTATGATTACGCGACGAAAAATGCGTCCCCTCCAGCAGCTTTCGGGAGAAATATTTGGACTGACAGTGCAGTTAATTGGCGGCATCTCGAAATTACGAGTCGCGGCTGCTGAATCAGAGGCGTTTGCTTGCTGGGCGAAAAAATACACTAAGCAGGTAAAACTGATATTAAGTACCCAGTTAGTGGAAGACTTACTAACCGCTTTTAATGTAATGTTACCAGCAGTAAGTTCCATGCTGCTATTTGGATTTACTATTTCTTTAATGGGACAGTCGGTAGGGGAAACAGGATTATCTACTGGTACATTTCTGGCATTTAATACTGCCTTCGGTACCTTTATCACCAGCGCCACCCGATTAAGCAACACCCTAATTGATAGTTTAGATATCACTATTTTATGGGAACGCGCCCAACCGATTTTACAGACAAAACCAGAAGTTGATGCTGATAAGTCCCATCCCGGCAGGCTTTCTGGTAAACTGAAATTAGACCAAGTTTGCTTTCGTTACCGCCAGGATAGTCCGTTAGTTTTAGATAATATTACCCTAGACGCGAAAGCGGGGGAATTTATTGCTATTTTCGGTCCTTCGGGAAGTGGAAAATCCACTATCATGCGGTTGCTTTTGGGATTTGAAACTCCGGAAGCGGGAGCAATCTTTTATGATAGCAAAGATTTATCGGGATTAGATATTGCAGCGGTCAGGCGACAGTTAGGGGTAGTGCTGCAAAATGGGCGAATTATGAGTGGTTCGATTTGGGAAAACATTGCTGGGGGGGCAATTGTTACCCAAGATCAAGCTCGGGAAGCGTTGCAGATGGCGGGATTAGCTGAGGATATTCAAGCCATGCCCATGGGGATACATACTATTATTTCCGAAGGGGGTGGTAATCTGTCTGGAGGACAGCGACAACGGTTATTTATTGCCCGCGCTTTGGTACACAAACCCCAGATTTTGTTGTTTGATGAAGCGACATCTGCTTTGGATAATCGCACTCAGGGAATTGTTACTAAGAGTTTAGAACAATTGGGGGTAACTCGCATAGTAATTGCCCATCGTTTGAGTACTATTCGTCATGCTGATAGGATTTATGTGTTGCATGGTGGGAAAATAGTACAGCAGGGAAGTTTTGAGGAGTTGGCAGCAGTTGAAGGGTTGTTTGCTGATTTGATGGCGCGACAGATGGTGTGAGGGGAATAGGGAGTAGGGAGTAGGGAGTAGGGAGTAGGGAATCGGGAATCGGGAATCGGGAATCGGGAATCGGGAAAAAATCCTGTTTATCTGATAGCTATAAAAAAACTATAAATGTGATATGATTGTAATCTCAATTAAGTCCGTAACTAGTATCTATAGCGTTTTTTTGCCTAATGAGGTACACATAATTTTTGCCCTGTTTCCTCTTCTCTCTTCTCTCTTCCCTATTCCCTGTTCCCTGTTCCCTGTTCCCTAAAACCAGAAACTCTGTACCTCACCAAATTTAAAACTGCTATAAATGAAAACAATTTCCAAAAGTATACTGAAAAGCCAACTGCTGGAGTTTTTGGAGCTTGTAGAGTCAGAAGGGGAAGAAATTGTAGTCACTGATCGGGGCAAACCAGTGGTGATAATTTCTAAATATGCCAGCAATTTACCTTCAACAGAACAGTTATTTGGACAAATGCGCGGTAAAGTACAGTATTTTGAGGATTTAAGAACTCCTACAACAGAATAATGGGGAGAAGTTTAAAAATTGTTCTCGATACTTGCGCTTTGATTTGGTGGAGTCTAGATCCAGATATCGTCCACACTGAGGAAGTCAAAATAGTCTTCTAGTTGCATTAATTTTATTAGCTTATAGCTCGTTATAATTAATAATTTTATCATCCCTTGATGATGTTGGGGTACAGGATTACTAAAACCCAAAAACAAAACCCCCAGCAAGAGCTACATAGGAAGTAAGCTCAATGCTGGGGTGGAAACAGGAACCGCATCCCCCGAGAGGGATGGTTGTTCATCAATTTATCGAGATAAACCAAACGCCATCGGATGGGTCAAAAGGTTTTTGAGCTATGCCAAGGGTCTGTGGTACTGTCAGGTATTGCCTCCGCCAACCTAAGATTAACGTATAACTTCCTTAGTCTTGATACCACGTAACCAAATCCCGTCCCCCAGATATCGTCTCCAATTGAGACAAAGAGAGTTGGGAGAGTTTAGTGGAGTTGGAGTTGATAGACTTAGAGTTTGCTCCAGAGTTTTGTTGTGGAGTTTGATTGGTTGGATTGTTCGTCATTTTGGCGCTCCAATAATAATACCCCCAGATATCGTCTCCAATTGAGACAAAGAGAGTTGGTCGAGTTTAGTGGATTTATTGTTGATGGACTCAGAGTTTGCTCCAGAGTTTTGTTGGGGAGTTTGGTTGCTTTGATTGTTATTCATTTTTTTTGCCGTTTAGTGGTAGTTTTAATGATGATATGATGGTTCCGTTGTAGGTGATCCAGGTTAGGTAAAGTAGGTTTGGATTGACGAAGTTGGGGCACCAGTTGCGCCCCCGCCCCAGGAGCGTTGGGGCAGTAAGATGCCCCCCACCCCAGGAGCGGAATTGCGTCATTCTTTTTCTAAGCAACTACTTTGATTCAGTTATTTACTAACCCATTTGATATCAAACATAATACTATAATCAAAGAACTATAGCACTATTGTCAAGCAACTTTACAAATTTTATTATAGTTTACATAGCCTTAGCTAATCAATCGGATTTTGTTTGGAAGAAATTGTAATTGATAAAACGTGGGATATGTCATGATTGATTCACTTCCTTAACTCAGGGCATTTTGCTGTTGGCCGGAATTTGAATTGATTACAGATGCTATTGTCAAGGAAGTCAGCTATCAGCTATCAGTTATTAGCTATCAGCTATCAGCTATCAGCTATCAGCTATCAGCTATCAGCTATCAGCTATCAGCTATCAGCTATCAGCTATCAGCTATCAGCTATCAGCTATCAGCTATCAGCCAAAGGCCTATGGCCAGGCTACTGTTCGCGCAGCGTGCGCGTAGCGCAATCGGTGTTTTTGAATAAAATAAGCTGACCGCACCTCAAGTAGCGTGGCCAAAGGCCAACGGCTCACGGCTCCCTGCTCCCTGCTCCCTGCTCCCTCCTCCCCGATAATGACTCAGCAAAAACGCCCCATCTTCCGTCAACAAGCCCTAGACCGATTATCTGATCCAGAACGGTTAGATCGGTTAATGCCAGTAGTTAGTCCCGTCGATTGGCTACCCTTGGGGGGATTGGCTATATTCGGCCTTTTAGGGGTACTCTGGAGCATAGTTGGGACTATTCCCATCACAGTCACGGGTAAGGGAGTGCTGATTAATCCCCGTCGGGTGGTACAGTTACAATCTCCGATATCGGGACAGTTGGAATCCTTAACGATTCGCACAGGTCAATGTGTAAAAAAAGACGATATCCTGGCAATCATTAACCCCTCTGATCTAAAACAGCAGTTACAACAAGAACGGGATAAACTGGCTCAGTTAAAGCAACAAATCGCAAAAATTACCTTACTCCGACAACAACGCACCGAGCTAGAAACAACAGCAATTACTGCTGAAAGAACGAGCTTACAACAACGGTTACGAGATACTCAAACCTTGACTCCCCGCCTCCAAGATCAAGGATTAACTAGCATCTTGAGCCAGCGTCGCAGCCTCCAACAACGGCTCAAAGATGCCCAAGAATTAACCCCGATACTACAACAGCGACTGGCCAAGCAACGAGACTTACAACAACAAGGAGCAATTTCCTCTGAACGGGTTTTACAAGCAGAACAAGACTATCGAGAAATTCGTCAAACTATCTCCGAGATTCAAGCACAGTTGCAACAGTTACAAGTACAGGAAACGGAACTACAACAGAAGTATTTAGAAAATATCAATACTATTAGTCAAATTAAAGCGGAATTGGAAACCTTAGACACCCGTACTAAACAACTAGAACAGGATAATCTGGAAGCTACCAATACTGATAATAATCAAATTCAGGAAATACAGCAAACCATCGCCCGATTACAAAAAGAAGTTGCAGACAACAGTATTATTAAAAGTCTTCACACTGGATGTATTCTAGAAATAACTGCTACTGTCGGGCAATATCTCAACCCCGGAAATCCCCTGGGAACCCTACAAACACCAGGAAAAGCTAGGGATATGATCAGCGTAACCTATTTTGCTGTGGAGGATGGCAAGAAAATTCAACCGGGCATGAAGATTTTAATTACACCGGATACAGTAAAACGGACAAGATATGGGGGAATTGTCGGGAAAATTACCGAAGTTTCTCCCTTTTCCATCACCTCAGCAGGTGCTAGTTCTGTGATCGGAAACCCCGAGGTGGTACAAAAATTAATGGGTGAGGAAGGAGGTAAAATCGAAGCGATCGCTAAATTACAACTTGACTCAAAAACTCCCAGTGGTTATAAATGGTCATCTTCCCTCGGACCCCCGTTGGAAATTTCCCCAGGAACCACAACAACGGTCAGGGTGACAGTGGAAGAGCGTAGCCCGATTACTTGGGTTTTGCCTATTTTGAGAGAGTGGAGTGGGATAGGGTTTGTATCTAGGTTGTAAATACACTTATTGCTGGAAAAGGCAAGAGGCAAGAGGCAAGAGGAACCCACCCCTAACCCCTCCCAGGAGGGGAAGGCAAGAGGCAATAGGCAAGCTAGCAAGAGGCAAGAGGCAATAGGCAAGCTAGCAAGAGGCAATAGGCAAGCTAGCAAGAGGCAAGAGGCAAGAGGCATGCTAGCAAGAGGCAAGAGGCAAGAGGCAAGAGGCAAGAGGCATGCTAGCAAGAGGCATGCTAGCAATAGGCAATAAATAAGAGGTAAAAAATCCTGTTTACCTGATAGCTATGAAAAACCCTTTAGTAATTTTATTATCCCTTTGAGATGATATAGCTGACGGCTGACGGCTGACGGCTGACCGCTGACCGCTGACCGCTTACAAAAAAAATAGCCGTAGAAATACTATCTACGGCTAGCGAGTTCAACTTTTGATTTATGTCACAAAAATACCCGAAACTTTCGGATGTGATCCTATACTATCAGACCAAACCCAAGGCCACCGGGGGGGAAACCCCCCCAGAAAATTAAGGTGTTATGGCAACAACCAATACTTGGTCATGGTAGTTATCACTTCACCCGGCACTTCAGTCGGCTCCAGAGGAGTCCATTCGGCAATCGACCCATAACCCAATGCATAAAGCATCTGCATACTATTAATTACTGATTGACGAGGACCTTTGAGAGTGTGCTGAGTTGGTTGTTTCTTGAAGTTGCGGGTATAGTTTTCTGACATAGTGAAAAAGTTCAACTTGGTTTATATTGATTATTGTAATGATTATAAAACAAATTGTCAAGGGTTTTGAAAAGTTTTTTTTTGGAAGTTTTAGGGTTATTTTAAAAAAGCTATTCTAGAATGTAGAATTAAGAATGTAGAATTAAGAATGTAGAATTAAGAATGTAGAAGTCAGCATTGCCTATTGCCTATTGCCTACTCCCTGCTCCCTGCTCCCCTACATATATTCCTTAAAATCGTCTAATGGTTCATCAAAATTATCAGGTAATGGTAGCACAAAGGTTCCTTTTAATATACCTGAACGACGTTTCTTGCTAGCATATAGAAAAACAGGGGCGAAACCGCGCCTATTCTAAATTATATTAAATTCCCAATTCTAAATTCTCAATTCTCAATTCTACATTCTAAATTCTCAATTCTACATTCATAAACCTTGCTATCCCAAGTAGCAGCCAGAATCGATATGATTGAAGATAGACAACAGCAGCGTAACCTATCTGCTTTCGTGCAACTGTTGGCTGGGGTGAAATTTGATGAGCAGTTAATTCAAGCCTATTTTCGGGAGGATATGATGCAAGAGTCAGTAGTTTATCAACGAATTATTCGCCAAGGATTAGAACAGGGATTAGAACAAGGATTAGAACAGGGATTAGAACAGGGATTAGAACAAGGAAAGCGTAATGAGCTTAATTTGATTAAGCGTCTACTTAACCGTCGCCTAGGTGAAATCAATTCCCAATTACAAAATCAAATTGAGGAATTATCCTTTGACCAGTTGGAGGATTTAGGAGAAGCGTTGTTAGATTTTGAAAGCGATGCAGCGCGGTCTTGGGGGTTTCCCCCATGAGCGACTGCATCAAGACACCGAAGTGGATTTGACCAATTGGTTGAACCAGTTAACGGATAAGTAACATCCGGTTAGGTGTCGCACTCAGTAAGCATTTAGCTATCAGTTATCAGCTATTAGCTATCAGCTATCAGCTATCAGCTATCAGCTATCAGCTATCAGCTATCAGCTATCAGCTATCAGCTTTGAGCTTTGAGCTTTGAGCTTTTAAATAAAACAAGTAAGCATTCGTTTAATCTTTGTTACGTCAGCTGACGGCTGACGGCTGACGGCTGACGGCTGACGGCTGACGGCTGAATGCTGACGGCTGTTGGCGTAGCCTGCGCGTAGCGCATATGCTTACGGTTAACCACTCACATAGAAATGCTCTCTATTTTCTAAAAACTTCACCCAATTGAAAAATGCTATAATCGTCTATGAGGTTATGCCTCTTGCCTTTCCCTAAGGGATTGCAGCAGATAATGTTGAAGATTGGTAAATCCAGGGTGCTTTAAATAAGTCTATTTGTTGAATAAATATTGTAGAGCAGTTGATGGCAATTCCTGACAATACATCTGATACCCAACTTGACTTTCTGTTAAAGGTACTAAAAGCAACCACAGAGAGTAGGGGTGATAAACAGGTAGTATACCCATTACTGGCAGCAAATATAGAAAAACTTAATCATAAGTTAGCAGAAAAATTGCGGGCTTTTGCAACAAGTAAGCTGGCGGAAGTAAAACCATATCAATCAAAATTACTAGCAGCAGATATTGGCAGTTTCAGCACTCTAATTCAGGAATTACCCTTGGGTGACAAAGCCAGCAATATCGAAATTGCCATCACTGGCTATGAAGTCGTACTAACTGTTTTCACCCGTGAAGCATTTCCTGAAATATGGGCAACGATACAATATAATCTTGGGAATGCTTACCGTGACCGAATCAAAAGTGAGAAAGCACAGAATATTGAAGAGGCGATCGCTTGTTACCAACAGGCTCTTAGAGTGTATACCTTTGAGGCATTTCCCGAAACATGGGCAATAACAAAAGATAATCTTGGTGCTGCTTACTCTGACCGAATCAAAGGGGAGAAAGCACAGAATATTGAAGAGGCGATCGCTTGTTACCAAAAGGCTCTTAGAGTGTATACCTTTGAGGCATTTCCCCAACAATGGGCAATGACACAATATAATCTTGGTAATGCTTACCGTGACCGAATCAAAGGTGATAAAGCACAGAATATTGAAGAGGCCATAGCTTGTTACCAACAAGCTCTTAGAGTCAGAACCTTTGAGGCATTTCCCCAACAATGGGCAAGGACACAAAATAATCTCGGGATTGCTTACGGTGACCGAATCAAAGGGGAAAAAGCACAGAATATTGAAGAGGCGATCGCTTGTTTCCAACAGGCTATTATAGTCAGAACCTTTGAGGCATTTCCTCTTGATTGGGCAAGGACACAAAATAATCTCGGGATTGCTTACAATCAACGAATTAAAGGTGATAAAGCACAAAATTTAGAAGATGGTATTACTTGTTTACAGCAGGCTCTTAGAGTGTATACCTTTGAGGCATTTCCCCAACAATGGGCAATGACACAAAATAATCTGGGTATTGCTTACCGTGACCGAATCAAAGGTGATAAAGCACAGAATATTGAAGAGGCCATCACTTGTTACCAAAAAGCTCTTAGAGCTTATACCTTTGAGGCATTTCCTGTTGATTTGTCAACGACACAAAATAATCTCGGTATTGCTTACGGTAACCGAATCAAAGGTGATAAAGCACAGAATATTGAAGATGCCATCGCTTGTTACCAACAGGCTCTGAAAGTAACAACCTTTGAGGCATTTACCCAAAGCCATGCAGAAACTTTATTCAACCTAGGGCTGGCTTACAAAGGTAGTAACCAGTTTACTTTAGCTTACAGTACCTTGGCATCTGCCATTGCCACCGTAGAATCTTTGCGGGAGGAAATTGTTTCTGGTCAAGAAAGCAAACGCAAGCAAGCAGAAGAATGGAACACACTTTATATAAGCATGGTAGAAGTTTGCCTAGAATTCAAGAATATCACCGAAGCCATTGACTATGTTGAAAGGAGCAAAACCCGCAATTTAGTTGAAGAAATTATCAGCCGTGACCTGAACACCATCTTTCCCCCAGAAGTTGTCAATAAACTAGAACAATACAGGGATGAAATAGCCGCAGGTCAAAACCAAATCCAACAGGGCAAAGCTGACAATCCCACCGCCCTGGCACAACGTCTTAAAGAATTGCGACAGCAGCGCAATGATTTACAAGACCAATATTTACCTATCGGTTCTAGCTTTAACTTTGAGCAATTTCAAAACAATTTAGATCACTACACTGCTATTATAGAGTTTTACATTACAGGGGATAAGCTGCTCACGCTCATCTTTACCCGCCAAACTCAACAGCCCATAGTTTTGCAATCTGAGCCCCAAGACTTAGAAAAATTGGGAAATTGGATAAATGAATATCTGCGAAGCTACTACACCGAAACATCTGATTGGCAAAACGACCTGAGTAAACACCTACATGGGCTAGCTGATATTCTATCCATTGATGACATCATTCAGCAGATTCCCGAAAGGTGCGATAGATTAATTTTAATTCCCCATCGGTATTTACATTTGTTGCCGCTTCATGCTTTACCGATTACCAGTAAGCAGGGAGAAGGTAACTCTAAAATTCTGATGGAACAATTTCCAGCAGGAGTAAGTTACGCCCCTAGCTGTCAACTACTCCAACTTGCTAAAACCAGAAAACGCCCAAAAGATTTTACCCACCTGTTTGCGGTTCAAAACCCCAGTGCTGATTTAGTTTACACTACTATCGAAGTAGACGTAATTAAAAGCTACTTCAATCCACCACCAGATACAGAAGTTCTTGTGGAAAAAGCTGCCACCAAAGCTGCCATCGATAGCAAAGCTCTCAACACATTCCACTGTGCCCATTTTAGCTGTCACGGTTACTTTAATTACCAAGAACCACGGAAATCGGCTCTAATCCTGGCAAATGCCCACAAACCTGCATCTGCTGAATCCAATTCGGAGCGCTATTTACGGGTAAGTGAAGAGGAAGTATTTGATTTAGATAAGTGTCTGACTATAGATGAAGTCTTTGGCCTACAATTAGAACAATGTCGCCTGGTTACTCTTTCCGCTTGTGAAACAGGATTGATTGATTACACTAATAGCAGCGATGAATACATTGGTTTACCCAGTGGTTTCCTAGTTGCGGGAAGTCCAGCAGTAGTTAGTAGCCTGTGGATGGTAAACGATTTATCGACAGCGTTGTTGATGATTAAATTTTATCAGAATCTACGAGAGCAGATACCTTTAGCAGTTGCCCTTAACCAAGCCCAATTCTGGCTGCGGGATAGCACCCAGTCTCAGTTGCTAGCCTGGAGTAGGAAGTTATCTATAGACAGCTCTTCGATCAAAAAGATTGAACAAGCACTGGATTGGTTTAACCCAGATGAGCAACCCTTCCAAAACCCATACTATTGGGCAGCATTCTGTGTACTTGGAGAGTAACATCATGATTTCTGACGCTCAACTTCTAGTATTGCCCTACTTCCTGAAAAGCAAACTAGAAGTGTTTTCTAGGGAAGACTTACAGGACTTAGATCAGACCTTAGCCGATTTGCAGCATAACCCACCAGAAAATGTTGAGGAAATTATCAAAGATTGGTTCAAGGCACGGCTGACAATTAGAGATGAATTCAGAAAATTTTACGATATTTGCAGGAAAGAGCTTGGCAAAGTGCCTCCCACTGAACCTATTCAGCCCGATCGCCTTAATAATTGGTTTCAGGAGCTGCGTGAGCAGGTGAAGGATAAACTCAAGTCTGAATCTAATCAAAAAAATACCCATGACCTCTAAAGTCTATGCCCCTAATGTCCATTTATTTGCCTTTCATCTAAAAACTAGTCAGCCAACTACCTTACTCTGGGACAAGTGCAACGAGATTATCTCTGAAAAATTTGGAGTGACTAAGCAGCTTGAAATTGAAGAAGAGTCAGGATATCGAGTAGACTTGCTCAAGGATAAAACTACTGATGATGTCGCTTTTCACTTTGGGAGTAATGTTACCCTAGATAATACTTCCCTGGCTGTTACTGGAGTTGCAACTCCCCTCAGAATTCAAGATACCTATGCCTTAGCCCTAAACCTCCGCCGTCCCGAACTAGAGGAAAATCAGACACAACCCACCCAACCGGTCTCTTCCAGCTTTCTAGAACAATTGAACCCAGCAGGCTGCTTGATGCCTGAGGAAATCGGCAGTTCCATTGGTCAAACTCTGGTCTTAACAGTTTGGTATACAGAACAAAAACGCTTTATTCCCTGGAAGTTACTGCAAAATCGCCAGGAATTAAGACAACTGGCTGACGAGTGTTTGCGAGCTTTCATTCCTGCTCAAATTCCCTGTCCTCACTTCAATCAAGAAGGGGAATTATTCGGCAGTCCGATTTTTGAATACGGAGTTCATAGTCAACCGGAAAAATACTGTCATATCCTGGTTTGGATTTTTTGGGAACCAGAAGCCAGTGATAAGTTTATCGATTACTATTCCAATTTTATTAACCTATTTTGTTATCGAAATAAAGTCATCCGTGCTTATCAGCTTAATCGTGATGTTTATCAGGTAATTAAAAGGGAATATCAAAACATTGAGCAGTATTTTGACCAAACCTTTCAAAACTGGCCAGCTAGTCAAAGCTTGAGTCAAGCAGAGTTAGACAAATTCAAGGAAGATATCAAATCAGTTTCCCAAAAGGCATTAGACTACTCTCGCTTACTCCGAGATTTAGACCATTATCGACTGACAATTACGATTAACGCTGAGAACTATAAGCGAGAACTGAGGGATATCTCTGGCAAACTCCCCCAAGATGACCTGAGCTTTTTAGAAACCTTTTTCAATGATTGCCGCCTCTTTCAAGAACAAATCCAATCAGATTTGGGCTATTTTGGGAATGGTACTGCACTACTGGAACAAGCCCTTAGTGCGATCCGAGCCCGAGTAGACATTGACCAGGCAGAACGGGAGAAACGATTAGAACGTTGGATTGCCCTGGTGGGTACTGGTTTAGCGGTTAGTGCTATTTCTGCCCAAACCGCTGGTAAACCGCTAGAGTCTATTATCGACCCGAAACAATCTTTAGATTGCCCCAAGGCTGGTGTTACACCTTGCTTGACTTACAGTGTCGTGTTTGTGCTATTTCATGTTGGAGTTGGTGTTATCGGTGCGTTAATTGTAAATGGAATTCTCAATTTGGTATCAAAAAGGGAACAGGGAACAGGGAACAGGGAACAGGGAACAGGGAACAGGGAATAGGGAATAGACATTTCTAAACTCCGAAACTTAGTCATAGCTGACTTCTGACTTCTGACTTCTAACTTCTGACTTGCGCCTAGCGCTATATCATTGGTTATCCCGCAACCAATTCGACAAATCTACGCTGGTGGTAAAATCTGCCATAGCAACTCCTAAACCTTCTAATTGTTCTAGAGATAATTGTTGAATTCCCTCGATAATTTCTGAGGGAATTGCACCAAGTTTACCTTCCAGTTGACGGGATATCAATCCCTGCATGACTAATCTCCCTTCTTCCCGCCCTTCTTCCAGAGCTTGACGAATTTCACCTTTGCGGTCTTCCATAAATACTTCTCGTTTGTGTAATTCCTCCAAGTCTTTTCTACTCATATTCGCTTGATTAGCTATGGTTAGCGCCTGAGCAATTTCCGGGATTTCTGATAAGGTATCGGGAATTGCTTCTAAATTTGGGGCTTCCTTCATAAAATATATCCATTTCTCCGATGCTGTTTCTAACTCTTCTAAAGACCGGGAAAATTTCGGCAGTTCTACAAACACCATGGTTAGGTGTTGGTTTCGGTAGATAAACTTCTCTTGCTCTTCTTGAAATAGAAATCGAGTTAGGTATCGGTCGGTTTCTTCAAACATGGTGAAGTCTGTAATTGTTAAAGCAATCACCGGCTTCAGTTTAGAATATCCTTCTCCATATTTTAATTGAGTGCTATAGGTTTTGGCGAGATTATAGATTACTCGTTTATCAAAAGCCGGAACATTTAACACTTGCATTTCAATAATGACCATGGAGCCATCATTTAAGACAGCCTTGACATCCAGGTAGGTATCCTTTAACTCCGTAGTATAGCCAGCATTGTATGGGTCAATAATCTCTAAGTTATTTATCCTAGATTCTCCTTGATATATCAGAGCATTTAGAAAGCTAATTAGGACTTCTTTACTTTCAGAGGAACCAAAGATTTTCTTAAAAGCAAAATCGGTTTTGGGGCTGATAAATATCATGATTAATTATTGATTGGTGATGGGTGGGTGGGCTTTGAACTATAAAATCTGACTCAGACCAGGATTTTGTCCCTAAATCCGCCACTACCACTATTATTTTTGTGATTATTATATCGTAAATAGTACAAAAATACTTAATACTATAAAATGGGAGATATGGCAATAAAAGGTGGCACAGGCTTCTAGCCTGTGACCTAACCCATAAGCTGATGGCTGAATGCTTACCACAAAGCTGACCGCTGACCGCTGATAGCTGATAGCTGAATACTTACCCTAGGGGATTTTAGCTAAGGCTTCGCGAACGACATCAGAACCAACACCAACCAAGCAGGAATTTTCGGTTAGATGACGTTTCCAAGCTCTACTACCTGGTTGCCCTGCAAATAATTGCAGCATATGTCTGGTGATTTTGTTAAGCTTAAGACCTTTGGCTACCCAGTGATCAATATAGGAAAACATGGCTTCGACCACCTGATGGCGAGTTGGGGGTATAACTGTCTCGCCATAGATATCACAATCAGCTTTGGCAAACAGATAGGGATTGTCGTAAGCTGCACGCCCAATCATTACCCCATCGACATACTCCCGTTGTTCTTGCACTTGTTCAAGACTAGTGAATCCACCATTAATTTCCACGAATAACTCAGGTAACTCCTGCTTGAGACGATGGACGTCACTGTAACGTAAGGGGGGAATGTTACGATTCTCTTTTGGACTCAAACCCTGTAGCCAAGCCTTGCGGGCATGTACAGTAAAATGCTGACAACCGGCCTCTGAGACAATGCGGACAAAATTAGCCATGTCTTCATAGCGGTCAAGGTGATCAATACCGATACGGTGCTTGACAGTAACGGGTATGTTCACTACTTTAACCATAGCCTCTACACAGCGTGCTACCTGTTCAGGCTGCGCCATCAAACAAGCTCCAAAATTGCCATTTTGCACCCGACTACTGGGACAACCAACGTTGAGATTAATCTGGTCATAGTCCATAGCTTCAGCAATTCGGGCACATTCAGCTAATTCACTGGGAGTGTCACCACCAACTTGTAAGACTAGGGGTTTCTCTTCTGGGGAAAAGCCTAGCAAGCGTTCGCGATCGCCATGGAGAATTGCTGCACTGGTGACCATTTCGGTGTACAGTAATGTCCGTCGTGTAATCTGGCGCATGAAATAGCGATAGTGGCGGTCAGTGCGATCCATCATTGGCGCAATACTTAAGGGATAACCACTACTAATAATTTTGGCTTCAGTTGGAGGTGAATTGGGTGAAATAGCTGTACTCGGAGCAGTCATGGGTTGAGGCAGTTATAGCGCTACGCGCAAGGGCAAGAGGCAAGAGGCAAGAGGCAAAAGGCAAAAGGCAAGAGGCAAGAGGCAAGAGGCAAAAGGCAAAAGGCAAGAGGCAAGAGGCAAAAGGCAAAAGGCAAAAGGCAAAAGGTATGCAGTAAGGGAACAGGGGGTTTAACCCAAAGCGCGACTGCATCAAGAAGCGATCGCATTTATCCCCAGCCTAACAATTTACCTTGACCTGATTGATTTGGTTGAGTTTCAATTGACTTAAACAATCACGCGCTATAACTTTCACCTGCTGATAATTCAATTTCCCTTGACCATTACGCGGCAAAGATTCTACCGCCACCCAATTCTTGGGACACTTGAATTTACTTAAATTACCCTCTACGTTCTGTTGCACCATCGCAACAGAAACCTGATCAGAACTAGGCACAAAAACAGCGGTTACCACTTGACCCCAATAGTCATCGGGTAAACCAATCACACAAACATCACTCACCAGCCCTGTGCCACGAATTACCTGTTCTACCTCAGCGGGAAACACATTTTCACCACCGGTAATAATTTTGTTACTGCGACGCCCAACAGTATATAAGTAACCCTGTTGATCGAAATAGCCTAAATCGTCCGATTGTAGGGTTTGGAGTCTGTTGCGAGATTTACTTAGCTCAGACTCTAGGGCGAGATTTGTGCTAGGGCTATAGTATCCATTGAATAAGGACTTTGCCTCAATAGTAATCACACCGGTAGAGAGCGCCTCCACGATTTCCCCAGTACCATTGCGAATCGTCACCTTGGCATGGGGTAACACCTGACCACAACTATTGTTACCACTGTTACCACTCAGGAAATCCTCAGGTTTAAGGGTGACTACACCAGAAGCGGTTTCAGTCATGCCATAGGTAAGAGCTAAAGGAATACGATATTGTCTTGCTTGTGTTAATAGGGATTCCCAAGCCGGAGCACCCCCTAACAATACTGTCCGAAAGCGAGATAACCACTCAGCCGCATCTTGGTTGATCAGCTTGGCTAGTTGAGTCGGTACCAGAGAGATAAAAAATTCTTTGGGAACAATGTCTCGTCCTTCCCCAGCTTTCAAGGCTTTAAAGGGCAAAATCACCATACGTCCACCGGTGGTTAGCGATCGCATAAACTGCATCAAACCACTGACATGATACAGAGGCAAGACACAAAAGGAATTCACTGGCTTGTTCCCAAAATACTGATGAAACCCTGCTACTGATGCCATCAAGGTTTCCCAAGTGTGAATGGCAAAGCGGATTTTGCCAGATGAGCCCCCTGTGGGAATCATAATGAGTGCTGAAGGCTTATTATTGATTATTGAATATTGAATATTGAGCCTTGAGTGTTGATTATTGAGTATTGATGCATCAATACTCCTGGCTAATTCTCCGATAATTAGATCCGGATGGATTTGGTTAAGGACTTGTTGCCATTCTGGTTTTACCCAGTGGGGATTCCCTAAGAAGACATGACAATTACTGGCAACAGCAGCTACGAAAGCGGCGAGAAATTTAAGAGGATTTTGGTCTACTAAAAGAATTTTCGGTGCTTTTTCCTGAGAAAGTTGGGAGAATTGCTGACAGTATTGCTCAATGAGTTGGTGAAGTTGCTGACTGTCATAGCCAATCAGCCATTGTTCACCAGAACGTTGTTGGACATAGCTTAGGGGCTGTTCGACGTATGAATCCTCCCCACATTTACTCTTTAAAGCTTCAATCATCTAACCAAATTACCTTAAACATTCCAACCTTCAACATTCCAACCTTCAACATTCCAACCTTCAACATTCCAACCTTAAACATTCCAACCTTAAACATTCCAACCTTCAACATTCCAACCTTCAACATTCCAACCTTCAACCCAATAACCAAATAACCTTAAACATTCCAACCTTTAACCATCCAACCTTAAACATTCCAACCTTCAACCATCCAACCTTGGCCTTTCGGCCACGCTACGCGAACAACCATCTCTTAAACCTTCAACATTCCAACCTTGGCCTTTCGGCCACGCTACGCGAACAACCATCTAACCTTAAACCTTAATTAAACCAATGGTTGACACCAAAACCTACAGCACGCTTAAAGTCAGATAGTTCTGCTGCTAGTTGGAGGACCGCTTGTTGACCAATAGTAGTTTCCAAGGCGGATGAAAAGACGGTATCAATTGGATAGGTGTCGCAAAACTGCCGTAATCGTTTCCGAGAACCTGCGATCGCAGCTTTAATCACAAAAATTCCTCGCCATCCCCGCTGGTAACACTGTTCAAGTTGGTCAAGGGTTGCCACCGATTCATCCAATGCGATCGCAGTCGAATAGTTGTGGCTCATCTGCAACATCACATCGAACTGCTCTGGAGGTAGGGGCTGTTCGATAAACTCAACTGCTCCAATAGTGTCACATACCATCAGCCACTGATCAGCTTCTTGTTGAGTCAATCCCCCATTGGCATCCAAACGCAATTGGGCAGAAGCAGGTATTGCTTCAATCAACTCCTGAACTATCTTGACTTCATCCTCAATCGGAGCAATACCAATTTTCCATTTAAAGGTTCGGTATCCCTGATTCCAGGGGGCTTCCCAGGACTGTTTGGCTGTTTCATCACTGGGTAACAGGTAACTGTAGTGTTGTTTGCTTTGTTCAAAGTCCTTTGTCGAAAGTCCTTTGCCCATCACTAGCTCCCAAGCAGATTCAAACCCAAATTGACAGCAGGGGAGTTCAGCAGGAATGGCGAAAATCTCCTCTGTAGTAATCTCCTGAGGTAATTGCTCGCAAAAATTAAAGGCTTGTTCCAGAGTTTCCGAACCAAACCAAGGGATAGGAGCTATTTCACCCCAGCCAATGTTCCCTATTTCATCACTAAGGCTAAGAATGATACCTTCTCTGACTGTCCATTGGCCATGACTAGTAGACAACGGATACTTAAAGGGACGCTGGTATGGGTGAAACTTGAACTTATAATTGGTCATTGATTAATTGCTAATTGCTATTTTTAATTGCTATTGCGCTGCATCCCTATGTAAGCACTCAGCTATCAGCTATCAGCTTTCAGCTTTCAGTGATCAACTTATGGGTTATTCACAGCGTCGAAGCCTGTAGGGTTATTCACAGCGTCGAAGCCTGCAGGGTTATTCACAGGCTAGAAGCCTGTGCCACACAGATGGTGCTTTTGAATAAAATAAGCTGACCGCTAACGGCTGAGAGCTGACCACTGACGGCTGAGAGCTGAGAGCTGAGAGCTGAGAGCTGAGAGCTGAGAGCTGAATGCTTACATCCCGATTCCCGATTCCCGATTCCCGATTCCCGATTCCCGATTCCCGATTCCCGATTCCCGATTCCCTATTCCCTATTCAACACTTCTAGGTTTAGTTAAAACTAATACTCCTAATGTTCCGCCAACAATCGGGTAGTGAGTTGCACGAAAGCCTACTTGCTGTGCTAAAGATTCTTGCTCCGGACCACGGGGGAATCGCTGTATACTCGGCCAGATATAGGCATACTCTTCCTCAAGTCCTTGCTCACGGGCTAGGGGAACAACAATAGTTTCCATATACCACTGTTGAAACTGTCGAAACAGAGCCTGAGACGGTAAGTGAAAGTCAAGAATTGCTGCTTTAGCGCCTGGTTTAAGAATACGGTAAATTTCCTTTAGGCTCTTGGGAATATCTACGACATTACGTAATCCATATCCCATAGTTGCTCCGTCAAAGGTATTGTCAGCAAATGGTAAATCTAAAACATCCGCCTCTAGCCAGTCAATGTGTGGTTCAGAGGATTTTTGTTTTGCGATCGCTAACATCTGGGGAGCAAAATCTACTCCATACACCTTTCCTAGAGTGCCTACTTTCTGGGCTAATAGTCGAGTCAGGTCTCCACTGCCACAACACAGGTCAACACAGGTATCTCCTGGCTTAGGCTCAGCCCATTTAACCGTCATCAGCTTCCAAATCCGATGCTGACCCCAACTGATCCAGTCATTAAGCTGGTCATAGTTAGAAGAGATGTTATCAAAAATTCCCTGAATCTCCTGGGATTGGTCTGACATGATTCGTTCAATGAAGGTTAATTAAGGTTAATTACGAAACCGACACCCAACAAGAGTCCACTCCAAAAATGTAGCGCTACGGCAATAAACTTACAATTACTCACCTTTTGGGGTTGGTTGTGATGAGCGTTAACATGGCGGCAAAGCTTGATAGCAAAAGGCAATCCTACCAAACTGAGTAATGTCGATATGGGGAATAGCCCCATGATCACAAACCCAGCAGTAGCAGCAAATAGGCTACCACAAATCCAGGGCAACAGTTTAGCACCCCTTTTGGTGCCAAGGCGAACAATAGGCGATCGCTTCCCAGCTGCTATATCATCCTTTACTTGGTGAAAATGGGAGCAAAATAGAATTAACATAGTCCCAAGACCCACAATTATCGATGCCGCCAGGTTAGTCACAGACCAACTCTGGGTTTGACTGTAGTAGGCAGCTGACATGCCTAACGGACCAAAGCTCAAAAAGGCCAGAATCTCTCCTAGACCTTGGTAGCCTAAGCGAAACGGAGGTCCTTGGTAGATATAGCCAAGGCTGCAGCATAGCAGTAGTAATCCCATCACCGTTAAGTCTTGCTGCCACCAGCAGATCAGTAGCATGCCAAGGATACCCAGTCCTAAACACAGGTTCCCTAGCCAAAAAATTAACGATTTGTTTCCCGTCAGGTTGACTATGGAGTGAGCTTTGTTTTTATCAATCCCAGTCTCAGAGTCAAACACATCATTACTCAGATTCTCCCAAGCCAGAATCAGAATCGAAGCACTGACAAATGTCAAAAATATCGTCCAATTGAGGTGATTGGTCTCAAACCATGCCACAGCAGCTGCCACCCAAACATAGATAATTGCCACGCTATACATGGGGGGCTTGATGGCTGCTAGCCACAGTTTCCGTTTGGAGCTAGGAGCATTAATTGTGTTTGTTGTCAAAATAGTCACGGAATATGAATGCCAGTCGTGCTAGAGTGACCGTCAAACCATCAACCAATACTGCTGGGACTGTTCAAGCTTTGGGTCAACGGTCTTCAACGGTGTTAAGGGGCAGTCTTCAACGGTGTTAAGGTTCATGTAGGGTGGGCAGTGCACCAGACAGATAATGAAGCTTACAAACCGCGTTGGTAGGCACTGCCCACCCGAAGATTAATGACAATGGTGCAAGATCTCAGTTAAAGGGTGTTAAGGGGCAGCAATAGCAGAATACCATTAATCCCAATCAAGGTCTTGTTTTGATAATACGTCAATTTATGTAAATTTTATTGACAAAATATTAACTAAAGTGATAAAAAAACTACTATTACTATAGGACTTACCCAAAACTGAACCCCAAACTCTATAAGTAGTAGAGTGCGTTAATAACGCACCCTGTAAGTCTTGTAAGCAATCCTAAAAAGTATGACTAAAAAGTATGACCAGTAATGTAAAAGTGCTAGAAAGGGATACTCTAGATATCAAGTCGAAACAGCAAAGATTTGGACTGCCATCTAAATTGGTAGGCTTAGCCTTGGTGATCAAAAAGTATTTTCCAGAAACTATCAATACCTTAAGCAAGGTTATTGGTAATCGAATCAGACTCTTAGAAAGAGCAGAAATGCTGGCAGATGCCACCAGTTTCCAACGCACTGCAATTATTATGTCAGCTGTGAAACTTGGTGTTTTTGATTATCTGCATAAGCATCCCGGAGTTTCTGCTAATTTAGTAGCCAGGGATTTGAATCTTAATTTGATCTCAACTGAGCGATTGCTGAGGGTTTTGGAGAGTCTTGGTTATCTCAAAATTAGCCAAACTAATCATAATCAAGGTTTTGGCTATGTTAATACCCAAATGACTAAGAATTACTTAGTTAGAGAAAGTCCAAGTTATTTGGGAGATTATTACAATCTAGTCTCTCAGACATGGTCATCCTGGTTATCATTAAACTTAACTATCCAAACCGGCAGCTCAAATCAGCAGATGGATTTGTTTAATGGTAATGATGAAACCCTTTATGAGTACTATGCATTTGCTAACGAATATCTGAAAGAACCCTCCCGAGAATTGTTCACTAAAATTCCTCTTGATCAGGTTAAGAGAATTATTACTGGCGAAGTGGGTATTACCTTTATAGGCAAGCTACTGGAACGCAAAACTGATGTAGACTTTGTGCTGGCAGGCTTGGAAAATCAAATTGATTTTTTAGATCGACTTTTAAGCAAGTATCCTTTACCTAAATCTCCGGAAGAGATTATTATATCTGCCGAAGGAAACGCTTTGTCTGACCAGTGGGGTGCTAAAGAAGAATATGATCTTGTCTTCTTATTTAGAAAATTGTCGTACAGCGATTATGGTAGCCAGTTTATCAAAAAATCTTTTCAGGTTTTAAGACCAAAGGGTATGGTGATTATCCTAGAACCTAGCACTGACAGTTTGGTTCCTTCACCATCATTTTTGCCAGAATTAGAAATAATGGATTTATTGATTGGCGGAGTTAAAGCTCCCTCTCTTTACTCTACCGATAAAATTGTTAACCTCTTAAGAGAAGTAGGCTTCATCAAAACTGAAGTGGTGTCTACCCAAAAGGGCAGCTTTTTATTTGTAGTAGGTTGGAAAAATTAATCAGGGATTGTCTATACTAATATCCCCTTGATTTCCGTCTTGACTAGTGAGCAAATAAATGATTTGTCATCCAAACCAAAATTTTTACTACCAAAACTAGGGCTCATCATTTCTTGATGGTGAGCAATTATAGAATTCTAGGGTAAGCGCAAGAAAAATTAAACCAAAATGTGATAGCGATGCAGCGCCGCCAAAGGGGGTTCCCCCCATGAGCGACTGCATCAAGAATAGAGCAAGGATTATGACCATAGTAAGCCTTGATCATCCAGATTATGGCAATTTTTTTCAATAGTTGCGATAAAACCGCCTATTTATTGATTTTTGCCCTTACCCTGCTTTTCTTAATTGCCAAACATGCTTATAATTGATCATTAGTAACTATAAATGCTGTGAATTAAATGTGAATTAAATAAGTTATGTAAATACAAATTAAGAAATATGTAGTAAAGAGCGTTCGCGCAGCGTGGCCATTCGCGTAGCGTGGCCCAAAGGCCAAGGCCAATCGCGTTTGTGTTGTCGTTCATTGAGGTAAACACTCCTGTAATTCAAGAAACCCTATATATGTCAGTCATTCCCTGCCCTGCTAAGCTGTTTCATGAGCCTAAAGAGTTACATCAGTTTCTCTTAGCCTGCCAGAAAAAATCTCAAAAACAAGGTATTGCCAAAATTGCCAGTATTTCTCAAGAAATTCCCCCCCTCGACCCACTGGCTGTTTTTCAGGCAATTCGGGATAGAGCCGCCCCTTTTGCCGCCACGCCCGAGCCCCTACACTTCTATTTTGAAAATAGAAGTAATAAAGAATCAATTGTTGCTATTGATGCGGCTGTTGACCTTAAGTTAGCTGGTGAGCAACGCTTCTATAAAGCCCAACAATTTATCGACTCATGTCTAGCTAACACCATGATTAGTGGTGAAATAGATCAGCGATTGGCTGGACCTCATTTATTCTGTAGCTTTACGTTTTTTGGTGATCAGCTTAATAGTAACCACCCTTTCCCATCTGCCACTATTTTTCTACCTCGTTGGCAAATTTCACTTTGTCAAAGCCGATGTGTAGTAGTGGCTAATCTTGAAATCAACTCTCAAGTTAATCTGGATTGGCTGGTCGAAAGCGTAGGTCGGCAGTTCAATCTAATCACCTCTTCTGGTCGTCTGCTCTACTGTTTTACTGGTAAGGCTAACCATCATCAATTTCTCAAGCAAGATTCAAAAAAAGCCAAAGACTTCAAATTATCGGTTTCATCAGCCTTAAAATCTATCCAAGCCAATCAATTTAGCAAAATTGTCCTTTCCCAAGCCGTGGATGTCGTCTCACCAATACCCTTTAATCTGGTGAAGTCTCTGGACAATTTGCGCCATAACTATCCAGATTGCTATATTTTTTCCATCAGTAACGGCAAAGGCAAAAACTTTATTGGCGCTAGTCCTGAACGTCTGATTAGTATTTACGACCATCAGTTAGAGACGGATGCTTTAGCAGGGTCTGCTCCACGAGGTCAAACCCCAGCTGAAGATGCGGATTTGGCGAACCAATTACTTAGTAGTGGAAAAGAGAGACGTGAACATAACGCAGTGAGTGAATTTATTATCCAACGTCTTTGTCAACTGGGTTTGGAACTGGATTTTTCGCCATCTCCCCAACTGCTGAAACTGTCGAATATCCAGCATTTATGGACTCCGATTAAAGCAGCATTACCAGCTGATGTCAATCCCCTAGATATTATAGCGAAACTGCATCCTACTCCAGCAGTGGCTGGTGTTCCTACCAAAATTGCTTGTGAGCAAATCCGACACTACGAAACCTTTGACCGTTCTCTGTATGCTGCTCCCCTCGGATGGATAGATTATCAAGGCAATAGTGAATTTATCGTTGGGATTCGGTCTGCTTTGATAGCAGGTAATCACGCTCGGCTCTACGCTGGTGCTGGAATTGTTGCTGGCTCTGATCCCAATAAAGAGCTGGCGGAAATTAACCTGAAGCTCATGGTGCTTCTTAAAGCCTTAGTTTAACCCTGTGTTCATTGGTCGTTACTGTTGGATAATCAGTTATAGCAGTTCTCAGGACGAGTGAGCGACATTGCTTATCCCTTTAAGGCAAAAGGCATGCATGGCTATTGGCAATAGTAAAGAGGGTTTTAAGCGATGCAGCGCGGTCTTGGGGAGGCAGTGCGGTCTTGGGGGTTCCCCCCATGAGCAACTGCCGTGGTTTCCCCCATGAGCGACTGCATCAAGACAGGGAATCAGTGTCAAATGATAGTGTACCTCATAACTGCGAGAAACGCTATAAAATAATTTCGATATCATGAATTGTAATAATTATAGTTGATAAATGCTATATAATTTTCACTATGAGTTAAGAGGAAACCGAGATAAACCACGGATTCTTTTTTGCCATGGATTCATGGGTAGCAGCCAAGAATTTCATGAAGCAATATCATTACTCTGTGAGGAATTTTGTTGTCTAGCTGTTGATTTACCTGGTCATGGTAACACCAAAGTTTTAGGTGGGGATGAGTGCTACACCATGCCAAACACTGCTCACGCCTTAAAGGACTTACTAGAGCAGTTAAATTTTGAACCATGCTTTTTAGTTGGCTATTCTATGGGAGGTCGATTAGCTCTCTACATGACCATTCATTTCCCCCAATGTTTTAGTAAAGTAGTACTCGAATCAGCATCTCCAGGGCTAAAGACTCAAGCAGAACAATTAAAGCGCCGTCAACGAGATTGGCAAATTGCCGAAAAATTGGAAACTGGAGATTTATTGACCTTCTTATCAAATTGGTACAATCAGCCTCTGTTCAGCTCCCTCAAGCAGCACCCTAACTTTGAACAAATTATCAAGATTCGACAACAAAATAATCCTCTGGAATTAGCTAAATCTCTGCGTCATATGAGTACAGGATGCCAACCATCTCTGTGGGAATCACTCCAACATAATCAAGTACCTTTGCTTTTGCTAGTCGGAGACTATGATCATAAATTTAAATCGATTAACTCAGAAATAGTAACACTTTGTACAGAAGCTCATTTAAACGTTATTGCTGATTGTGGACATAACATCCATTTTGAGAATGTCAATGAATTTGTTAAAAATGTCAGACAATTTTTGTAGGAATTAGGAATTATAGCAAAGGGAACAGGGAACAGGGAACAGGGAACAGGGAACAGGGAACAGGGAGTAGGGATTAGAGATTAGGGTAGTCAACCGTCAACCGTAAACAAAATCAAATCAATATTTATAATCTTAAAATTAAATGTTGATTAACCTATAGCATTTGTCAGGAAATTATTCTTGAATTTATCCAAAATCCTTATATACTCGATTAACTCTTGCCTCTTGCCTCTTGCCTTCCCCTCCTGGGAGGGGTTAGGGGTGGGTTCCTCTTGCCTCTTGCCTCTTGCCTTTCCTTAAGGGAGTATGTTCACAATTCAAATAAAAATGCTATAATATAATGCCTATTGATTTTCGCAACACCAATAGCCTCTGGGCTTCCATCCTGGTAGAAACCCTACAGCGCTTGGGATTGACCACAGCAATCATCTGTCCAGGGTCACGCTCAACCCCTCTAACTGTTGCGTTTGCTCAACACCCACAGATCGAGGCGATTCCAGTTCTAGATGAACGTTCAGCCAGCTTTTTCGCCTTAGGCATTGCTCGACAATCGGGCAAACCAGTTGTGCTAGTTTGTACCTCTGGCACAGCTGGGGCTAATTTCTATCCCGCTGTGATTGAAGCCAGAGAAAGCCGAGTACCACTATTGGTATTGACTGCTGACCGTCCCCCAGAACTCCAAGATTGTCATTCTGGACAAACCATTGACCAAATCAAATTATACGGCAACTATCCCAACTGGCAAAGTAACCTAGCGGTCCCTAAAGCTGATATCAGTATGCTCCGTTATCTACGGCAAACCGTAGTTCATGCTTGGGAGCGAGCCTCCTTTGGAAGTAATCCGCTAACACATTTTCCTACCCCTGGTCCAGTACACCTAAATCTACCCTTCCGTGACCCCCTCCCACCTATTCCCGACACAACCACTAACCCATTAAAATCCCAATTACAACCAGAAGAATTCTTCGCTCACTGTCAGGAGCAAACTGTAACTGACAACCTGCAACCTACAACTTACAATCTGCAACCTGCAATCGCTAAAGTCATACAGCAGTGGCAAGAATCCGAGCAAGGAATAATTATCGCTGGTCCAGCTCAACCCCAAAATCCCAAAGACTATTGTAATGCGATCGCATCCTTGTCCAAAACCTTAAGATGGCCCGTACTAGCAGAAGGGCTCTCACCGGTAAGAAACTATTGCGACCTCAACCCCAATCTAATTTCTACCTATGACTTGATCCTGCGTAATCCACGATTAGCGCAACAGCTAAAACCCACAATGGTTATTCACATCGGTGAACTACCGATTAGCAAAGAACTGCGTGCTTGGTTGGATAAATGTCAACCGCGACGTTGGGTGATTGACCCTAGCCATCACAACCTCGACCCACTCCATGGCAAAACAACTCATCTGCGGATGAGTGTAGAACAACTGGGGATATGGGTAAAGGAGTTGAAGGTTGACAGGTTGAAGGTTGACAGGTTGAAGGTTGACGGTTCACCACTGTTGAAGGTTGAAAGGTTGAAGGTTGAAAGGTTGAAGGTTGACGCTTCTAACCTGCAAGCTGATAACCTGCAACCTGCAACCAATACCAACCTGCAACCTGATAACCTGCAACCTACAACCAATACCAACCTGCAACCTGATAACCTGCAACCTGATAACCTGCAACCTGATAACCTGCAACCTGATAACCTGCAACCTACAACCAATACCAACCTGCAACCTGCAACCCAACCTTACCTACAAAAGTGGTGTGAGGCTGAAGCGAAGGTCAGGGCAAAGGTTGACCAAACAATGACTAAAATTAGTCAGTTGTTTGAAGGCAAAGCGGCTTGGTTACTGTCCCAATGTCTACCACCGGAAACACCTCTATTTATTGCTAACAGCATGCCAGTCAGAGATGTGGAGTTCTTTTGGAAACCTGGTAACAGGAGGATTCTACCTTGGTTTAATCGGGGCGCTAATGGGATTGATGGTACCTTATCAACAGCTTTAGGTATTGCTCATCGTAATCAAAGTAGTGTGATGCTAACGGGTGACTTAGCATTTTTGCATGACACCAATGGTTTCCTAATTAAAAACAAGTTTGTTGGTCATTTAACCATTATCTTAATTAATAACAATGGTGGTGGCATTTTCGAGATGTTGCCCATTGCCAAATTTGACCCACCCTTTGAAGAATTCTTTGCCACACCCCAAGATGTCAATTTTTCACAGTTGTGTCTGACTTATGGAGTAGAGCACCAGCTGATTCAATCATGGCAGCAGCTCAAGCAAGGTTTAAACCCACTTCCTAGTCAAGGCATTAGAGTGTTAGAATTGCCCACTGACCGTAGAAAAGATGCTAGTTGGCGTCAAGACTATTTTAAGTATAATAACTACTGATTTTTTCCTTAGTAACTAACATGAACTATGCGATTTCTACCGGCAAGTTTTGCCTGATATAGTGCTTTGTCAGCCTCGGAAAATAAATTATCTGGGGAGGATTTTACTGAGGGAATCGTACTGGCACCCCCCAGGCTGACGGTAACAATGTCACTCACCAGAGAACCAGAATGAGGGATCGCCTTTTTGTAGAGTTTAGTTTCAATTGTCTCTGCTACCTGAATAGCGCCTTGTATATCAGTACTCGGCAACATTACCACAAATTCCTCACCCCCATAGCGAGCCACCAGATCGGCTGGACGCTTTGCTGCTTCACCAAGGATTTGAGCAACTTGTTTAAGACAGTCATCTCCTGATTGGTGTCCATAAGTGTCATTGTAAAGCTTAAAAAAATCAATGTCACACAATACTAAAGACAATGGTTTTTCTTCCCGTGCCAGTCGATACCATTCGTTGTTAAAATATTTGTCAAAGGCTCGGCGGTTGGCAAGTTGGGTTAAGCCATCGATAGTAGCGAGGCGTTCCAACTCTTTATTGGCGATTTTTAACTGTATCATTGTCCAACTTGATTCAATCAAACGACGTACTCTTCTTCGCAAAACTGGCCAGTGAATTGGCTTAGTTATATAATCCGTCGCACCGGCTTCAAACGCTCGTTCTACAGATTGCTCATCATGGAGTGCTGTAATCATTAGTATAGGAGGACATTCGGAACCAAAGTTATCCTTCAATTTAGCACAGCAGGTAAACCCATCAAGTATGGGCATTCTGGCATCTAAAAGCACAATGTCTGGCAATTTCTGCTCACAGATATTCAGACATTGCTCACCGTTGCTAGCTTCAATGACTTTATATCCTTCCTTTGTCAAGCTACGACGTAGCACCAAGCGTAGGATCTTCTCATCATCAACCACGAGAACCTGAGGAGTTTTATTATTAAAGTTAGTCAAGTCAGTATTATCCATTATTGCTGCTTGAGTCAGTAATGTATTTCTTATCGATAGCTCTTTGTTATCTTGGCTAGAAATTAATTGAAATTTTGATCGGTAATATCTGTTTAATCTAACCTAGGAGGATTAAATCTTCTAAAGATTAGTCAACAATCAAGTCGTCACCCCTGAAACTGTTATAGCCGAATCCTTTACCTAAAAAGGATTTCGCCTTATTCAAGATAAACAGGACTTACGCACAGACTCCATGGGTAGGTAGGGTGGGCAAGGTTTTGCCCACCCTACAGGTAGCGTTAAATTGAGGAATTTGCGTAAGTCCTAATAAATTAATGTAGACCGACGGACTTGGAAACACTCCTGCATGCAGTGGTAATGCCAGTGGTGAGATAAGTTAACCTATTCAACAACAGTCAATTTTCCCCAGGCAGTACTATTCCTAGTAAAATGAGAGAAACAGCTATCCTGGAAGCCCTATTGTCAAGTACCCAATGAACTAATGGCACTTTCCTCGATCATTCGGACACTAGAGCACTCCCCTCTCACCAGTGAACTACTCACGAAACTAAATCGCCAACAGTCTCTATTTCTGAATGGTATTCCCCGTTTGCCAAAGGGATTAGTAGCATCAGCCCTGGCCAAGGCAGACCAACGCCTCCTATTCGTAGTCTGTAGCACCCTAGAAGAAGCAAGTCGCTGGGCAACCCAACTCGAAGCCATGGGTTGGAATACAGTTCACTTATACCCCACCTCAGAAGCATCACCCTATGAACCCTTTGACCCAGAGTCGGAAATGACCTGGGGACAAATGCAAGTATTGGCAGATTTGGTCGAAAGGTTGAAGGTTGACAGGTTGCCAGTTGAAAGTTCTGACTTACAACCTTCGTTGGTTCAACCTTCAAGTCATGGGATGGCGATTGTGGCCACTCAAGCAGCACTCCAACCCCACTTGCCCCCTGTCGATGCCTTTAAGCCCTACTGCCTTACCCTTAAGCAGGGCATGACTTGGGATGGTAAAAACCTTGATGAAAAGTTGGCACAGCTGGGTTATGAACGGGTTCCCCTAGTAGAAACAGAAGGTCAGTGGAGTCGGCGTGGTGATATTGTAGATGTTTTCCCGGTAGCCTTAGAATTGCCAGTGCGGCTGGAATGGTTCGGGGATGAGTTAGAGCAGTTGCGGGAGTTTGACCCGGCAACCCAGCGTTCCCTGGATAAAATTGACGGCATCGTGCTGACCCCCACGGATTTTGGTCACATTATTAGCCAAGTGCTGAGAACTTCAAAGGCTGAAGTAATCCAATCTTATCTCTCACCTCAGGAGCACGAATCTTTCGAGGAAGGTCAGTCTTTAGAGGGTAGCCGCCGTTTCTTGGGTATTGCCTTTGACCAGCCAGCCTCTCTACTAGATTACCTGCCAGAAAATACCTTAATTGTTATTGATGAACCAGAACAGTGTGCTGCCCATTGCGATCGCTGGGTGGAACATGCCCAAGAACAATTAGAGGAACTGAATCATTCCCTGCCCTGTCTCCATCGTTATTTTGATCATGCTCTAGAGTTAAAGGTTAACCAGTTCCAGGTTGTTCGCGAACAACCTAATAACCTTCAACCTACTAACCTTCAACCTACTAACCTTCAACCTAATAACCTTCAACCTACTAACCTTCAACCTAATAACCTTCAACCTACTAACCTTCAACCTACTAACCTTCAACCTACTAACCTTCAACCGCCAACTCCAATCCTGTATTTATCAGAATTGGTAGAAGAAACTAGCCAAAATGCTGTTAATCTGGCTAGCCGCTCTGTACCAGTAACACCCCACCAGTTTGCCAAACTAGCAGAAGTACTCCGAGAGCAGAGCGATCGCCGTTTTTCTATTTGGCTGGTTTCTGCCCAACCTAGTCGTTCCGTTGCCCTGCTCCAAGAACATGATTGTCCTGCCCAGTTTGTCCCCAACCCTCGGGATTACCCAGCTATTGAGAAATTAAACCTCCAGAGGACAGCAGTAGCGGTAAAGTATTCGGGCTTAGCAGAACTAGAGGGATTTATCCTCCCTACTTACCGGATCGTGGTGGTAACAGACCGGGAGTTCTTTGGGCAGCATACCTTGGCAACTCCCAGTTATATTCGTAAGCGCCGCCGTGCTGCCTCCCAACAGGTTGACCCAAATAAGCTACGTCCAGGGGATTATGTGGTTCACAAGAATCATGGGATCGGTCAGTTCCTCAAGCTGGAAAAATTAAGCATAAATAATGAAACTCGCGAGTATTTGGTGATCAAGTACGCTGATGGTTTGCTCCGGGTGGCAGCAGATCAGTTGGGGGTACTATCTCGGTTTCGACATACAGGTACGGGTTTGCCTCAACTCCACAAGATGTCGAGTAAAACCTGGGAGAAAACCAAAAATCGTGTCCGTAAAAGTATTAAGAAAGTAGCGGTGGATTTGCTGAAGCTCTATGCCCAGCGAGCACAGCAGTCAGGTTATTGCTTTCCACCAGATTCCCCTTGGCAGCAGGAATTAGAAGATTCTTTCCCCTACCAACCTACTCCGGACCAACTCAAGGCAATACAGGATGTCAAACGGGATTTAGAAAGCGATCGCCCTATGGATCGGTTAGTTTGTGGGGATGTGGGGTTTGGTAAAACAGAAGTGGCAATTCGGGCTATTTTTAAAGCTGTCACCTCTGACAAGCAAGTAGCTTTTCTTGCCCCGACCACTATCCTTACTCAGCAGCATTATCATACCATCAAAGAACGGTTTTCTCCCTACCCGATCAATGTCGGTCTACTCAACCGCTTTCGTACCCCTCAGGAAAAGCGTGATATTCTTCAACGCCTTAAAACTGGGGAGTTAGATGTGGTAGTAGGTACCCATCAGTTACTGGGGAAGAGTGTAACGTTTCGAGAGTTAGGGCTGCTGGTGATAGATGAAGAACAGCGGTTTGGTGTCAACCAGAAGGAAAAAATTAAATCTTTCAAAACTCAGGTAGATGTATTGACCCTTAGCGCTACTCCCATTCCCCGTACCCTCTATATGTCCTTATCGGGGGTACGAGAAATGAGTTTAATTACTACACCACCCCCCTTACGGCGTCCCATTAAAACCCACTTATCTCCCTATCAACCAGAAGCTGTCCGCACCGCCATTCGTATGGAACTTGACCGAGGTGGTCAGGTATTCTATGTCGTACCTCGCGTTGAAGGGATTGAAGAAGTTGCTGCGGAACTCAGGGAAATGATCCTTGAGGCCAGAATCGCCATTGCTCACGGTCAGCTCGATCCAGCGGAATTAGAGTCAATTATGCTCACCTTTAGCAACGGTGAGGCAGATATCCTAGTGTGTACTACGATTATTGAATCTGGGCTAGATATTCCTAGAGTCAACACCATTGTGATCGAAGATGCTCACAAATTTGGTCTTGCCCAACTGTACCAATTGCGAGGACGAGTAGGTCGGGCGGGGATTCAAGCCCACGCTTGGTTACTTTATCCGAACCAAAAGGTACTCTCAGAAGCAGCCAAGAAACGTTTACGAGCAATTCAGGAGTTCACTCAACTCGGGTCAGGTTATCTGTTAGCAACCCGGGATATGGAAATTCGAGGGGTGGGGAATCTCCTAGGTGTAGAACAATCCGGTCAGATGGAAGCCATTGGCTTTGACCTCTACATGGAAATGCTGCAAGAAGCGATCAAGGAAATTCAAGGGCAAGAAATTCCCCAAGTAGATGATACTCAGATTGACCTTCAGATCACAGCCTTTATTCCCGCTGACTATATTCCAGATTTAGACCAAAAAATTAGTGCTTATCGAGCAGTAGCTGCAGCAGGGTCCCAGAAGGAGTTAGCACAGATCGCAGCAGCTTGGAGCGATCGCTATGGTCCAATTCCTTCCGTGGCCGAGCAATTACTGCGGGTGATGGAACTAAAACAGTTAGGGAAGTCTTTGGGATTTGCCCGAATTCGACCTGAGGGTAAACAACACATTGTCCTAGAAACCCCGATGGAGGAACCAGCCTGGAAGTTACTCCAAGAGAACCTGCCCCAACATTTGCGATCGCGTTTTGTCTATTCTCCTGGTAAAGTTACAGTTCGTGGTCTAGGTCTGGTCAAGACCAACAAACAGCTAGAGAACCTAATTGACTGGTTAGGCAAGATGCAAGGGGCACTGCCAGAACCTACTGTGGTTGGGTTACCCCAATCCCCAATCCCTAATTCCTAATCCCTGATCCCTAATAAGTAATTGGTAACTGAGCAGGGAGTGTGGGGAGATGGGGAGATGGGGGAGGTTTTTATTAAGGGTAATTATCCTGATACCGAGTTCAAAGATAGTAGATAGGGAGATGGGGAGATGGGGAGATGGGGGAGATGGGGAGATGGGGAGATGGGGAGATGGGGAGATGGGGAGATGGGGAGATGGGGAGATGGGGAGATTTTTATTAAGGGTAATTATCCTGAGATTATATAAGATGCTGGCTGTTGAGTGTTCACGAGCAACAGTCAACAGTCAACCAATTAGTTTTATCGAAAGTTCATAGTTTGATTGGTATTTCTTATTTCAAACTTTACCAAACCTTTGTCTTGTATTTTTGTCCTTGAAATCAGGTAAGCCGTGATGGTCAGCTCATATAATTTGGTATAACTTGTAACTTTTAAAAAACATTTAACCTATTTTTATTGAAGTTGGGAAAAACGTCGGTAAAAACCAGTACATTATTCCTATTGAGTCCAAGATATTGGCTTGCTTTGAGCAAGAAAAAAATAAGTCGTTGCGAACGGGTCCCGCGTCGGTAAATTCGAATCGCAATTAAAATTTCCAGCTTTCTCAAATCACATAAGAAATAATCTCAGGATTATTGATAATATAGGCAGTTTGTTGACATTAATCAAAAGTCAATTATAATTATTATACCATCTTTAAACTTTTATCTGTAGTTTTTGATACGGATTTAGATGAGCTTACCCTGGGTAAGCTGTCAGCTTTTTAAGAGTGGAAAACCCTGGCCAAAAGGCCACGCTACGCGAACAAGAAGCTTATTTATTATGGCTTTTAGGTGAAAGCTCATAAAGCAATGGCTGATAGCACCTCAAGTAGCGTGGCTTTTGGCCAAGGCTGAATGTTGAAGGCTTAGCTCATCAGTTAAGTGGTAACACTTGAGCTCGTGTCCAGTTGTTTTGGTAGTGTTATAAGATGCTGGCTGTTGAGTGTTCACGAGCAACAGTCAACAGTCAACAGTTAACAGTCAACAGTCAACCAATTAGTTTTATCAAAAATTCATAGTTTGATTGGTCTTTCTTCTTTTAACCTTTACCAAACCTTTCCCTGGTATTTTTATGCTTGAAATAAGGATAGCTTTTAGCTGAAAGCTGATTAAGAATGGCTGATAGCACCTCAAGTAGCGTGGCCATTCCCGTAGCGTGGCCATTCACTTAGGGTGACCAAAGCTGAATGCTGAAAGCTCACTTACATAAGTTAAGTGGTAACAATTGAGCTCGTGTCCGGTTGTTTTGGTAGTGTTCATCTTTGATGAGCTTTTTGGTAATAGGTAAGAGCTCTGGAATAATCTCAATTACCAATTACTAATTACCAATTACCAATTACCAATTACTAATTACACAAGCTTTACAATACCTAGGCTCCTGGACATGCTATGACTTCTAGCTATATAAATTTTTATAAATTACCGCCAATATGGCAATACAGCTCAATAGTAATCGTGTTTGATTACTGGATGTCTACCTACTTAACTAGAACTCTGTAAAACTGAGATCTTGCACCATTTTCATTAATCGTAGGGTGGGCAGTGCCTACCAACGAGCTTTGCAAGCTTCATTATCTGTCTAGTGCACTGCCCACCCTACATGAACTTAACTAGAACTCTGTAAAAGCTATTCCACAGGAATACCTTAGCTGAGGACTTTATTGACTAATTTTAGAGATGTATAGCCATGTTCAGAACCAACAAGCACAGTACCAATCCATCCCTCTCACAGGTAGCTAATCTCAATACCAGTCTCACTCCGCCTGAGCCACTGCCCAAAAAACGTGTTGATTTACTAAAACCTCTGCGCCAATGGCTGGATCAAATAGAAATTACAGATCAAACCCTAGCTAGATTCCTCTCCAAAATTATTCCTGGTCAATGTCCCTTTGAGCGGGATTTAAAACTTTTCGGTCACTTAGTACTACACATCCCTCCCCTATGTAAGCTCAACCCTCTCTACGAGCAATTAGCTAGCCTACGTTTCCGGGCTCTGTGTTACCTAGTGGATCAGTGTGGGGAGGATATTCAATTTTACGCTTGAGAGGGGTATACCCCTTGCTACTGATGCTGGTGAGCAAGGGGCTTCCAAGTTGACAGGAGACTGCCTGCTAAACGCCTTTCGACCGCGAACAGGTCTTACGCCCCCGACTTCAGAAGCACTCAGCCAAAATCCTTTGCTTTGCCTATGCATAAACTCTGCATAACCTCCGGTGCATGGGAGAGTTCCCAACTCGTCAACAGAAATTCCACCCAAGCATCAACAGATGGTAACAGCAATAATCATCAATTTCGATAGTAGCTTTAAGTAGATTGAGTGTACCCCAAATCTAAGCTCCAAGAACCCAGGGAACCCGAGTCACCAGCCGCATTATCTTTGATGATCAGCTGCCAGGTTCCAGCTGCAGAAAGACCATCAAATGCTGATAATGATTCTACAGGGTGATAATTCCCACTAGGGACAACGGTATTAGCTCCAGCAGCTGCCTCAAAGTCCTCTGAATTGTGGTCATTGAAAATATAATCTCCCTTGATATCGCTGCTGTAGCCACTGGAGGAAAAGTTTGGTTTACCGGGTTGCCGGAACAAATCGACTACAGTTCCCGTCTCCCCATGGCGTAAGCTCACTACTAGGTCACCTACCCAGGTGTGAACCATATTGTGCAGCTTGATGCTAACCTCCTTAATCTTGAAATTTTCCTTCACGATAATGTTATCCAGAAAGCTGCCTTTGCCATCAGGTATATCACCACCAGAGCCTTTAAACGTTGTTATGGTATAATTATTGGTAGTAGAAAATTTTCCCTGTTGAGTTACCATTGCTGCATCTGAAATAGTTTGATTCATCGTTCGTTCTTTCTCTGAAAGTATTTGTTTACCAACAAAACTCCAACTAAACAGGTAAGGGGTCTCCCGTTATACCCAAAGGGTTAGCGGGAGGGGAATTGCCTGACGGGGTCTCTTGGTTTTGGTATAATAGATTGATGGCGGTTGGACTGCCGCTCAATGGCTGTGGTAAATCGATACAGGATATCGAACGCGCCCCGCGTCGGCTTCCGCCGAGGAACAGTAAGTCTCATTCGTGAGTAAGAGCGCGCCTACATCATAATCTTTGATTTGATGTAGGAGTAGTCACTAAGCACCCCGGAATACCCTGCCCAAAATTGTTGCCCACCCTGACCTATTGGTACAGGGCGGTACTTCTTATGGTAGATCTTGAAAAGACTTACCTCAAAACCATTGACAGACTCTAATATTGAGTCAATAGTAGATTGACTCAATTTCAATTTGTTGTGAAAGGCTTTGTCTTTCTGAGTAGTAGGGGTGTTAATTAGTAGGGGTCTTAATCTTTAAAACGTTTCCTCCAGCTATTTACGTTCTCTATTTCGGCTAGTCTTCACATTTGTGAATGACCTAAACCAAAAAAAAGGCTTCTTCCACAGCAGAAAAGCTTTGTTTGACGTATTTCGCCTTTTATTCTAAACAGGGAGGCTATGAATTTCAATCTGATTAGTTATATTTATGTTAATTTTATGTTAATGATTTTTAAAATTTTGCAACATTAGATGGCCAATTAGTAGTTAGTACTCAAAACGCAAGCATTCAGGCTAGCACATAAGCTAATAGCTGATAGCGATAGGCTGAATGCTTACCTCAAAACTACTAACTACTAATAACTAATCACAGGAAACTAGAGCTAATTCCCTTTTATTTCTCCTTAAGCCGATTAGTCGCAGCTCATCTTTGGTGATGATGGCAGTTTGTGCAATAAGCTTAATCAGCTGTAGCTAGTTCTGTGCTGCCACGAACGCGACGACGGGTAAGGGTGTTGTATAGCATTATACCAATGGCTTTAATCAGGTTACCCTCCAGTTCCTGGAACATCTTCATATTCATGCCAAACGCGGCATTAGCTTCTTCCACAATCCGATCCGCTGTGGCATCATCAATGGGTAGCTCATCCATGGCTTGCCGATACTTAGTCTTGAATGCCTTCTCATCAGGGATTTGTTTGAATTCATAAAAAGCAGTACCTTGCCCATCTGATAAATTCATCCCGCGCTGGGCAATCTTTTTGAGAATTTGTCCGCCAGATAAGTCCCCTAGATAGCGGGTGTAGGAGTGAGCAACCAATAGTTCTGGTTCCTTCTCAGACATATCTTTAATTCTTTGCACATACTCTTTAGCCGCCACTGAGGGGACTACTTGCTCTTGCCAGTTAGAACCGAAATAATAGCATAGGTCTTGCTCTAGGGTCTTTTTCCGATTGAGCTCTTGGAAGTAGATTTTTGAAAGAATCGGGTGTTCCTGATGGCGCTCCATCTCCTCTTCCATGGCGGAATAGACGAAGTAAAGGTTGGATACTAATTTCCGGTAGGAGGTTTTTTCAACGGTTCCTTTCAAAAAGCACTTGACAAAACCCACATTCTCTGCCATGGTATGGGATGTTTTTGTGCCTTCACGCAACTTGGTGGCTAAATTGGTACTCATTCTTTATTTTTGTTCCTAAAGTTGACGGTATTTGTATTACTACTTACAGACAAGCGAATATCTTTCCAAATTCTTAGAGTAAACTGATTTAATTAAAAATGTTGTTAAGAATTCTTACGTAAACCCGAGATCCTACCTCCCCCACCCTGAGAGAGCCAGTTCATAGATCGTGAAACTGATCAGTTTAGCAACGGTTTGATCACTACAGAGAGGGGAGGAGAGAAGTTGTACCCTAGATTCAAAGGCTCAACTGTCGTAACCATCCAAAAAACTCTAGAAACTAGCAAGACTGTCTAAGTATTTAAGTAAAAATACTTAAGCAGTCGTCAGCATTCAGCCATCAGCTCTCAGCTCTCAGTTGGGTAGGGTGCGTTAGGGACCCAAAGCCTCTGATTTTATCAGTAGCCAGTATTGGGACAGTCCGTCCCGTAACGCACCACAGGTTCAAACAGCATGCATTGAGATGCACCCCACCAACAGAGTGGAAATTTGCTTCACCATGGTGAGGCTGCCAATGCCTTGGCAATTTAATCAGATTTTTTCTAGTGCCAAATTCCCAGAGAGTTTATTCCTTGAATTGACGCAACACACTAAACGCCTGAGAACGCCACCCTTGTGGCAATAGGGACAACACCAAACCAACCCAAGCTTTTGAGGGGGAGCAAGCTTTTCCTGACCAAACTAGTTCACGTCCCTTTGATGTTTGTCCAATTTCAATCAGCCGCAATCCTAGTAGTAGCTTAGTTTCCGTCAGGCGCGATCGCCTAACTCTCTCCAACATTTCTGACTCAAAGTTATAACTTTCTAGATAATGTAGTTTATCCTTTAAATAGGGAATTGCTCGACTAATCCCTTGCTGTTGGGCATGGAATCGATATTCCATTAACAATTCTGGTAAATAATAGGCTTTCTTTCCTGCCATAGCAAGCCGAACAAATAAATCATTATCTTCACAATTTTGGATATTCGGACGCATAAATCCCACATCTTTCAACGCCTGCATCCGAAACAACGTAGCGCCAATTTGAAAGCTCTGCTGAATAAAAACAACCTCAATTAAATTCTCAACGATACCTTCCACCAACTTGGTTCTTCCCCACCTCTGAGAGTTTAATTTTGTAGCTGCTTCGTCCCTAGTATTATTGATATTAATTACCCAATGATCTGTCCCAACAAAATCAATACTATGGTCTGGATCTAGGATAGCCGTTGTTTTGGATAAAAATTCAGGTGTCAGCCGGTCATCATCATCAAATTTAATAAAATACTCCCCCAATGCGGCATCAAAGCCAGAGCGCATATTATTACTTTTGCCAATATTTTTGGGGTGACGGATGTAGTTAATTCGGCTATCCTGATACTGGGACATTAACTCAGGAGTGTCATCAGTTGAACCATCATCACAGACAATTAATTCCCAGTCTTGATAGGTTTGTTTAATAACACTGTCAATCGCATAAGGAAGTAAATTCACGCGATTGAATGTAGGAATGCACACACTAACTTTGGGGACTCGCTGAATCATTGTATTGTTGGATATGAAACTATCAAGCCACTCAATTCATTGGTTCGTTGACATGAAATAATCCTATCGGCTGCCTGATATCAAGTCCGGTTACAACGAACTAGATATGACTAATAGCAATGTCTTGATGCAGTCGCTCATGGGGGGAACCACGGCAGTCGCTCATGGGGGAAACCCCCAAGACCGCGCTGCCTCCCCAAGACCGCGCTGCATCGCTTTATTACCTAACCTGAAGATATGATGAAAATTCTCATGCTATCTGCCACCTTTCCTTATCCCCCCACTAGGGGAGGAACTCAGGTACGGACATTTAATTTACTAAAACATCTTAAGTTAAGTCATGATATCACCATGATTACTCAACCTTCAGAAGATGTCACGGATCAGGAAGTGGAAAAACTCGGGAAATGGGTAGATGAATTGGTGGTTTTCCCCCAACCAAAGCCTTCTGATCCCTCAGGAGGAATCTGGGGCAAAGTAAAGCGATTTAGTAATTTTTTACGCCACGGAATCCCCCCCAGTGTGCTACATCTCTACTCCCGGGACATTCAACAATGGGTGGATAAAGCTGTGGCAGCTGGACGGTTTGACATAATTACTTGTGAACATAGTGTAAATGAAATATATGTACGACCGGAATGGCGACAGCAGCTGGGAACGGTGGTGAATATTCACAGTTCTGTTTATGGTACCTTCCGTAACCAGTTGGAAACAGGAACCTCGGAAAATCAGCTCAGAGACCAGTTAAATTTACCCCTGTTGCGCCGCTATGAGGAACGATACTGTGCCAAATTTACTGGCCTTGTGGTCACAACACCGGAGGATCAAAGCCAGATAGCTGCCTACAAGCCATCGGGTAAAATTGTGGTGATTCCCAATGGGGTGGATTTGACTCAATTTCCCCAACGCACTGCTGACCCAGGGGGACATCGCCTAGTGTTTATTGGAGCTATGGATAACCGAGCCAACATTGATGCTGTACGCTTTTTCAGCTTGGAGGTATTTCCAGCAATTAAAGAACGCTATCGAGATGCTAAGCTGCAACTGGTAGGAGCAAGACCAGTACCTTCGGTGTTGGAGTTGGCAGAATTGTCGGGAATTACGGTCACCGGTCGTGTGCCATCAATGGTAGAGTATCTCCATCAAGCAACTATCTGTGTGGTACCGATGCGCACTGGCTTTGGCATTAAAAACAAGACCCTGGAAGCAATGGCGGCTGGGGTACCTGTAGTGGGAAGCGATCGCGGTTTGGAGGGACTAGCGGTTGATGGTGCCAATATACCCTTGCGAGCATTGCGGGCAAATCATGTTCAGGAGTATATTAGTGCCATCACTCGTTTGTTTGAAGACCCACAACTGCGAGCAAAGTTGTCCCAAAACGGGCGCTCGTTGATCGAGCATGAATACACCTGGGATCGGGCTGGTCAATGCTACGAACAAGCCCTAACTCAGTCAGTGGTTAGGGGTTAGTGAAATCTGTTCATGTGACATACTCCCACACGCTCATCAGAGATTACAGTGTGGGCTTCTTGCCAACTCCACCCAACGGTATCGGCTTTCGCCGACGCTGCGCGAACGGATACAAGGCCAAAGGCCACGCTACGCGAACGGCAAGCTTTATTGACGACACGGTCAGAAGTTACCGCATTCAGAGGGTCGCCTTTATGGTTAGCAGGCTATGCAGAAAAGAGGCGCGCACCTTGAGCGAATTTAATTCGCCGAACGCGCCCCGCGTCTCCTACGGAGAACGGGAAGCGCACCTTTGGTTAAAACTTATTGATTAAGGCGACCCTCTGATCAGGTTTCGTCTCCGGGATGCCCCGGGTGCATCTCATATTTGTAAAAAAGATCGCAAGTGTGGGGAGTGTGGGGCGGGGGCGCGGGAATTTTCTCCCGAATTTTTGCCTAATTGCAAAAGCGATGCAGCGCGGTCTTGGGGGTTTCCCCCATGAGCGACTGCATCAAGACACTGAGATGCACCCGATGCCCCGACCCACCGGAACAATACAACTCGTTCTATTTTCAGTTAGTATTTGCAGTTATTAGGTGGCGGTTAGCTCTTAATTTGATTACCCTACTATCTTCATTATAGACGGTAACAAACAAAGTATCAAAGTTCCTGTCCGCCATTCATCCCACGCCGACCTTGCTCTTAGGTCGCCGCGCGGCGCGAACGGTGCGGACGTGGGGCATAAGCGCGGATGAAGCTAAAAACCTCCGAGAGTAGGGAAACTCCGTAACGGTGGCAAACCCCTATAAATCACCGTGACTGGAAGTCATAGGGAGATTAAGCTGCCTGGTGTTTGGTAAATCGGTAAATTTGAATTTTTAACTATATTTTCTAGAGGAAAATTCACAATTAGTATAAATGTATTGGTATGAAGATATAATACATTTATACTTTCCGATTTTTTCGGTAGTTTTCTTTTTCGTTGTTTTTCGGGTTTTGGGTAATAGGTAATCGGGAATTACTCTAGAGTAATCAGAATTATCAAAAAACCCAACCTTGGCAATATCGATTATCACGGATTTGATACAGCGATGCAGCAAGGGAACAGGGGGTTTCTCCCACTCGCTATTGCATCAATAAATAAGAAGTTGGAGTAAATTAAAATGACGAAATGTTAATAAAAGTTTATAAAAATTTTAAATAGTATAAATAAATTAATCCTTAACTCAGGTAAAAAGTGAGATAAGAATGAATTATTGCCTGCACTTTCCTTGTTGCCAATTATTTGTCCAAGTAGTAACGTCCTATGAAGATTCTAATGATCTCCACAACCTTTCCCTATCCGCCAACGCGGGGGGCAACTCAGGTCAGGACGTTTAATTTACTCAAGTACCTGAGTGAGCGTCATGCTATCACCTTGGTTACTCAACGTTCTGAGGAGATCACGGACATTGAGGTAGAAAAATTGCAGCAGTGGGTGGAAGAACTGGTGATTTTTCCCCAACCGCAGCCATCAGAACAAGAGGAAGGCTTAAAGGAGAAATTACAGCGCTGGAGTACCATTTTGCAACAGGGAACCCCCCAAAAAGTGCTCCAACTCTACTCAACTCCAATGCAGCAATGGCTGGATCAGGCTGTGGAGGCAGGACAATTTGACCTGATTACCTGTGAACACAGTACCAATGAAATTTATGTGCGACCAGAGTGGCGGAATCAGCTGCGAACTGTGGTGAATATTCATCATTCTGTATACCGGAAATCCCTGGACAAGCTGGAAACCAAAACATCAGACAATCAGCTAAAAGACCAGTTAAATTTGCCCCTATTACGTCGCTATGAAGAGCTATATTGTTCTAAATTTACGGACATTGTAGTCACAACAGCCGAAGATCGACGGCAAATAGAATCATTTGATCTAGAAAGCAAAATTACATTGATTTCTAATGGGGTTGATGTTAATGTATTTCCCAGACGCATCTCTGATCCTGGTGGACACAGATTAGTGTTTACTGGGCCGATGGATAACCCACTAAACATCAAAGCGGCTCGTTATTTTAGCCTAGATGTGTTCCCAGCAATTACAGAGCGCTATGGTGATACCAAGCTAGAATTAGTCGGACCCAAACCGGTGCAGGCGGTGCTAGAGTTAGAAGAGATACCAGGGATTAGTGTAACTGGCTCGGTGCCTTCTTTAGTAGACCACCTTCATAAGGCAACCATATTTGTGGTGCCAATGCAGAGTGGATTTGGGGTAAAAAATAAAACTCTGGAAGCGATGGCAGCGGGAGTACCGGTGGTGGGAAGCGATCGCGGTTTGGAGGGATTGACAGTTGATGGCGGGGATGTCCCTTTGCGGGCATTGCGAGCAAATGATACAACAGAATATGTTTATGCCATTAGTCGGTTATTTGAAGACCGCCAGCTCCGTAAGCAACTGTCTGAAAATGGGCGAGGGTATATTGAACAGAAATATACTTGGGAACGTGCTGGTGAACTATATGAGCAGGTAATCACAGGTTGAAGGGTTTAGGGTGCACTTGTTTTAGATTGAGCAAGGGGGAATGACAAAGACATGGACAATTAGCCTTTAAGTCCAGAAAACTGTACTATTTGGCTAATTACTATCTATTGCCCCCAAGATTTTTTTCAAACTAGGAAAAAACTGGAAAGATAAACCATTAAAACATCAGTGCAAAAGTCTAATAGAGGTGGTTGGTTAACAACCTTGGGCCCGATCGCTGCCTTAATCACCACTAGCGGTATCATTGCCGGTAGTATCTGGGTGGCGGTTATGTTAATTATTGACCCTGATTCGATTGTCTGGATCAATCACATTTTGCCGAGTTGGGCTCGTATCCCCGAAACTGTTCCCTCATCTGCCCAGACATTTGCCCAAATTCAAGGGGAGATTCGTGAAAATGGACTAACGGCGGGAACACCCCTTGCCCTTAACTCTGAGTTGCTGCTACCCATTTTGGCATCACCACCATCATGCCAAACTAATTGTGACCAGATTGTGGAACTGAGAGTCTATCAGCCCCTTGAAAAAAGCAATAGACAACAGCAGTATTATCAGCTAGTTAGTCAGCTGCCTATCACTGCCCCGGTCGAATATTTTGTGCTGTCTACCCAAGTGAACACAGCATCGGGGGATGCTAGTGTCTCCCGTTCACTACCGTTAACTAAACTCGATCGTTTCGAACAACAAGCTTTAGAGGAAGGGTTTTGGTTCAACCTCTCGGGTCAAGTGGTCTCAGAGAATACACCCTCAAGCTATGGACAAATTATTCACTACAATCCGGACCAGACACACCTGAGTATGATGTTGGAGTGGACAAGCCCTAATGAACGTTCTCCCTATTGGCAGGAAGTGACGGGTGCTGCTACTCCAGAATTAGTGGTTAATCATACTGTAGGCTTGGAACCCCAGTTCAAGGTTTACCAAATTAAACCTCGCTCTTTTGTTCCCAACCCCATTTATCTAGAGGAAATTTCCCTGACCCAAGCAGCGATAGATACCTTACCATATCGCAATGGTTTAATCCTAGCGCGTCATGGTTTGTGGTCTGATGCTTGGCAATGGTTGAACCAACAGAGACCAAAACACTGGTCAGCAGAGGCTCAATCCCAAATGGATTTGGTTAAACTGCACGCTCAGGTCACCGAGTCTCAGGCAAATCAAATTTGGGCAAGTGCGAATGCGGCTATCTTTGCCTATCTCCTGGATGGTCGCTGGGCGGAGGCAAAAACAGTGTTTCAGACCGCAGTCAATGGTGCTCAGTTAGGGGATATTATGACTATGCTAAAGACCGATTCTGGGGGATTGTGGGGGCGGGTGGAAGCAGCTCTAGAGGTCAATCCTGATGACAGCAATGTGCAAGTTTGGGGAGGGTTGATTTTGGCAGCCAAGGAAGACCCTCAAAAAGCGATCGCATGGGTTAAGGAATTACCCCAAACTAATCCCCAGGTTTACCAACTCCTCAACCATCTGGACAATGCCTTAAACCCACTTCCAGCCATCGTCAGGCACTTCAGTCAACTGGTTGGCAATTCAGAAATCATTCAAACTGTCAACGCAACGGATTGGCTGCAACCAGAAGATGGAGATGGGGGAATAGGAGAACAGCACTGCCAAAGGCAACAGGACAGTACTGAATTGGTTTCTGTAGCAGAGGAAGAGAGTATAGCAGTTTCACCCCTGTCCCCGTGTCCATCTGTCTCTGTCACTCTACAAAAAAACCCCGAGCAAGTTTGGTATCAAGTACAGGTAAAAGCATTTCACGATGGTCAGGGTTGGCGGTGGATGCCGTTTTCTGATTTACGGCTGCCCACTTTGACGAAGGGAAAGCGATTGTGGCGATATTTGGGCTTAGACGTTGACCCCCAGATTCGGATTAGCCTTTGGAGTGAGAATGGTATCCAGCAATCAACCACAGCAACAGTCAAAGGGGTTTCCTACCAGGAAGGGGTGATTAAGCTGTTGGCAGCAGGTGGGAAATTCCCTAGTGAAGCCCTAGCTGTTGATGGCTCTAATCAGCACCTGCTAGCACACACCGAGACGGCAGTGCGCTGGTTAGACCCAAGTGCGATCAATTTGTCAGCACTCTACCACCTTAACCCTGAATCGGTGTCAGCCATGCTGCCAGTACTCTGGCAGGAGTTAATCAACAGTGGTCAGTTCTCCCCAGGACCCCTTCCTAGTTTACCAATGATGCTTCAGGAGATCGGGCATTGGTCAGTTAGACCGATCGAGCTGACTGGCAACAACCAGCCGGAAGCGGTGCTAACCTTATATCAAGAAATATCGGTTACCTCAGAATCTACAGAGGTTGGTATATCGGATAGTAGTAATGACGGGATGGATACAAATCGGGCAACTACTATCTACAAACCCCGCACCATGATTTTTTCTGACACAGGAGCCTTACTATACAGCGAATTTTCCCAAGATGCCAGCAGCTCCATGACTGCGATCGCAGATTTAGGGGATGGGGGTCCTGCGGCTATAGTCATTGATGAACCGAATAACTATAGCCTTAAGCGTTGGTCAGCGAAGCATCAGCGTTTTGAGTAATGCTTGTACTTATAATACTTGTACTTTAATACTTGTACTTAACAGCATTGGTTCAACCCAAAACCAACCGTTGTTGCTTGAGTAGTTGCTGCTGCTGCCACAGGGATTCAACTTCTGCCTGTAAATGAAGGTACTTTACTTGGTGGTCAACCCCATATGATGTCATCAATTTCTTCAGCTGGGGGTCACCAGTGACAACAGAACGGCAATTGCTCTGCCAGTGGGCATTGGATAAATCTGTCCTATGCTCGGAAGAAGTTAACATGTTTATATTAAGTATTTTTGCTTGCTAAAAACTCCACGTAATTGTATCCCAAATTTCCAGCACATGGTCACTAGACTTAGAGCCCCCACACCCGGTCACCCTACACCCCACGCCCCACACTTGAGGTCTTTGTAAAAAACCTACCCTTATGAGGATAGGGAGATGGGGAGATGGGGAGATGGGGAGATGGGGAGATTGGGGGAAGAGAAAGTTGTACCTTTGAGCGCAACTTGGTATAAGCAAATGCAAACAGCTATCAGCAGTAATATCATCTTAGGTTGAATACTTACACTTTGGGGAATCGAAGGCAGCTATGCTGAAGGCAGCTATGCTGAAGCAAAGGAGTAAGGTATAGTCGGAGATTTTTTTCATCTCCCCATCTCCCCATCTCCCCACACTTCCCACCCTCCCTGTAATTATGGGTATTCAACCTGACTTGATATTAATCATTCCAGTGACATACTCCCACACGCTCATCAAAGATTACAGTGTGGGCTTCTTACCAACTCCACCCAACGGTATCGGCTTTCGCCGACCCTGCGCGAACGGATACGTAGGCTTGCTTTATTAACGACACGGTCAGAAGTTACCGCAAGAATAGGGCAGCCTTTATGGTTAGTCGGTTATGGGTAAAGGGTTAAAACTTTATGATTAAGGCTGCCCTATTCTAAGGTTTCCTCTCCGGGATGCCCCGACCCGCCGAAACAATACAATAAGTTCTGTTTTTTAGTGGCTGACAAACCAGCATTTAAGGCCGTAGGCCACGCTACGCGAACGGCTTTGTTTATCAGAATATATTATAGCAATTTTATTAATACCCTGTGCAAAATTCATCCCACACCTAATGCTATGCATTAGGTGTGGGATGAATTTTGCCGGACAGCTAAGGAGACAGTCATGATGCAGCCTGTTGTTCTTAACCTAGAGAGAGTCAACCTAACCGATCAACAATTCCACAATCTATGTCAGGCAAATCAGAATCTACAACTTGAGCGTAATGCCAAAGGAGAGCTAATCATCATGCCACCTGTAGGCGGACGTAGTGGAAATCGAGAAGCAAGTCTAATCAGTCTGTTGTGGTTATGGAATAATCAAACCAAACTAGGTCAAGTGTTTAGCTCCTCAACTATTTTTCGCTTACCTAATGGAGGAGATCGATCCCCTGATGCTGCTTGGATCAGGCTAGACCGCTGGGAAAGTTTAACCCCTGAACAACAGGAGGGATTTCCCCCCATTTGTCCGGACTTCGTGATTGAACTACGCTCTCGCACTGATTCGCTCAAGCCTCTACAGGAAAAGATGCAAGAATATTTGAACAGTGGTTTATGTTTAGGCTGGTTAATTAACCCCCAAGGCAAAGAGGTTGAAATATATCGTCCCAATCAAGCTGTTGAAACTGTTAAATTTACTGTTACTTTGTCAGGGGAAAATATTCTGCCTAACTTTGAGTTAGCTTTGCCGCTTTAAATTACCTTACGAGGTGAGTAAGTGCGAGCTCATACTTCTAAGTATAGAGTATTAGAGCGTTTTCATCCTTCACACTTAACACCCTACAGGTTAAACTTCATACTTTCTCAAAAAATAGGCTTACTTAAGCTAGAGGATTTCTCCAGTTCAGTTTGTTCTGGCAACTCATCAAAAATTGTTAGTCTATTGGGTTTGCAGCGTTTGAGAGTTACCGTGATGCCTTGAGCTCCTTCATCTTCTAAGTCTTCAATGTATCCATATTTGGCAGCCTCAGCCTCCTGCTGGTTAACAAAGGGTCCAAAGTAGTAGGTACACTTGGGGGTTTCGGTGATGATTTCCACCCAAAACGCTAACCCTAAAACGTCGAAGATTTTGATTAAGGCTTCTTTCATGAAATCTACCTAGTTTCAAGCTGTTAATTTAATAGCCTTTTAAACGTTTTTATCCTCCATTTACTTTTCTTGTTTCACAATCTGTTCATTGGAATTAGTATCTAGATACAGTAAGTCTGACCAACGCTGCCGATATGTTTCATATAACACCATAGCAGTTGCTATGGAGGCATTGAGGCTAGGGGTCTTACCCTGTAATGGAATTGAGACTAACATGTCACAGCAGCTTTGTGACCTTAGGCTTAAACCATTCCCCTCTGAACCTATTACTAATACTACTGAACCGGTCAAATCAACTTTGTGTAAAAGTTTACCAGTGCCGGCAGCAGTTCCGTAAATCCAAAAGCCCGCAGCTTTCAACTGCTCTAGGGCATTACTGAGATTGACAACTCTGGCAATAGGAAACGTTTCTAGAGCTCCTGCTGCCACTTTCATCACAGTTGAGGTGACACCAACAGCTCGGCGTTGGGGTATGACTAAGCCTTGAGCCCCTAGAGCTTCTGCAGTACGAATAATCGCCCCTAAATTTTGAGGATCATTAATGCCATCACAAGCCAATAATACTGGCTGCTCAGTTGCCCATTTTGCTTTGTCAATTAAGTCATTTAAATCTATGTACTGGTAAGGTGCAATTTGAGCTGCCACACCCTGATGGTTACCACCTTTGGTAATTTGGCTCAGGCGTTTTGGTGCTACTTCATCAATTACTGTACCGTTGGCCTTGGCTTGAACCAGTAAGGAGTGAAAGCGAGGATCGTAACGCAGCTGGGAAATAATCCAAACTCGGTTTAGCTGGTGCTGGTTTTGGAGAGCTGCTAGAACTGAATGACGCCCGTAGATTAAGTCACTCTCTTCTTCTGTGCTACTTACAAGTTTTGATTTAGGGTACCCATGCTGCTTCGGCTGAGTTTCCTCGGAGTGATGGGAATGTTTTGGCTGTGGCTTTCGAGAGTGGTAGTTTTTTCGAGGGGGTTTGCCGTTCTTTTGAGAATTGGTTGAGTGAGATAATTTTTTATTCTCACCTTGCCGATCAGAGGACTTCCCTGACTTGATCTGACCAGAAGCATCAGAGGAGGCATCAGAGGAGGGGTTTTGATTAGCCATAATAGAATTAGGATTTATGGGGTATCCAGTTGTAGATGAGCCAATAACTGGGTCAAGCGTTGAGTATCAGTAAGGTAGAGGTATCCCAGTAAGGTTTCTAAGCTACTAGCTTGTTGATAGATTTCTCGATTGAGACGCCGGGGGCTCTTTGTGGCAGCATTCCGTCCGCGCCGTAAAACGTCTTTTTCAGAAGCAGTTAGGTAAGGTTCAAGCGTACGCAAAATCTTAGCTTGGCTTTCTGCTCTGACGTGAGCCACTACCTGGTTATGATAGTCACAGATTCGCCTAGGTGGTAGCAGATAGTGGGTTCGGATATAAAGTTCATAAACAGCATCTCCTATATATGCCAAGGATGCTGGGGAAATCTGTTCAATTTTGGCGATTTGATCAACTTTCGCCATGAATTGCCTAAATCGAAACTCTGTCCACAATACTATAGAGTCAGTTCCACCGCCATGGCTATCCTCTTCCAAGGGGTCTAATGGTGAATCTGTCTGAGCCATCTTTGGGGTATTACTGTCTTTTGTTGATTAGACCAAATTTCACATCCTTCCACAATTTCTGCTTCGAGTATTCAATACATTGACTAAAAGGCAAGTTACCAAAATTTTGGGTTTAAAGCCCCGTCCTTCGGCAGACGGCTTTTTTGTTGACATTTTCCTAGCGCCAGAGTATACTGGGAGTATAGAGCACAGGCTGAAAAACCGCAGGCTGAGCCGGGAGAGAGACCCGTAACTTATCGACCTGAAAGTAGTAATGCTCGGAGGGCAGGGAAAATCCTCCTTAAAAACCCAACCGTCAATTAACCGTTGGCGTGTGAACCCAGACAAATCACAACTTGAGAGAAAAACGGTACGGTGGGGCACACCGAAACCAGGTGAAATGGAAGGAAACGGACTATGCACATGCACTTCCTAGCAAGTAACCAAACGCTACCGTGAGAATCGCCCTCTGGGTCTGTCGTGAATTAACTGAGAACTTGGTCTTGACGGGTTTTTGGTTTAAGTATTGTCTAGTTTTTGGCGGCGTCAAAGATTAGAACTCGGCGGTTTAAGGCGGCTCGTTGATCTAGGAATCCCCGCTCTTTCAAGGCGGGGAGTGTCAATCACACTCAACTCTCACCGATTCCCCAATGCTCAGAAAGTGAAGGCGGGTTTTGCCCCCGCCATCACCAACGATTTTGTCATTTACCCTTGACGTTCTCCACAGCTATGGTGAGAGACTCTTGCAGAGAGAGAAATTTTTCTAGGCGCACTAGTTTCACAGTTTGAGTCACCCGGGGATTGGTCACGACTTGTAAACTTCCCTCAGAATTTTGAGCTTTCTTCACTAGCTGCACCAAAGCACCCAAACCAGAGCTATCGACAAAATCAATTTTAGATAAGTCCAGAATAATATCCGCTGGACCTTCATCAATACAGTTGCCAATGACGTTACGGAAAATAGATTCCGAAAAGGCATCTAGCAATCCAGTAAGGCGGAAAATTTGATAATTTGACTCGACTTGGCGAGTGCCCCTTAAACTGACTGTAAGGGTTAGTGGTTCAGGAATAACACCCTCCTAGATATAGCTTATAAATATAAATAATCTAATACTTCTACTGTCAAGTTGACTACTGTGACAGCAGAGCGGTGACTTGACTACCGTTTATAGCACGCGCCGTATCACCATAGCTTGGTTTGTTGGTTAGCACCTCAAAGGGCTAAAACAACGTCAATTTCACATTATACAACAGTATCAGAGTTTGGGGGGTAGGGTGACCGGATGTGGGGATAGGGTAAAATTAAGCCAGCCGTAATTTTAACCGATTAATCATAACTGCTGAAGCAAGCAAGCCGATTTCTTGGTTTGCTGGCAATGCAGGGGCGTGCTTTATAGTCCCACACCCGGTCACCCTACAGTTGGGGTTTGGCATTGACTATTGGGCGCGATGCTCCTGGGTCGCCGCTAAGCGAGTCACGCGATTGGCTCTAGGCCACGCTACGCGAACGCAAACCCTCGCAGAATCAATCAGTTTCTAGTCAAGAGCCTAGGGCGTGTCTTCTTGCCTCAGAGATCCCCCATTATCCCCCTTAAAAAAAGGGGACTTTGAGTATGGCTCCCCCCTTTTTTAAGGGGGGCTGGGGGGGTACATAATCTTGCGGAAAACTTTGAAAACACGCCCTAGGCCACGCTACGCGAACGCATAAGTTCGACAAACTGCTGAAATAAATAGTCAGCATCGTGAGGACCAGGACTAGCCTCAGGGTGATACTGTACTGAGAAGAACGGTAAGGATTTGTGACGCAACCCTGCCACAGTGCGGTCATTCAGATTTAGGTGAGTAATTTCCACCTCCCTGCCTAAGGTATCGGGATCAATAGCAAAACCATGGTTTTGGCTAGTAATTTCGACCATTTGCTGCAAACCGGCTGGGTGATTCAAACCTCGGTGACCAAATTTAAGTTTAAAGGTCTGGGCTCCTAGGGCAAGACCAAGAATCTGATGTCCCATGCAGATGCCAAAAATAGGTTGCTGACGCTCCAATAAGGCTTTGGTGGTTGAGATGCCTTCGAGTACTACAGCCGGATCCCCTGGTCCATTGGACAGAAATATCCCATCGGGATTATACTTAGCAATTTCTTCTGGCGGTGTATTAGCAGGGACGACAATTACCCGACAATTGTAGCTAGCTAGACGCTTGAGAATATTACGTTTGATGCCGAAATCGATAGCAACAACTGTCAAACGCTTTTCCAATTCCTGCCCATCAACCCCAGGACCGAACTCCCAATTGGCTTCCGTAGGATCAGACCATTCGTAAACCTCGTCAGTGCTCACTTCTTTAACTAGATTTAATCCTGCCATACTCGGAGCCGCTTGCACTTGGGACAATAACTCAGCGGAGTCAAGGATTTCTGTGGAAATGGCACCGTTTATCGCACCAATGGAGCGTATTTTGCGGGTTAATGCCCTTGTATCAATGCCGTAAATTCCTGGGATGTTGTGTTCTGCGAGATAATCGGGCAAGGACTGGGTAGAACGCCAGTTACTGGGACGGTAACAGATATTACGGGCAATTGCGCCTCGGATTTGAGGATGAGCAGATTCTTCATCGGACGGGTTAACACCAGTATTGCCTAATTCTGGATAGGTGAAGGTCACAATTTGACCGCAGTAGCTGGGATCTGTCACCACCTCTTGATAACCCGTCATAGCAGTGTTAAACACTACTTCACCAATGGTTGTACCAGTCGCTCCGAAAGACCAGCCTTGGTAAGTTGTGCCATCAGCGAGAACTAGCAGAGCTGGATGAGCCGTTGAGATAGTCATTTTATGTCAAGTAAACCCTTTTCTTTAAGCTTAGGATTGAAGCGAATTTCAGTCTTTACCCCTCGGGATTCTAGCTCATCTTTAATTTTAGCTTCAACTCTCCGAGCAATTTTCTTGAGAATCTTCATTTTTGCTAATTCCTCACTTTGCTCATAGTCTAATTGCTCTGCTTCAGTCATTGTCGGTTTAGCATCAATCGGCTGACTCCAGAGATTTTCCTGCTCTCCATTTCCCACCGGGATCACACCATTCTCTTCAATCCATGCCTTACGAATCGTTTCTAATCGACTCCGGTCAGGTTTTTCAATGGTTTCTAGTTTTAGCCAATAGCAGGAGTGAGGCTGACGAACTAAATGTTGTTTGATGCTGATATATACATCTCGGGAATAATTCACAAATTTAAGGGTTTTATCCTGGTCAAAAATTGCGTATACACCAATTTTTTTTTGTAAATATTCTGGTAGATTTCCCGTTTCATCCAGATAGGGAATAAATTCTAAATCCTTCAGAGATGGAATTTGATTATCAGAGGTGAGCATGGGATGGGATTAAAAAATAAGATTAAAAACTCAATTTTATTGAAATTTGCGATAAATCCCACACAGGCGACTGGGATTAAAGATTTTGGCTTTGAACATGAAGTTAGGAGGTACATTAATGATGATATAGTCATCAGATTGGTGATACTGCTCATATTCCGCTGGCATTCCCTTAGGGGTTGAAGTGGTGTAGGGAACTGGTTGAAACAGTAATTCAGTAAACTCAACCCTTTCCGCTTGAGCCGCTTCAGCTACTTGAGCCAAGAAGTTTTCCCCGGTTAGTAAAGCAAATAACTGGTCTCGGGCTTCTGGAGCTAGGACAAAACTGCTATCGAACTTGTTAACTATCTTGAGGCGAACCATAAGTCAAGGACAATCCTGAACTCTTTAACACAGGGATTATACCTGATCAAGATTCACTCTTGAAAAATACTTCCGTTAAACATAGTCCTGATATCAAGTCTGGTTGAATACCCATAATCTAGGGGAGGGTGGGGAGATGGGGAGATGGGGAGATGGGGAGATGGGGCAGATTTTTATTAAAGGTAATTATCCTGACATGATATGAGTTCTAAGTTTTGAGTTCTGATTTCTGAGTAAGACCTGTCATTGTTCACGAATCCTATAGGATTGCCATAGGAGGACCGACAAGGAATGCCCTTACTGTTTTTTGAAAAAATATGTCAGCCGTCAGCCGTCAGCCGTCAGCATATGCGCGTAGCGCATATGCTTACAAAAATATTACAGTTAACTGTTTACAGTTAACCTGCAACCTGCAACCTGCAACCTTCAACCTGCAACCTGCAACCTTCAACCTGCAACCTTCAACCTGCAACCTGCAACCTGCAACCTGCAACCTGCAACCTGCAACCTTCAACCTTCAACCTTCAACCTTCAACCTTAAACCTTCAACCTTCAACAGTAAACTTAGTCATCCTTCTGAGCCACGTCTGTTCCCCGCTTCCGGATGCGATTCCGTTCCTTGGAGCAATTCCTATTCCCATCTGTGAGTTTATTTTCAAGTTTGCACTGCTCGTAAGTAATTTGGGCAGCGTGGCGTTTTGGCAGTTGATTCTGTTTTTCTAAAGCTTTGTTAAAAAAATCTAAACTTTCTTCCTCCTGCCCCAGTTTTCGCAAAATTTGTGCTTTAAGGTAAAGTACATCTGGGTTGCTTGGTGTTGTTTCCATTGACCGGTCTACATAGTCTATTGCCTTAGAATATTGCTTTAAATCTCGATATCCTACAGCAATGCCTCGATAGGCTAAATAAGAGGGGAAAGCATAGGTTTCTAACTTGTCAATGGCTTGAGATGGGTCAGAAAATGGTAAATTTACAGCTAACATTAAATCCATGTAGCCTGTAATCAAGTTTAGCTCTGGGTCATTAGGATCAATTTCCTTTGCTTCATCCAGATATTCAAAAACTTTCTGTAATTTAGTCAAGGCGCTGATGGGACCTTCTTTTTCAAAATCGTAAGCCCCTTCCAAAAAATAACCGACTGCTGTGTAGAGATTACCCCGCAAGGGATCAGAGGCAATCATTTCCTGAGCAGTATTAAGAGTTTTAGTGCCGTAGCTCTTGAAGGTTTCCCAATCTTGATCTAAGTAAGCTAAAGATGATAACATAGCATAGGTCATGGGTTCTTTAGACTGCCTAGATTCCGATTTTTTTAGATAAGCTTCAGCCTGTTTATAGTTTCCCTCCTTGAAGAAGAAGTCAAAAGCATCTTGAACAGTGTCATCAATGTTCCGAGGATTACTGTCGCGAAAGGGGTCAGCTGCCAAGGTGGGCATTCCCCATAAACCGATTAATACAACTGCTGTGCTGACACAGGCTTTAACTATCCGTTTTGGTGCTCGAAACCGTTGCTTCATCGTCATTCTGGCAATATTAAAAATATATGCTACTAACCCAGTACTGACGTTCCACTTGATGCCAGGTTCCATGGTACCGGAAGTTGGGGGACTTGATGTGTCTTTCTGGACGATTTCAGATCCTTTGACTTTCTGGGAGTAGTGGGCAAAAGCGTCAGGTGCTTCCTTCAATTCTCTCGGGATGATTGACAATTTTAAATTGGCTCATCATACCTGTATCTTCATGATCAAGGATATGACAGTGAAGCATGTAAGGGATATCTGGGTTGATGTAGGTGTTGAAACGAGCTAGGATCACAACCGTGTCCTTTCCCTTGAAGAAAATGCTGTCTTCCCAGCCTTGCTCATAGGGTTCAGGTGGGTGACCATTTCGCTCTAATACTTGAAATTGGGTTTGATGTACATGGAAGACATGGGATCCTGATACAGACCTCAGCGTCCAACGCTCAGTATCCCCAAACTGAATAACATCATCAGTTCGAGCCAGCTTCATCTGCTGGCCATTAATTCCCCAGCCTTTGCCAACCTTCTCGAAGACAAACTCTCTGCTGTGGTCAACTTCATTGGGATCTATTTTTTCAATGGTGTTTAGTGTGGATGGAAGGGGATCAGCCACTGCTGTTAAAGCCCTGTCAGCCCGAAGTTCTAGGACTCGACCAAAGGAAACATCAAGTAAATTCAATCGATCAACATTGCTGAGATCGACAATAATTTCAGCACGATCACCAGGAGAAATCATAATCTGCTCCATTGCAATAGGCTGGTTCAAGTACCCACCCTCAGAAGCAATCATTATCATCCTACCGGAATCGACACTGAGTTTGTAGAGGCGGGCTTGACTGCCGTTGAGAAGGCGCAGCCGAACAAGACCAGCAGGAACATTAATATATGGATCAAGGGTACCATTGACGGTTAAGTAAGGATAGAAAAACCCTTTTCCTTTATTACTGAGGGTAAAATCTAGCTCGCCATCCTTCGTAAAGTCTCTGTCTTGAAGAATGATTGGAATATCATCGATTCCATAGGTTGATGGAAGTTGGCTAGATGTAGGGTTGTCATCATCAATAATCATCAGACCAGCAGCTCCCCGATAGACCTGCTCAGCCGTATGATCCTTTAGGTGCGGATGATACCACAAGGTCGCTGCTTCTTGAATGACGTTGAATTCAGCTTTCCACGTCTCGTCGGGTCGAATCACGCTGTGAGGGCCTCCATCCGCTTCCGCAGGGACATCAGCACCATGCCAATGAGTTGTTGTGTCTTCATCAAGATGATTGGTGACATCAATGACAACCTGATCACCTTGGTAAAGGTGTAGGGTCGGACCTAAGAGACTTTCTTGGTTGTAGGCTATTGTTGGTGTTAACTGAGCCTGATCAAAGTCATGGGATGACCTCCCTAGATCGAGCTGATAGTGAGCGATGCCATCTTCAATACTGGGTTCAAGCAACGGTGGGACTAAGAGCGAATGAGTTGCAGGCGCATCAGTGGTGATCTTTACAGCCGGGTCATCATTAAGCAAGGCATCTACAGTGATTACGCAGCCAATGACGAGAAGACTAAGGATAATGGCTGCAATAATACGATGACGAGGCCGACGGAGAAATAGGTTTTTTGTATGGAACATTTCAGGTTGTCAGAATCAACTTCGTTATCCTGCATCTCAAAGAATTTAATTTTGAGTTATGTAGAACATCTCGTTATGCAAGGGAATGCTGCCGAAGCAACACTTTTTCAATGCTCCATTTTACCAGAAGTTACACGGAAATACGCGGGAGCGTGGTAGCCCCGCGATTTTAATCCGGGGAGGAAACGCGACACGGCAGTTGTAAGTCAGCATATGCGCTACGCGCACGCTGCTTGAGGTGCCGTCAGCCGTCAGCCGTGAGCTAAAAGCTCACGCGTGCGCGTTCAGCTTATTGTATTCAAAAGCACCGATTGCGCTACGCGCACGCTGCGCGAACAGTCGTGTGAGTGTAGCCCATAAACTGTAACTGTTACCTTAACGTGGCCTTTGGCCAAAGGCTAATAGCTGATAGCTGATACCTGATAGCTGATAGCTGATACCTGATAGCTGAGTGCTTACAATAGTAATGTCTATGAAATTTTTAAACCTCCGGAGTCTTGGAAGAGGGGAAGGAGTGGGCAAAAGGCAATGCTATATCTTAGAGACTTAACCTATCATCCACCAGCTAGCTCGACTCCGATCTTGAATGGTCTGAATCTAGAGCTAGCACCACAAGAATTGGGACTAGTGATTGGTGTTAGTGGTTCTGGTAAAAGCACATTATTGGAAATTTTGGCAGGATTAGCCCAGCCCACGGCAGGAAACATCTTTTGGGGAGAAACCGAACTCACAAACGACCACCTACCCCAACTGGCAGGATTAGTGTTTCAGTTTCCAGAACGGCATTTCTGTGGTAAGACTATCCTGGAAGAATTGCGGATGGGACATCCAGAGTTGGGGTCACAGAGGGTTTATGATGCCTTGGGGGAAGTGGGACTGGCTGATTTCCCCCTGCATACTTCACCCCATGCTATGAGTGGTGGTCAGCAGCGACGCCTTGCTCTAGCAGTACAACTGATTCGTCAACCCCATATACTGATGTTGGATGAACCAACCGCTGGATTAGACTGGTCTATGCGAAGACAGTTAGTCAATCTGCTGGCAAAACTCAAAACCCATTGGACACTCCTAGTGGTGACTCACGATGCTAAGGATTTATTGCCTATTGCTGACCGCTGCTGGACTCTTAAGCAAGGGGAATTAAAAGCTGTTGACCTAGCTAGTGCTTAGTGGTGAGGATTGAGTACTTTAGGAAAGGGAGTAGGGAGTAGGGAGTAGGGAGTAGGGAGTAGGGAGTAGGGAGTAGGGAGTAGGGAGTAGGGAGTAGGGAAAAAAAATTATCACAATTTATTTAGGTACTCTATTTAAAAATTAAAGGTTCTTCAGTACCTTTTATGCTAAAGTTCCAGTTAAAAAACTCAGAAAGCTTACTGTACAAGCGATGCAGAGGTGCGACCCGTGGCGAATTTAATTCGCCTACGGAAAACGCACCATTACGGTTTTGAGGGTTTCCCCCATGAGCGACTGGCGTGGTTTCCCCATGAGCGACTGCATCAAGACAGGAAAATTCTGCTATTCAACTAACAAAATTTTATGAATACGGCCTATTCCCACTGTTACCTGCTCCCTGCTCCCTGCTCCCTGCTCCCTGCTCCCTGTTCCCTGTTCCCAGATCCGCTGTTCCCTCTTACAAACTGTTTATTTAGCATAACAAGTACGGTAGAGCAAAAATGACAAATGACCAAAATGTTTTAGTGCTGCCACAAATGACAGAGGTTTGGCAACAAACTCTAAATTGGCAGCCAGCTCCAGAACAACAACAGTTGTTTCAGAAACTCTATGAAGGGATTTTGTCAGGCAATCGCCAGTTGAATTTAACTCGGATTACGGCTCCCGAGGAGTTTTGGGAAAAGCATCTGTGGGATTCTTTGGTAGGATTGGCTCCCATATGGCAGTCTGTAACTCCAGGACAGAGAATTATTGATATTGGAACGGGGGCGGGATTTCCGGGATTACCAGTTGCGATCGCATTTCCTAATACTGCTATTACTTTACTCGATTCCACTCGCAAAAAAATTACTTTTCTCCAAACCTTAATCCCCCAGTTGGGAATTAATAATGTTAAAACTTTAGTTGGCAGAGCAGAAGCCATTGGACAGAAGCGACAGCATCGACACTCCTACGATATTGCTCTAGTTCGTGCTGTTAGTTCCCCTTCTGTTTGTGCTGAATATGCTCTACCACTTCTGAAAAAGGGAGGTTTGGCGATTCTCTATCGTGGTCATTGGACAGATGAAGAAACCGAAGCTTTACAGCCAGCGGTAAAAAAGTTAGGTGGAAGGATTGAATCAGTTGAAAAATTTACTACTCCTTTGAGCGATAGTGTTCGTCATTGTTTGTTGTTGAAAGTATTATCACCAACAGTAGCTAAGTTTCCCCGTGCTGTCGGATTACCAGCACAACAACCTTTGAATTAGAAGATATAGCGGTTTGCGACTTTATTGACTACATATTTATGGGTTTTTAGGGAACAGGGAACAGGGAACAGGGAATAGGGAATAAAGCAGTTGGCATCCAACCTAAGTTATTTATTATTGCTAATTAAGAAGTAAACTTTATCTTTTTTGCCCCATTTTCATAATTAACTTATCTGCAAATCGCTATAAATGACAGTTTATACCCCATTTTTTGGTAAACTAGAATTATCAAAAAAATGGCTTCTTAGGAAAACTCCGATGACTGCCACTACTGCACTGCTTAGCCTCGAAGACTACTTAAGCTACAACGATGGCACTGATCGGCGTTATGAACTGGTGAATGGGGAACTGATTGCCATGTCTCAACCCAAAGGACAACATGGTGCAATTACTGAGTTTCTCAACGATCAATTTCGGGCTGAAATTCAGGCTCAGGGGTTAGCCTGGGTTTCTAAGCAAGGGTTTATTGCCATCGAGTCGCCCCGTGGGGGACGTTGGGATACAGCGCGGATTCCAGATGTGACGGTGGCAACACTGGAGCAATGGCAGGGAATGCTGGATCGAGAGGCGATCATTCGTCTCAACGAATCGCCACCTTTTTTGGTGGTTGAAGTGGTTAGCGAATCGACTCGGAGGACGGATTATCGCAGCAAACGAGTGGAGTATAACTTGCTGGAAATTCGCGAATATTGGATTGTCGATCCGCTCAAAAAGCAGGTTGTGGTGTTGCAGTTGGTCGATGATCTTTATGAGGAAACGGTTGTTGTGGGGGATGAGTTGATTGAATCAACTATTTTTCCGGGGTTACAGCTTTCGGCACAACAAGTGTTGAATGCAGCGCTTTAGAATAAGTAATAGACTTTTAGCCATCAGCCGTTAGCTGTCAGCTGTCAGCTAAGTTCTAAAACCTGAATGCTGAATGCTCTAAGTTGAACGCTCTAAGCACCGAGGAGGAAATTTTATGCCTTCCCCTTTTCCAGGGATGAACCCTTATCTAGAACATCCAGAAGTTTGGCCAGGAGTACATCACTGGCTTATTATTGAACTAGCCAGATCCCTTTCTCCTCAACTGCGTCCGAAATACAGAGTTGGTGTTGAAGTGCGCATATATGAAACTATTGGTGAACAATCGTTGCTCGTTGGCATTCCCGATTTAACTGTCAAAGGGTCACAGGTGACAACTAAACAAGCAATGACTAATGTTGCAGTTGCACAAGCTCCAACTCAACCCCAGACGGTACAAGTTCCTGTGCCTGAAACCATTAAACAAGGTTATTTAGAAGTCCGAGAAGTAGCTACCAAGGAAGTAGTAACAGCTATTGAAATCCTCTCTCCGATTAATAAACGTTCTGGGGAAGGACGCAAGCAATATGAAAGTAAACGAAATAAAGTCTTAGGCAGTTTCACTCATTTAGTAGAAATTGATTTACTGCGTAAGGGACAACCAATGCCAGTTTATAATAGCAATATTGAAACCCATTATCGAATTTTAGTGAGTCGAGGAGACCGTCGTCCTCAAGCTGATTTGTATGGATTTAATTTACCAGATTCTATCCCCTCATTTCCTTTACCGCTGAAGTCTGGAGATACAGAACCATTAGTAGATTTAAAGTTATTATTGAATAATATCTACGACCAAGCTAGTTATGATTTACTAATAGATTATAATGAAGAGCCACTACCGCAATTGTCGGAAGACGACCGGGTTTGGGTTAATACATGGTTAACGGAGCAACAACTGCGATCGCACTAGCCTGGGGTAAGCATATGCGCTACGCGCACGCTGCGCGAACAGCGGTCAGCGGTCAGCCGTCAGCAGTCAGGCGTAGGGTGGGCAAATAATCTTTGAAACACCATTTGATCACTTATCATGTCCATTTACCCACCCGACAAGATCAGCGATCGCACTACAAGAGCGAGTAATCCCCCTCATATCATGTCAGGATAATTACCCTTAATAAAAATCTCCCCCATCTCCCCATCTCCCCACACCTCCCACCCTCCCCACCCTTCCCACACTCTCCATTAATTATGGGTATTCAACCAGACTTGATATCAGTTATCGCTGTCGGGTCATAGCTATTACCCCTTCCACTGTAAAGTCTGAGATAGTGTCAAGGGTCGGGAGTATGTCAGTTTCGGCAAACACCAGTGGTAGTTCCTGGTTTTCCCAAACCCAGATTTGCTGTCGCTGAATATCGATTAGCCAAGCCAGCTGAGTCCCGTTGCTCAAGCAGTGCAGAATTTTGTTCTGTAGGTCTAATGTGCTTTGGTCAGGGGAGCGAATTTCAATTAACCAGTCCGGTGAACCTTGCAGGGGGCCATCTTGATCCTGGAAGCGATCGCGTTTAACAACCACAATGTCTGGTACCGGGGATAAGGGAGGAATGATGCACCGGAGTTCTTGAATCGCTTCGTATGCTTGGGTTTGATTGTTGATGGCGTTTACCAGGTTGCGCTGGAGGCGGGAATGAAACAATGTTGGCATCGGTTTTTGCTTCGGCTGTCCATGGATGAATTCCCAAGCAGGAGAAGCTTCTATGTTGGGTTGTTGGAGAAAAGCATCTAAGGAGTTAGTAATGCTAGGTGATTGCATAATTAAGTTAGCTGAAGAATGCTTAAATGATCGCCTCTGAGCGCCTGGTACAGCCCGTCAGTGTAAGGTACCAACATCTGATTTTTGGTCAATAAAAAAATTGGATATAGTTTAGATAGTATACTTAGAGTATACCACTTTTAGTGGAGAGCTAAGTAATGACATTTATCAGCCCTAAAACCGACTTTGCCTTCAAAAAAATCTTTGCATCCCAGGAAAGTAAACCGATTCTGATTAGCTTTCTCAATGCTCTGGTCTACCACAATCAACCTCTGATCCAAGATTTGGAAATTATTGACCCTTATCAGTCTTCTCCTCTTCCAATCCTCAAAGACTCTTTCCTCGATGTGAAGGCCAAACTGAGTAATGGTTCTTTGGTGATTATTGAAATGCAGGTTTTGCAGGTAGAATCCTTTGCTAGAAGAGTTTTATACAATGCTACTAAAGCTTATTGTCTACAGTTAGGTAAAGGAGAAGGCTACCGTTATCTCAAGCCAGTGATTGCTCTGACGATTACGGATTTTGTCATGTTTCCTGAGCATAATCAAGTAATTTCTAATTTCAAGTTACGAGAAGAGACTACCAACATCAACTACATCGAAAATCACTTGCAGTTAGTGTTTGTGGAACTACCGAAGTTTGAAAAGAACTTGGAGGAGTTAGAGCAATTAGATGAGTTGTGGATGTATTTTTTAAAAAATGCACCTTCCTTAGAGACGGTGCCACCGCAAATGGCCGAAAAACAGGAGTTTCAACAGGCATTTGGGATTGCTTCTGAGGCAAATTTAAGTAGGAAGGATTTGGATGAATTAGGAAAAAGAGAGATGTTTATTCATGACCAACAAGGGCTAGCGATTTTTGCTGAGAAACAAGGTAAGAAACAAGCTAAGGAAGAAATAGCACGCCAACTTTTGCCTTTGTTAGATAATGAAACCATTAGCCAGACTACTGGCTTACCTGTAGAGGAAATTGAGAAGCTGCGAGAAAGTTGAGCGGTTTGAAAGGGGTAGGGTGGGCAAATTATGAAAGTTTGGCAATTTGATCAGTTATCCTGTGGATTTGCCCACCAGACAAGAGCGATCGCACTAAAAATCGGGCGTTGCTGAATTAAGGAATGAATGCACAATCATCTGGTTTTGTTAAAGCCCCCTAAATCCCCCAACTTTGGGGGACTTTGAACGTCTTATTCCCCCCAGAATTGGGGGGTTAGGGGGGCAAAACCATACCCAGAATCAGCAACGCCTAAATTGCTAGTTCATTGTAGAGAGATTCTTGATTGGCACAAACGGTCAAGTTTTTTTGTTCTTCAATATTTATAATCGCTTGTTGCGTCTCTTCATTGAAGTCGTTAAGTGTATAATTTTCTTCTTCAATCCGTTTCTCTCTTTCAGCTTGCTGCAAAATAAGCGCGAGGTGTTTTTGTAAATAAATGGCTAGGGCGTTTTGTTGTTCTTCCGAAAGCTGTGCGATCTGCTCAAAGGTTTCTTGGATTAATTTAGTCATAGATTGTTTTTGTGAAACCGTATTGATTGAATTGTAGCACTCTCAAGAGTGGGTAAAGAGCGATCGGCGAAGCCGCGCCAAAGGCGATCGCACTACATTCTTAATTCTACATTCTTAATTCTACATTCTTAATTCTACATTCTTAATTCTACATTCTTAATTCTACATTCTTAATTCTACATTCTAACAAAAAAAAATAGCCGCAGAACAATGTTCCACGGCTAGGAATTGTTACCTATGTCTCAACGTTGTAAACCCATTCGGACGTGATCCGATGTGATTGGCCTTTGGCCAGGGGGGCAAAGCCCCCTGAAATTTAAGCCCTTAACCCAGCATTAAGTACTTCGTCATTACCGTGATGAATTCCCCAGGAATTTCAGTTGGTTGAAGGGGGCTCCACTCGTCAACTTGGGCATAACCCCGTGCATAAAGGGTATGGATGGTGTTGGTTATTGCCTGGCGGGAGCCCTTAAGAATGTGATTAATCGGGTATTTTTTTTTGGAAGGTTCCTGAGGAGTATTACTAGGAGTAATCTCCTCAGGATTGTTTTCTGGGTTAGGGCGGAAGTTGTCAGACATAGTAAAAAAAACGTTTTAAGGTTTACAAATATAATTATAACGATTATAAATTTATTTGTCAAGGGGTTTTATATTTTTTTTTGGAGGGGTAATTGAAAGAAATTGTACAGTTATGGAATTAATAATGTATAATTAAAAATGTAAAATGTAGAATTAAAAATGTATAATTAAGAATTAAAAATGTAGAATTTCCGACTCCCGACTCCCTGGATTTTTTTTTGTTAGACTAAATCGAAATAGGGTTTTAGGCATCTACTAGTTAATGCTATATAATTAACTGGAGGCTAATCGTTGAGTAATTTAACGGGCTTGATCCAAATCTCAAGCCATCAGGACTTATTGCCCAGTGCAGACGTGGTATTTGTTCACGGACTTGGAGGGGATGCTATAACCACCTGGCATCCCCAGGGAAAACGGGATGATGATGACTACTGGCTAGGTTGGTTAGGAAAAGATAATTTATGCGTTAACATCTGGTCTTTTGGGTATAACGCTGAAGCGACAAACTGGAAAAACAATAGCAGTATGCCCCTGTTCGATCAAGCCAGTAATTTATTAGAGTGGTTAGATATCCACGATATCGGTCAGCGTCCATTAATCTTTATTGCTCACAGTATGGGCGGGCTTTTAGTCAAAAAAATGCTCAACAGTGCGTTGACCTTTAAAAAGCAAGCTATTCTTGAGCAGACGAAAGGGATTGTATTTCTGGCTACTCCCCACACTGGGTCTCATCTAGCTAATTTAATTGATAATATTGGCCTTCTGGCACGAACCACCGTAAGTGTGGACGAACTAAAAGCTCATTCCCCTCAGTTACGGGAATTAAATGAATGGTATCGAGAACATGTTCGGAGTCTAGGAATTGCCACAAAGGTGTATTATGAAACCCAGGCTGTAAACGGGATTTTGGTGGTAGATGAGGATAGTGCTAACCCAGGCATTGAAAAAGTGAAACCGGTTGCGATACCAAAGAATCACATTGACCTATGCAAACCAGAGTCTCAAAACAGTCTGGAATATCTTGGTGTCAAGAAATTTATCGAGGGATGCCTTAAAAAAAAAGAGATAACGTTTGAGTTATCCTGGAACAATTTGTCACCAGAAGCCCAACAGTTAGGATGTCTTCTGAGTTTGTTTGCTCCTGCTCCTTTTCAGTGGTCACTAGTAGAGAATTGTGTTATCAAAACTGAAGATGATAAGGAATCGGAAGAAATAGTTGAAGACTTGGAAAAGTTACGCGATCGCTATCTGGTCGATGGTAATCTGTTGCAACTGACCAAACAGCAAACTTATCAGCTCCATCAACGAATTCGCAAGTTTTTCCAGACCAAGCTGGCTCAATTACCAGAGGCCGATTGCTACAAACAACGCTTTTGTCAAGGAATGGTGGCTGTGGCCAAAAAAATTCCCAAGACACCAACTCGCAATCAGATTGCAGCAGTTACCCCCGCCATCCCTCATTTAGCCGAAGCTGCCACAGTTCTAACTGACTGGCTCAGGGATGAAGATTTAATCTGGCCCTTTGTTGGCTTAGGAAGATTCTATTATGGTAAAGGTACCTATGATCAGTCTGAATCCTGGTATCAGCAATGTTTAAAGATAACTAGAAGCCGCCTGGGTCACGACCATCCCAATGTGACTGAAAGTCTCAACAACCTGGCAGCACTCTACTGGTCAATGGGGCACTATGAACAAGCCAAACCCCTCTTGGTCGAGGCATTAGAGATGAGAAAGAACCTGCTGGGTGAGAACCATCCCGATGTGGCTAAAAGTCTCAAAGACCTTGCAGCAGTCTACTGGTCAATGGAGCACTATGAACAAGCTGAACCCCTCTTGGTTCAGGCATTGGAGATGAGAAAGAACCTGCTGGGTGAGAACCATCCCGATGTGGCTGAAAGTCTCAACAACCTGGGATTTCTCTATAAGTCAATGAGGCACTATGAACAAGCTGAACCCCTCTTGGTGCAGGCATTGGAGATGAGAAAGAACCTGCTGGGTGAAAACCATCCCGATGTGGCCGCCAGTCTCCACAACCTGGCATTACTCTACGAGTCAATGGGGCGCTATGATCAGGCCGAACCCCTCTATCAACAGGCTTTGGAGATGAGAAAGCAGCTGCTGGGTCAGAACCATCCTGATGTGGCCACCAGTCTCAACAATCTGGGATTACTCTACCACTATTTGCGGCGCTATGATCAATCCGAACCCCTCTTACAACAGGCTTTGGAGATGAGAAAGCAGCTGCTGGGTTCCGACCATCCCGATGTGGCCGTCAGTCTCAACAACCTGGCTGAACTCTACTGGTCTCAGGGGCAGTACAATCAGGCAGAAACCCTCTTTGTCCAGGCATTGGAGATTGCCGAAGGTCGGTTAGGGTCAAATCATCCTAAGACTGTAACCATCCGTAAGACTCTGAAACATTTGCACATTCCTGTATTCAGGGAGATAACTCCGATGATAGTTCAACTGTATGTTGGGTTCAAATCCTGGTTTCCTGACTAGACCTCGGAGCAATAGGAATAGATGTGGCATTGCTGAGGGGCGGGATGAATATAGCGCTACGCGCAATGGCATTGGCAAGAGGCAAGAGGCAAGAGGCAAAAGTTTACTACAACAGCGTTTCAGCTTTTATAAATGTCCTAACCTTAATGCGTAGTGCTATATCAGTAGAGTGGGCATCCTGCCCGCGCGACCAGATCAGGAACAGGCAAGTGAATTGAATTTGGGAAAACTCAAAGATGATGCACATGATCATGAGACTGTTATATGAAACCTGTTCTACATCAAGGAAAACTGATAACCTGGAAAGACGATAGAGGCTTTGGTTTCATCAAGCCGAATGATGGTGGTAAAGACGTTTTCTTACATATCAGTGCTTTGAAAGGAGCAAGTCGTCGCCCAAAGGTTGGAGATAGGATTTTATACGAGCAAGTTGGTGAACCCGATGGCAAAATACGCGCTGCCAGAGCCTCCATTCAAGGTGTTGCACCTCGACCTTTGCCAACTAAAAGAAAACCGAGGAAAAGAAGTTTACTCGAAACCGTTCTTGGTCTCGTAATTTTAGCTGCTATGGCACTGTTTACAATGCAGTTCAGTCGTAGTCGTTCTCCCTCACCAATCACATCGATTACGAAGCCAGGATGTATGATAAAAGGCAATATTTCCGTTACAACAGGCAAAAAGTTGTATCATCTTCCAGCGATGGAAGATTATGAATCGACAGTTATCGATCCAGTCAGAGGAGAAAGGTGGTTTTGCACGGAGTCAGAAGCGATCGCAAATGGTTGGCGTAAAGCACCAAGGTAACCACAGCTGCCCAACACTTCCTAAAATAGATATCAATTAAGAAAGCGATAGATATGGCTCCAGTTTCTAATAGCAATACAGCTATAATAATCCGCACAGAATGGGGATTAACCATTGCCGGAACACGTATCACCCTCTACGATGTGATGGATTATGTCACAGCTCAGTATCCACCCAAGTTAATTGGGGATGTTCTTAACCTGACTAAAGAACAAGTAAGCGCTGCTCTATCATATATTGAAGAAAATCGTACCCAAGTCGAAGCAGAGTATCAAACTATTTTGCAGGAGGAACAGGAAAACCGACAGTATTGGGAACAGCGGAATCGAGAACACTTTGCTCGCATTGCAACAATGCCCCCTAAACCCGGTCGAGAAGCGTTGTGGGCAAAACTCCAGGAACAGAAAGCAAGACACGCACAGAAAGCATGATTTTCTTGATTGATCACAATCTTGAGAGACATGCAGTAGTTTTGTTAGGCAACATTGCTAATCAAGGTTGGCTTGAGACTCTCCCCATCCGTTTTGTCTCCTTTCAAGAGGTTGAGCTAGCAATCGATAGCAATGATCGAATTGTTTGGCGCTTTGCTCAAGCCAATCAGATGATTCTATTAACAGCCAATCGAAAGATGAAAGGTAAGGATGCATTGGAGAAGGTTTTGCGTGAAGAAAACAAGTCCAATTCCCTTCCTGTGATCACAATTGGCAATGCTGATCGGGTCTTGGATGAACGAGCCTATCGGGATAAATGTGTAGACCGGCTACTTGAAATTGTGATTGACATCGAGAATTATATGGGAGTCGGTCGGCTCTTCATTCCCTAAGATAGCATTGGAAACCAGTGTTATTATTATTAGAGATTAATTAATTGTAGGGTGGGCAGTGCCTTATACCAATTTCAAAGCTGACAATTATAAAAGTAAGTACTGCCCACCGACAGTAAATGAACTATAAAATTAATCCTCTGGTGGGCAGTGCTTTATACTAATTGAAAAGCTGACAATCGTTAAAGTAAACACTGCCCACCCTACATCTTTCTACATCTGTCTGGTGGGCAGTGCATCACACCAATTTAAAATCTGACAATCGTTAAAGTAAACACTGCCCACCCTACATATCTCTGCCCACCCTACATCTCTCTGGTGGGCAGTGCATCAGACTAATTTAAAACCTAAAAATCATCAAGGTAAGCACTGCCCACCCTACATCTGAATACTGATAGCTGATAGCTGAATGCTGATAGCTTAAAAAATATCCTTCCGCTTCTGTAATCGAAAAGCGATTATTAAATAAACCGCTATGTGTAAACACAGTAGTAGCCAATTAAGAATCAAATTTTGCCAGGTAGCATCATAAACCGGTGTTGCTTCAAAGGGAGGAGGGGGAAGCTTTAATCCAAACCTGGAAGACTGTTCTGGTACCATACTATTCACATTTACCAGAGCACCGTAAGCTCCCATTGACCAACGACTTACCATCAGCCAAGATAGTGTACTGGCTAATCCTTTTAGTTTAAAAATAACACCAGAAAAAATAATCTGGGGTAGCAAAATTAATGGTATAGTATTATTAGCTTCACTTTCATTTTTAACCAATGTCGATACCATCAGACCTAAACTGGTAGCAGCGATAATCGTTAAAAAAGTAGTGATTCCCAAGCCAATTTTCCAATCCAGTAGTTCAGAGGTAGGTGACTTAAACCCATAGAGCACAATAGTAACAATCAAGATAGTTTGTAAAATAGCTAAGCCAGACCGAATCAGTACTTTGGAACCGAGATAGGGAAATAACCCTAAATTAACCAGTCGCTCTCTGGCATAAATACTAGACTCTTTCACAATTTCTTGGAGTGAACTAGATAGTCCAACCCAAAGCGCAGCACAGGTAAAAATAAACAGTACTTGTAGCGCTAGAGGTGCTTGGGTGATCTCTGGAGAATTCAGTTGAGCTAAAGGGTCTTGCCCTGACAACGTCAGAATAATCAAGCTAATCCCAATCGGAGCAGTTAGTAAGGCTAGGGCAACACTTCGCATATCCCGCACTACTAGTTTTAGATAGCGCCGACTGAGCAACAGCAGTTGCTTGAGTTTGAGTTGCTTGAGTTGCTTGAAAACAGAAATACCAGCACTTTTGCTAGGGCTTGACGTCGATAGCAACCTTTGACCAGGACTCAGATGTGCGGAAATGTAAGTCTTGTAAGCAGGTGAGCTGAGAAACCGCTGATGCCAGTTTTCACTATTCTGCTCAAGTTCCTCCGGTGTTTCCCCTTGCTCTAGCTTCAGGTAAATATCAGGGAAGTATCTTAAGTCTGGAGATGGCATCTTAAAAAAGTCCATGGCTTCTGTGGGAGGACCAAAGTAACACAACCGTCCACCCCGACCCATAAACGCAATGCGATCGCATACCTCAATATTCGCAGTGGCATGAGTCACTAGCACCACAGTTCGTCCCTGATTCGCTAATTCTCGCAATAGCTGCATCATTTCCTTATCCAGTCCTGGATCTAGACCAGAAGTAGGCTCATCAAGAAAGAACAGTTTTGGATCAGCCAATAATTCCACAGCAATACTGACTCGTTTCCGTTGTCCCCCACTGAGATTACCCACAACAGTGTTTCTCACAAAATCCAGTTTGACTTGTGACAAAGTTTGCTTCACCACCTGTTTAACATCAGTATCTGGTGGTAATCGTAATTCACAGGCATAGGTTAGTACTTCTTTTACCGTTAAATCCCGATGCACAATATCATCTTGAGGAACATAGCCAATTTGTGAGCGGTACTGATTAAAATGCTGTCGCAAATCTTGGCCATTGATAAATACAGTACCATTAGTAATTGGTGCAATTCCTAATAGAGTTTTCAGTAACGTAGATTTTCCAGTGCCACTACCTCCTACCAAAGCTACTAACTGACCAGGTTCAATCGGCATCGAAACCTGATTCAGTATAGTCCGTTTTTTGCCTAATTTATAATTAACCTGGCGCAGCAATTTATCAGCATCAATTCGAATTTGATTCCCTTGGTCAACTAATTCTAAAGTATCCTGCCTCAACAGTAATATAAACGGACCAATCCGAATCGTATCCCCATCCTTAAGTAAGACGGGTTTATGGATTAATTGGTCATTGATAAAGGTACCATTTCTGCTATAATTATTAATCTGATAATTGCTTGCTGAAATCTTGATGATGGTAGCGTGAAGGGTGGAAACTGTAGGTGCATCTAATTGCCAACAGTGGGAAAGTTCAGGATTAGGAGAACGACCCAATTGCACTGGCCAATTTTGCACACTTGCCAAGGAAAGCTGCCATTTATTTGGCGTCACCCTTGGTTGACTATGGGCAGGATTAAAGTAAGTGAGGCGAATGTAGTCCCGAGGATTTTGTCCAATAGTCAACTCTACGCCATGTTTGAGAAGATACCCATCAGTGATACGAGTGTGGTTAACAAATACTCCATTAGTACTAGGATTTGCCCCATCACCATCAAAGATGCGATAATCCTCTCCCTCTTGAAGCAGAAAAGCATGGCGTTGGGAGACAATAGTCCAGCCTTTTTCAGGAATATCGAAATCTGACCAAGTGCGATCGCGTCCTAATCGATAAAATCCTTTCTCAAGAGAAAAACGAAGTACTTGACCTTGATTGTTTAGCTCTAGATATATCATTGTCATATATAGCACTTTCAATCGGATGAGGTACCTCGCCCTTAGGGTTTTAGGGAGCTAAGGCCGTGGGCTAAGAAAATTGAATGTACCTCATAGCTATTATAAACGCTATATAATTTTTATTTGAGATGTAAACATAGGATTGATCTAAAAAGCAAACTTATTCCTTCTAATTCTTAAGCGTTCAGCGGTCAGCAGTCAGCGGTCAGCTTTCCTTAACTCAGATTAAACTATAGCGGTTTTTATTCTAATGAGGTACACAAGATTTTTACCCTATTAGCTCTTAGCTCTTACGTCTTCTGACTTCACTGCTCCCTGCTCCCTGCTCCCTGCTCCCTGCTCCCTGCTCCCTGCTCCCTACTCCCTCAAAAAATGTACCTCACCTAATTGAAAACCGCTATAATGGTTAATTGTGTTATTCAAAAGCTGACCGCTGAATACTTACGAATGTTAGGCACTGTTAGCTACCCATAGCGGATTTGGTAGCAAACGTGATAATGCCAACACCAACAACAACCAAAAATAAAGCGAAATATACAAACGTCTTGGAATAGGGTTTACTTACCATTACTTGCTCCTTGCCACTAGTGTTAATCCTCATAGCTCCGCGAACAGAAAGAAATAGTAAAGTAACAGAAACAATCATTCCCAATACTTCAATTACAAATAGCGCCCGAGGCATTGGATCTGGCGAGACTGGAAATAGTGTTCCTAAATCTAGGGCGTATACGATAAAATAGGAAATGCCACATAACCCAGACACAATGAACGCCCACTTCAAATCTTTGAAGATAAAGTAAACAATTAAAAGGCTGACTATCTCTAGGAAAGTTAAGAAGGTATTAAATGCTCCCAATATCAAGGGATCAATGTGTGAGAAACTCCTTGTTTCAATTGAACCACCAGGAATGAGAGATCCCAACAATCCAAAAGATAAAACTAAGAGTCCAGATACCAGATGTCTACTATTTATTGTCATTGTAATTACCTCACAACTATAATTATTCCTGTCGAACACCACAGAGCAGTGGCAGCAAATCTTATCGCGTTTCCTTAGGGGGATAAGGGGTTTCCTTAAGCAAATGACTGACCAATATTTTTAGAAAAAACAAAGGCAGAAACCATTCCAGACCAGGAATTGGGGGAAATAGATAGCGATCGCCCAACAGCCCTAAGCCGTAAAGCCCTAGCGCCACTGGACGTTGAAGATACAGGGGAGACCGCAAAATCAAGACTGATGCCCCCAACAGGTAGCTAGACACACCAATAAAGAATCCCCAATCGCCCCCACGAAAGAGCAGGGCCACTAACAAGACATGGATGACATGAACAGACACAAATCCTAAATGCTGCTGCCAACCCTGTTCCGGTCGGTGATACCAACGCTTAGCCGTGGAGGTAGCATTGGTGAGGACACCCCCCACTAAATCCAGGGCAAGAACAGCGATCAGTCCTAATTGCAACGGAGTCCACTGTATAGGGAGGGTCAGCGCGTAGGTTGGAGCTGCTACCAAAGCCACCAGCGACGGCACAAATTGTATGAGCAACTCAGCTTGGGTTGCCCCTGGTCCGGTGAAGCGATCAAGCAAACCTTTCAGACCAGAGCGAGGGGAGGGACAAGTCAGCTCAGAGTGCATTAGCCTAACCTCATAACAGTTGTTATAGTAACTATAACAACTGTTATGATAAGCTGTCAATAGACATTGAAACTTTGTTTCTGTCCCACTTTATATCTGGTGTATATCTGGTTATAGCGCTTTCTAGCCTAATGAGGTACACAGGATTTTTTCCCTCTTGCCCGCCCCCCTTACGCGCGGGGGGTTAGGGGGGATTCCTCTTGCCTCTTCTCTGTTCCCTGTTCCCTGTTCCCTGTTCCCTAAAACCCAGGACTCTGTACCTCACCCAATTGAAAACCGCTATAGTTCCCTTTGATGCTCATGTCCCAACAGGATCGCCGCCTTGAAGTTTCTGAAGCCGCCTGGCGAGTTATTGTCCGAGAAGGGTTAGATCGCACCAGTATGCGGGCGATCGCCCAAGAGCTGGGTTGTACCACTGGAGTTGTTACTCACCACTTTCGAGATAAGCAGGAGCTGATTCTCTTTGCCCTTAATCAAGTAACTCAGCGTCTACAAAAAACGATGCAGGCTGCAACAGAGCAAGCTAGGGGAGTGGATCGACTAGTAGAAATGCTATCTGCGTTTTTGCCACTAGACACTGAACGGCAAGATATTCTGAAGGTCTGGGTGGCCTTTTTGGGATATGCCATTGGACGAGAAGCCTTGATGGCTGAGCATCAACAGAGTGCTGCTCAGCTCCGTGAGGTGATTATTCAAGAGTTGAAAGCTCTACAGTCAGCCAAACTGATTCGAGCTAACATAGAGCCAGAGTTAGAAGCCAACGCCCTGTTAGCCCTAGTGAATGGGGTTAGCCTCGACTCCCTGATTCAAGCCAAACGCCTTAGCCCTGACCAGCAGCAGATTGTAATTCGGCGCTACGTTAACCAGTTGCTGTCTACCGATGCTATTTCTGGCTCTGGTAATTCCTAATCAAGACAAGTTGGTGTTGTCAAACATTAAAGCAATGGCATGTAAACCTTAACCAAAAGACTAATATGATTGCGATTAAGTATTAAACAATCAGATGACAGCAGCACAGCTAGACAACCCCAAGCCCAACCAACAAAACAACAGTCTGTTACACATAGAAAACCTACAGATGCACTTCCCCATCACCCAAGGAATCATCTGGCAAAAGCAAATTGGCTCCATCAAAGCTGTGGATGGACTCAACTTCGAGATCAACCGTGGCGAAACCTTAGGCTTAGTAGGAGAATCTGGCTGTGGCAAAAGTACCACCGGACGAGCGATCCTACAACTATACCGTCCCACAGCTGGTCATGTTTACTTTGAAAATATCGACCTAACCGAGCTAGATGCTGAATCCCTGCGCCAGATGCGCCGCCGGATGCAAATGATTTTTCAAGACCCCTATGCCTCCCTCAATCCCAGGATGACCGTAGGAAGTATTGTCGGTGAACCCCTGCAAATCCATGGGTTAGCCACCGGTAAACAAAAACAAGAACGAGTCCAGTCCTTACTAGAGGTGGTAGGACTCAATCCCCAGTTTATCAATCGCTATCCCCACGAATTCTCTGGGGGTCAGCGTCAGCGGATTGTTATTGCTCGCGCCTTAGCGTTAAACCCTGACTTTATAGTATGTGATGAACCGATTGCTGCTTTAGATGTATCCATTCAAGCCCAAGTCGTTAACTTGATGCAGTCGTTGCAAGCAGAATTTGGCTTAACTTATCTATTTATTGCTCACGATTTAAGTATAGTGCGCCACATTTCTGACCGGGTGGCAGTAATGTACCTAGGCAAAATAGTAGAACTGGCAGATCGCGTCTGTTTATATGAGAACCCCTTGCATCCCTATACCCAAGCATTAATCTCAGCCGTACCAATTCCTGACCCTGAACTTGAGCATCAACGGGAACGTATTATCCTAACAGGGGATGTACCCAGCCCGAGCAATCCCCCCAAAGGTTGTCGATTTCACACTCGCTGTCCCATGGTAATGGATACTTGTCGGCAAGACCCAGAACCAGAGTTTAAAGATGCAGGTAGAGGACATTATGTTGCTTGTCATTTAGTCCATTGACAAAACGACTAACCACTAATAAAACTAATGTTCCCCCATCGCAATGGATCGAGAGCAACGCCAATTGCTCGGTAGAGCCGAAGGCCATCCCATCCGCAGGGCTTCTGGGCAAATGGTATGAATGGTCAGCTGGCAATCAATCAGCTGCAACCCTTCTTTTTCCACCTGCCTCATCCCTTGTTTCAAGATTGAGTCATTCTTGAATTCAACGGTCTGGTTACACTGAATACACACCAGATGATGGTGATGATGGGGAAAAGGCTGATTGAGTTCATAATGTTTATGCCCTTCTGCCAACTCCAATTCCCGCAAGATGCCCATCCGTGACATTAACTTAACACTACGGTATATTGTAGATAAGCTGATCCCTTCTCCTCGTTGGTCGAGCAATTCGTGAAGTTCCTCAGCACTCAGATGGGTTCCTCTCGGTAAATTTTGGAAAACGTGGAGAATCGTCTCCCGTTGCGGTGTCATACGCCAACCTCGAGCATTGAGTTCGGCCTTGAGTGAAGCGGCTGTATAGTTAGCCATGGTAACCCTCTCAAAAACGAGCCATTATTGACAATATTAAATAATTATTTCTCTCACTTGCAAGAAAATTTCCTAATTGAGAATAAATAGTAAAGGATTATTGGTTACTTTTGAGAATAGGGCAGCCACGGATCCACCTCGGATACTCGGATACAGGGATACACCGAGCTTACCAAATCCAGCTTTACGATCCGGATTTGGCAAATAAGTTAGGAAAAGGGGGAAAAAGGGAAAGAGAGGCAACAGAGGGAAGACAGGAAACAGGCTTATGGAAGCAGATTGGCCATAACCCTTGTGCATTGTGGCTTGTAAGTTATTGCCCCCTCTCCCTAGATTTTGGCGATTGATGCTTAAAACTTGCAATAAGCAAGCATACAATACCTAAGTTAATGCACACATCGGCCACATTAAATACCGGGAAGTTAATCAACCGAAAATCGAGGAAATCCACAACGCAACCGACTGTCTGGTTATCTACCAAACAACTGTTGAAAAAACGGTCTATGCCATTCCCTAATGCTCCTCCCAGTATGAAGCCATAACCAAGCTGTTCCAACCTAATCAGCTTTGGCCCAAACCAAGCTAGGCCGATTAAACCAAGACTCACAGCTAAGGAAAGCCAGCGTAACCAGCTGCCGTCTTCACTAAAGAGACTGAAAGCGGCACCAGGATTAGTGAAATAGGTAAAGTGAAACACCCCTTGCCACAGGGGTAGAGTCTCTTTCAATTCAAAATTCTGCACCACCCAATATTTAGTCAGCTGATCCAGAATCAGACCAATAGCAGCAGCAAACCAAAACAGGCGGTTTTTTTTCATTAGTCATTATTCATGATAGCATTTATTGATTGGGTGAGGTACTTACACCGATGGGTTTTAGGGAGTAGGGAGTAGGGAGTAGGGAGTAGGGAGTCGGGAGTCGGGAGTAGGGAGTCGGGAGTCGGGAGTCGGGAGTCGGGAGTCGGGAGTGTCAAAGTCGTTTTACGCATCAAGGGTGGGTAAGTCCTTTAGTGATTAGTCTTTTGTTAATTAACCCTTCAAATGACTATCAATAAAACATCAACTGCCGTAGAGCAAATGCCACAACGGTGACAGAACACACTACCACTAGCTGACTCGGTAAAGGTGAAATGGTATATTTCATGATGGCTTCCATGAGAGGCATAGCCCCAAGCACTGACCAATTGATGCCGTGGAAAATCATTAAATAGCCGACACCGTAGGCATGGATGGTTAGTAAACCACATAGGCAGCTAAATGCCAATGTTTCGACTCGTGGTTGTACGCGAAAGGCTAAAAAACCACATACCCAGGCTCCCGCAATAAAGCCTAGTATGTATCCAAAGCTGGGTTCTTTGATATAGCCAATACCTCCACCTTGAGTAAAGATTGGCAGGTTCAACCCGATGACAACATAGGCAATTTGAGAAAGAGCACCAGCATTTCTGCCTCCTAAACAAGCAGCTAGTAGGACTGCTCCAATCTGATAGGTAACCCCTAAGGATATAGTTTGAACACCTTGAGTTGACCAATCCCAGGGTGGATTGGAGACAAAGAAGGCTTCTAGAAACGTGCCGCCGATTGTCAGCAGCAAACCAATTATGGCCCACAAAATCTCATTGGGAGCAGACACAGTTACATCGATAATCTATTTATTCTGGGAGTTATATTCTCCGGGAATCGGAGCTTCACCACCGGTTAGACCCAAAGAGTCCAGCATAGCGTGGTCTTGCTCTGGTGGCTGTCCCAGAGTGGTGAGGTAGTGTCCAATCAGCATAGCATTGATTCCGGATTTTAGCCCTTTTGCCTGCAATTCACCCATCACGGCTTCTCGCCCACCAGCATAGCGCAGGATTTGCTCAGGTAGGATCATCCGGAAAATTGCGATCGCTTTTAGTGCTTCATAGGGGTCTAGCTTCCCAGATTCTCCCAAAGGGGTTCCCGAGCGAGGATTGAGCAAATTCAGGGGTACTGATTCCACCTTTAACTCCCGCAGGGCTAGAGCTAAATCCACTCGGTCTTCCCAGCTTTCCCCCATGCCCATAATGCCACCAGTGCAGGCTTGAATCCCCACTGCTTTCAAGTTCTGGATCGTCTCGACGCGATCGCGCCAGCTGTGAGTAGTCACAATTTCTGGGAAAAACCTCTCTGAGGTTTCTAAGTTGTGGTTGTAGCGAGTTACTCCAGCTTCTTTCAGAGCTTCGGCTTGTTCCGAGGTGACTTCTCCCAAAGCACAGCAAGGCTTAATGCTGGTTTCGGCAATAATCTCCCGTACGGTTTCCAGAATTTGTTCAAACTCTTTCGATTTAGGACTACTGTACTTTGGTCCACGTCCCTGACTGACTAGGCAAAAACGTTTGGCTCCAGCCGCTTCAGCTGCCTTAGCTTGAGCCATAATCTCTTGCTTAGACTTAAGACCATAAATCGGGGAATCAACGCCAGGATGGTGAGCCGACTGGGCACAGAAGCCACAGTTTTCTGAGCAGCCCCCAGATTTGACATTGACGATACTACACAAATCCACGGTATTACCACAGCAGGCTTGGCGCACTTTGTCAGCTGCTTGGCACAGCAGCAATATATTATCTTGCCCTTCGAGTTTGGTCAGGGCTAAGGCTTCCTCTCTAGTAATGCGATCGCCTGCAATAATCCCCTCAGTTAGCTTTTGCAGCCACTGATTCAGGGATGCTGGGGATGTTGAGCATTGTTCTGGTGTACTTGCTGGTGTATTTGCTGGTGTAGTTGATAAATCTACAGATAGACCTACAGCAGTTGACAAAGGTGCTTGAACCACAGTATCTCCGACATATATCAGCGTTAAAGGCACCCATCACTATACCACCTTAGAGTAAGTTGGCTAGTGATATCTACTACCCCAACTAAAAATTTAACCTTTTCTTAATTATAATTTAACCTAATGCTTAACCTACTCTTTATGGTGGAGCGGTAAACTCCGGCTGTGACGCCTAAAATAATTAAGCCAATTCCATGTTGTCTCAAAAGAATAATTTATTCTCAATAGCATTGATCACCTCCTTAGCCGTGGGGATTACCTCCTGTGGTGGTTCAACCCCCACAGCTACAGTTAAGGTAGATGGTTCCAGCACAGTATTTCCCATCTCTGAGGCAATGGCGGAAGAGTTCCAGAAAGCGAATCCGGGAATCCAAGTTACTGTCGGTATCTCTGGTACTGGTGGTGGATTCAAGAAGTTTTGTGCTGGAGAAACGGATATTTCCAACGGCTCCCGTCCGATCAAAGCATCAGAAATAGAACTTTGCAAGAAGGGAGGAATTGAGTACATCGAATTACCCATCGCCTTTGATGGACTCTCTGTAGTAGTTCACAAAGAAAATAACTTTGCTAGCTGCCTAAAAACTTCTGAACTCAAAAAAATGTGGGAGCCAGCAGCTCAAGACAAAATCAAAAACTGGAAGCAAATTCGTCCTGGTTTCCCTGATACCAAACTAGGACTTTATGGTCCAGGAACTGACTCCGGAACCTATGATTACTTTATGGAAAACACGGTTGGTAAAGACGCTAGCTCTCGGGGCGACTATACCGCGAGTGAAGATGACAATTTGCTTGTGCAAGGGGTATCGAATGATAAGGGTGGACTAGCCTTCTTTGGTTACGCCTACTACGAAGAAAACAAAGATAAACTCAAACTTTTAAAGATTGATGGAGGAAGTGGTTGCGTTGCCCCTAGCACAGCAACTATTGCCGATGGAAGTTACAAACCTCTATCTCGCCCAGAGTTTATCTACGTTAAGAAAGAGGCGGCAACTCGACCTGAAGTTAAAGCATTTGTAGACTATCAGTTGGCAGCAGCAAATTCCAAATTAATCTCAGAAGTTGGCTATGTTCCCATGCCAGAAGATATTATGATGCTGGTGAGAAAGCGTTTTAGCGATGGCACAGTTGGTACAGTCTTTGCTAATGCTCGTAAAGGCTCCAAAGTGAAACAGCTATTAGAGAAATAAAGAATAGTAAATGATGTCTTAAAGTCTGAATGATGAAGTCTGAATGATGAAGGCTGAAAAGAACCAAGTTGCTAAGTCACCTTGTAAGTCACCTTGATATATATCACCACTACACCTATGAGTAGAATTATTTCATTCCTCACACTTGATTCCTCACACTTCATCCTTCATCCTTTATCCTTTATCCTTCACACTTGATCCTACCCTAAGAGAACGCTATCAGGCGAACACACTTGCTCCTTCAAACTTGCTCCTTCACACGTAATACTTTACTGATGACTACCACTCCGCCATCTTTTGAGTCATCAGACTCTGAGATGTTTCGACCAAACCGGCAGTTAAACAAGCGGGTAGAACTGGTAGTAAAAATAGTTTTTGCTACCTTTGCCTTTGTTTCTGTCGCAACTACCATCGGCATTGTTCTAACCCTAATATTTGAAACAGTAGCATTTTTCCAAGAAGTATCACTCTGGAAATTCCTGACTGATACAGCATGGACTCCCTTGTTTGCTAATCCCCAGTTTGGCATTTTTGTGCTGATTAGTGCCACCTTCCTGACCTCTGTAATCGCGCTGATGGTGGCATTACCCCTGGGATTGCTTGCAGCTATCTGCTTGAGTGAATATGCATCTTCTGATATCCGTCGCTGGCTCAAACCTGCCCTAGAAATATTAGCAGGGGTTCCTACGGTGGTATTTGGTTACTTCGCCCTGATGGTAGTTAGCCCCTTCTTAAAAACATTTATTCCCGGTTTACAAGGATTCAATGCTTTAAGCGCTGGGATTGTTTTAGGAATAGCCATTATTCCCATGGTAGCTTCCCTCAGTGAAGATGCCATCTATGCTGTACCCAACAGTTTAAGACAAGGTGCTTATGCCTTGGGGGCAACTAAACGAGAAACCATCATCGGAGTAGTAATACCAGCAGCATTATCTGGAATTGTTGCTTCCTTTGTACTAGCAGTTTCCCGTGCTGTCGGTGAAACCATGATTGTTAGCATTGCTGCCGGTCAAAATCCCACCTTGGGACTGAATCCCCTAGTACCAGTGATGACCATGACAGCCTATATTGTTCAGGTTAGTTTAGGAGATACACCAGCAGGTTCCCTAGCCTACAAAACTATTTTTTCTGTAGGTATGACCCTGTTCTTACTGACCTTAGCCCTAAATATCTTTAGCTTTTGGTTTGTCCGTCGCTTTCGGGAGAAATACGACTAATGGCACAAGACCTAAAACCTCAAGGAGACGATTCCGGAGGTTACTTCAACCTGGCGCTACCCAAGCGCTATAACTTTGATAAAATCTTCGCCTTTGCTGCCTGGGTTGCCATCTTTTTTGGGCTAGTGATACTGGCAGTATTGCTAATTGATGTTTTTCTCGATGGTCTGCCCCGGCTCAATGGGCAATTTATCACCAGTCCTCCCTCCCGTAAACCAGACCAAGCTGGTATTTTTCCTCCCTTAATCGGTAGTGTGTGGCTGTTGGTGCTAACAGCAATCGTCTCTTTTCCTTTGGGAGTAGGGGCGGGTATTTTCTTAGAAGAATATGCCACTGACAACCTATTGACCCAGATTATTGAAATCAACATCGCTAACCTAGCTGCTGTACCTTCAATTATTTACGGCTTATTGGGTTTACAAGTGTTTGTCCGGTGGTTGGCTCCCATTACTAATGGTAGGAGCATACTAACTGGTGCCCTAACCCTGTCGTTGTTAATTCTGCCGATCATTATTGTTGCCACCCGTGAAAGTCTACGGGCAATTCCCAATAGTTTGCGTCAAGCGGGTTATGCCTTAGGAGCAACTCGCTGGCAAGTGATTCGAGAGCATATTTTTCCTCTCGCTTTACCTGGTATCCTGACAGGAACGATTTTAGCACTGTCAAGAGCAATTGGGGAAACTGCTCCTTTGATTACTATTGGAGCCTTGAGCTTCATTACCAGGCCGCCCATGAACCCACAAGATCCATTTACTGCACTGCCAATTCAAATTTACAACTGGATCTCCCGTCCCCAAGAAGCCTTTCACACTAACGCGGCTGCGGGAATTGTGATGTTGATGGTAGTGCTGTTGGTCATGAATGCCGGAGCAATTTTCCTGCGCAATAAATTCCAAAGCAATAGATAAAAAGTCAATATACCCACTATTAAAATACAGATTCAAAGGTATGGAAAAGTTTTCAGTTTTGATTTCAAAAGTTGACAATTACATAGAGGATTTAAATATGAATTATAACCAAGTTATGGACTGCACAACTTCGTCTGTAGAAGTACAATATCCGGTTTTACGGGCTGAAAAAGTTTCCGTATACTATGGATCATTTTTAGCAGTCAAAGATGTCTATTTAGATATTCCCAAAAACCAAGTTACCGCCTTTATCGGACCGTCCGGTTGTGGAAAAAGCACCTTGTTGCGGTGTTTTAATCGCTTAAACGACCTGATTCCAGGAGCACGGGTGACAGGGAAAATTACCTTCCATGGCGAAAATCTCTATGATAAAAAGTTTGACAACAGCATTGAAGAAGTACGTCGCCGCATTGGCATGGTATTCCAAAAGCCAAACCCTTTTCCCAAATCCATTTATGAAAATATTGCCTTTGGAGCCAGGATTAACGGCTATCAAGGGGACATGGATGAATTAGTGGAGCGCAGTCTTCAACAAGCTGCCCTCTGGGATGAAGTCAAAGATAAACTAAGACAGAGTGGTCTGTCTCTATCTGGGGGTCAACAACAGCGTTTGTGTATTGCTCGCGCCTTAGCCATTAAGCCAGAAGTGTTGTTGATGGATGAACCTTGCTCCGCTCTTGACCCCATCTCCACCCTCAAAGTGGAAGAACTAATGCACGAGCTTAAAGAAAAATACACCATTGTTATCGTTACCCACAACATGCAACAAGCTACCCGAGTAGCAGACATGACAGCTTTCTATAACGCTAGGGCAACGGAAACAGGTGGTAAACAAGGCTATTTAGTAGAGTTCAATAGAACTGAAGTCATCTTCCAAAATCCTAAGCAGGAAGCCACCAGGGACTATGTTAGTGGGCGTTTCGGCTAAATCCCCCTAACATTTTGCCCTAACATACACTACACATCCCACGGCAACAGGTTCGTGGGATTTTTTTTCTGATGGCGATGATCCCCCCAGTACCAATTCAAGATAGGATCGAATCTGATTATAAAATTGGATTTGATGTCAATCATGCGAATAAAGCGCTGCTTATCAGGTTTTATTGCCCTGGTACTGGTTATGGTTATCGGTTTAACTGGTTGTGCCTCAAGTGGTACAGGCTTAACAGGAGATTACCGTCAGGATACAATAACTGCTCTACAAGAATTAAGACAAGCCCTTGAATTACCAGAAGATTCACCAGATAAGGTGGCAATTCGTGAAAAAGCCAGTCTGCTGATGAATGACTATGCCTCGCGCTACCGCAGAGATAGATCTGTGTCTACCCTTAATTCCTTCACTACCATGCGGACTGCTGTCAATTCCTTGGCTGGTTACTACAGTTCCTATCCCAATCGCCCTTTACCGAAAAAGTTGAAGGATCGTCTAGAGCAAGAATTTTCCCAAGTCGAGCGTTCTCTCAAACGGGGCGCTTAAGCTGTCCACACCTCGCCTATTTTAGGCGAGGCATAAGCTGGGTTAACAAAAAACTGCGAGTACAAACCTGTCCTATCTTCAGGTTTCTTGAGAACATCCCACCCAAGGGAGGGTAGGATTATCGATGATCTCAAACTTTTGGCCAATTATTGCCCTGCTCCTGTCCTAACTCTCGTAATCATTAAGAATTTTCCGGAACAGTTGGTAAGACAGCTGAAAACCTTTAAAGGTAATGCCAGCCGTTAGCGGTTAGGGGTTAGACTAATGATTATATGGTTTATCACTACTACTAGTTAGCTAATAATCGACAATAATCAAACTTGACAAATTTAATGATATATGCATCATCATAGAAAACAATATAGATTTACCTATAGATTTACCTCTCCCCCCTCCCTTGGTGTTTCCCTTTCTATCCCTAAACTATATAATCACTAGTAATTTTATAAAAAATCATAGTTAAAAACCCCTGTGCAATAACGGCGGGGATGAAAACGAGTTAGTGACTTGCTGACCCTCTCGTAGTATCCGTTTAGAATCCCTGATGCTGCACCTGGGGGAGATGTCAAAGATATTGAACCAATCGGGGATGAGTTAGCTGGCTTTTGGCTAACTTTCTGTTCTTTTGTAGTGTTTCTAGGAATGTATAACAGTTTTGTTAAACGGAGGCAACACCGGCAAGGTCTACATCGTAGCTTGATTGCCGCCCTTGCAGTAGGAAGTAGTCTGTTGAGTCAGTGTTGGTTGGTACCAACCGCTGAGGCAAAAACAAAAGCTTATTGCCACTTTACTCAGGAAGCGATCGCTCAAAAAGAAAGCTTAAGAGTTAATTCCTTAAAGGAGAACTCAAACTCTAAAATCAGCTACCAAACCATTATCCAGGAACACGCCAGTTTCTTACAGCAGTGTCGTTCCCAAACCTGGCCGAAGAATCAAGCGATTTGGGTGCGCTTATATCCCTGTGATGCTCGTCCTGGAGCCCTTGAGGAAATCCTCGACCGTCTTGTTAACCAAGGCTACAATCAGGTCTACGTTGAAGTATTTTACGATGGTCGCGTTCTTTTACCAAAGGCAGATAATCGTACTCCTTGGCCGTCAGTCATACAACAACCGGGAACTGAGAACGTAGATTTATTAGCCCAGGCGATTCAAAAAGGTCGTGAGCGGGGTTTGCAGGTATATGCCTGGATGTTTACCATGAATTTTGGTTATACCTACGGTCATCGTGCCGAGCGGCAACAGATTCTTGCCCGCAATGGTCGGGGAGAGACCAGTTTGTCGGTAGTTAAGGATGGCTCTCAAGTATTTATCGACCCTTACAACCGACAAGCCCAGGTAGACTACTATGAGATGCTTAAGGGTGTATTAAAGCGACGCCCCGATGGGATTTTATTCGACTACATTCGCTATCCCCGTGGTTCAGGTTCCCAGTCTGTGGCCAGCAGTGTCAAGGATCTTTGGATTTACAGTGATGCAGCTAAGCAAGCCCTATATCAACGGGCTGGTAACAATCAAGGTAAGGAGCTAATTCGGCGCTATCTGAGTAAGGGTTCCATTAGCACTAGGGATATAAAAGCTGTCAAAAAGCTCTACCCTGATGAAGAAACCCCCCTCTGGCAAGGTCGCACTCCTTCCCCAAGAGAGAGTACTCGAACTATACAATGGCAGTTGTGGCAACTCAGTGTTGCTCACGCTGCCCAAGGGATATTAGACTTTCTCAAATTAGGCGAATTGGCAGCAGAGCGAGCTGGGGTACAAGCTGGTGCAGTGTTTTTCCCTGATGGCAACCAAGTTGTAGGTCGCATGGGTTATGATTCGAGACTACAGCCTTGGGAACATTTTCCCCGTTCCCTGGAATGGCATCCCATGTCTTATGGTGTTTGTGGTCACACCGGTTGTATTGCCAATTTAGTCAAACGGGTGTTTAAGTGGGCATCGTCGGAAACAGACGTAAAACCAGCATTAGCAGGAACTTGGGGAAGATCCATAAAAAATCGTCCTTCCCTGGAAAACCAGATGCAGGCACTGCGTCGAGTGACACCACAAATTAACTCAGTCAGCCATTTTGCCTTCTCTTGGCAAAATCCAGAATTTGACCGCGAGCGAAAGTTTTGCCGATTATAGCAGTTCTCAATTGGCTGAGGTACTTATGACCTTAGGGGAGTAGGGAGTAGGGAGTAGGGAGTGGGGAGTAGGTTTTTTAGATCAGGGTCAAACCCAACCCCAACCCCCTCATGAAGGCGCTGAATCGCTTCGACACACCCTACACCCCATACTCAAGTCTTTGTTAAAAACCTACTCTTATCAGCCCCTCGACCTCTGATTAAGATTTGCCTAATGGGGATGGTTCTGATTAAGCAGTTACTAATTCGGGTTCAGGGCGCTTGCTGTTACGAATACCGCTAATTGCCTCTGCGTAATCTGGTGCCTTGAATACAGCCGAGCCAGCCACAATCGCATTCGCTCCAGCTTCTAGCACTTGCCAGGTATTGTTCACCTTGAGTCCCCCATCAACTTCAATCCAGGGAGAAAGACCACGCTCATCACACATCTGACGCAGTTTGCGGATTTTTGGTACAACCTCTGAGATAAAGCTTTGACCACCAAAGCCAGGATTGACGCTCATAATCAGGATCAAGTCACAGACTTCTAGGACGTACTCAATTAAATCCAAGGATGAGGAGGGGTTAAGTACAACACCTGCTTGCTTACCAAATTCTTTAATCTGACAGAGAGTGCGGTGCAGATGGGGTGAAGCGTTGTGTTCAGCATGAACGGATATAATATCAGCACCTGCCTTAGCAAAGTCTGCGACATACTTTTCTGGTTCCACAATCATCAAGTGGACATCCAGTGGCTTTTCGGTAATCGGGCGAATGGCTTTAACAACTAGAGGACCAATGGTGATGTTAGGGACAAATCTACCATCCATTACATCAACATGAATCCAATCAGCGCCTGCGGCATCCACAGCCTTAATTTCTTCTCCCAGTCGGCTAAAATCAGCTGACAGGATAGAAGGGGCAATAACAACTTGCTTTTGGGATAGGGTGTTGCTCATGATTGGAGGTGTTCTCCTGGAAGCTTATTTTTTAGTATTTTAACAAAATCTTTAGATTTTCCCTAACCAGTTGTTGTGGTGCTGACCTACTTAGTGACCACTGGTCTCGTGACCAGTTGGCTATAAATCAGCCTATACCCACGGATGCTCACCCCTAGCAGGTGATGATGGAACTTTTGATAACATGGGCAACAGTTAGTCAGTCTGTCATTTTATGCAGCTGCCTTGCTCAAACGATAGAATATCCTGCTTTAATAGAATTTTGGAGGAAATATGGCGTCAAATCCCCAAGCATCTGCATATACTCAGAGCAGCACCAATGAAACTACCCTGGAGGATGAAAAACAGCTGAAAGTAGACCTCAAAGTTGACAAACCTGGTGCTATAGCCAAACTCACTGCTCCTGAGCCAGGACTGACCCAACCGTGGCAAGAATGGTTGCAAACTCTTACAGAAATTTTGTCACAATTGCCGGAATATATCGGCGGATTTGTTAGCAATTACCAAAAACCCTTGCTTACCGTTGGTCTTTTGCTGGCTGGGTTCATTACTGTTAAGGTCACGTTGGCAGTCCTGGATGCAATTAACGATATTCCCCTGATGGCACCGTTGTTTGAATTAGTGGGTATTGGCTATACCATCTGGTTTGTAGCTCGTTATCTACTCAAAGTCGAAACACGCCAAGAATTATCAGGGGAGATTCAATCCCTTAAAGGTCAGTTTATAGCTAAAAAGTGATATATAGTCTGGTGGCATTAGCCCTTGTCAGGTGAGGAGTATAAAAAATAGGGCATAGACAATTGTTTCAATTGCTTTCCATGCCCTATTACAGTAAATTATTTTGACACTCCCCGGCCTAAAGGCGCGAGGATTATTTAGAGGAGGTACCCTTTTGGGGCATTGCTCGTAACAACTACCAACATGGGGTTGATAGTCCACTTGGCGGTGCCAATTGCCTCTACTCTCTCCGACACAAATGTCATTGAGTCTACTTTTTTTTTGAAGTACTTTGATTCGCTTTCCAAAAAGACTCTTGCGTGGCATTGGGCTGGAATTGGAGTCTTAGACCGAGTCCCCATTTCGAGTAACTACCATTTAACCAAGTCGTCCCACTGCTGGGAGTTTCACCCTTCCTTTTCGGGTCATTGCGTCTTCTGATATTATAGCATAAAGCCGTCCTAGAAGGACGGGGTTTCAGACCCATTTTTTTTGATGACAGTAAATTAGTGTTTTTTTGCTGTAGCTCCTTGTAGCTATACTAATTAATACCTATCACTTATTTAGAAAAAATTAGCGCGATTTATTGGATAATAAAATTCAAACCTCAACTTGCCGAAGCACTGCGCAGGGCTTGAGCTGCTAGATAGAGTTTGTTCCATTCACCCATCACCTGGTTAGTTCTCCAGTTAAGATCGTTAGCGATCGCTTCGAAGGTATGACCAGCTTTCATCTGATCCAGCAACTGCTGTTGTTCAGGGGTCAGTTTTTGCTGATATTCTTGCCATTGCCTTGGGGTTAGTCCAAAGCTGTGCTCAGTGTAGGATGTTTCCAGCCAACTGGCTACTAAGTCTGGCTTGCCTTTTACCCCATTGATGGAAAAGACACGAATGGCATGGTAGCTAATTTTTTCCCGTAGACGATAGACCTTCTTGATCGGCCAATCTAGGCGACGAGCGATCGCCTCTTGAGATTGACCTTGCAAGTAAAGTCGCAGCCATTGGGCAGCCTCAGACCCTAAGTTTTTCTCTAAGTAAGCCTCAAATTCCTTAGATACGGACATCCTTAGGCTTTGTTTGTCTTCCCAAGCCTGCTTATGTTGATAATTAGTAATGGCTTGGTTATCCAATAGACTCACTGGGGCATCGGTTTCCCCTTCCGGGTTGATTGACTCTGACACTAAACGTACCATGTCTCCTTCCGGCACATGGGTCATACCGCCACGTTGAGACCGACGCAGAAAGTTGACAAACCGATAGACAACTAAGGGCTGGTTGCGAATCGGGCGCAGACAATACTCTTCAAGAGTAGTTAATAATAAAGCATTGCGCAGCGGTTCTTCCTTGGTACATTGTCTAATCCAGGCAATTTGCTTTTGGATATAGCGATCGCTATTTAATAATTCCTGAATCACTTCTTGGAGAACATCCACCACAGCCCTTTGGCGATCGCGACTTAGGGACACCCAAGTGCGGATTTTATTGCGTAAGGTAACTAGACTAGCTAAGCGGGTGGTCAAATTGCGATAGGAACGTTCTGGTGGCACCCCCAAATAACGCTGTTGCAAAATTCTGTAACGATACTCCATGGCTTGGACAGCGATTACCAGTTTGCTCTGAGTGAGAGTTTCAAACCCCTCTTTATCTTCTCCAATTAACCACTGTACAATACTGGAGCTGGTGGCTGGATTTTGGTTGGGAAAGTCACTCAACAAGCGTGACTGCCATTCTCTTTCGAGTTTATCCGCCAACTTTGCCATGACATTGCACTCCTTGGATCCCTGTTTTAAAGTTTGCATGACAACCCTCCCTGTTTCTACTCACTCGAAGTGGGTAGTGACTGCTTTCTATTTGACCACTAATTCCTAGGTATTGGAAGTGATCAAACTCCCATAAATACGCTTACAAAAGTCACACCAGTAGGATGATAGATAGCACGCCTATCTGTAGATCTAGATCGTCTTTTAGATGTGTTCTAGATCACAAGCCCTAAATAGACTTCTGGGACATCCAGCAAGTTTTACCTTCGTAAACTAGGGTAAGCACCACTATTTAGATATCACTGAGAATGATATGAATTATGCTGATAGCAGCCAATTGATATACCGTCACAGTATCTTCATAAGTATTTATCAAGCTTTTAGTTTAAAGGTGTTTAACTGAGTCGTCTACCCTGATAATCTAACCCTGACGATTTAGCTGAGTACACCCGATATCCCGGTAGCTCTTGACCTTAGGGATTACTATTTAACATACCTTCTTGAATCAGAGGAAATGCTCATACCTAATATTGAATATATCAGAAAACGCCCATCGGATCAGCTAACTTGATGCTGAAACAGGCACCCTGGGAATTTTACACAGGTTGGAATTACCGCTGTGCCTATGAATTCTATCCTCCAAGCTAGTCAACTGCTAATAGGGAACTCCTGATTTCCCCATAGACAGTATATCCACCCAGACCTATCAAACCTCTGTAATTCTGATATCCCCGTTCGCCGTTGGCGGTTACCTATTGGCTAAAACTTGAATTTTTCGTTTCAGCTGGGTAAGTCTTGACTGTTTTGAGAGGGGAAACCTGATATCTTGATAAAGATGTTTTGATAACTATATTTCTTGATTAAGCATGTCTGACCCATTTTCTCCTGAGGTAAGCGATCGCATTTGTAAGCACATGAACGATGATCATGCTGATGCTGTGGCACTGTATGCTCAGACTTTCGGTAATTCCCCGGATACAGAAGAAGCAGAAATGGCTTCAATTGATGCTCAAGGCATGACTATCATCACAAAAGTCAAGGGGGAGTCTTCCACTGTGCGCATCACGTTTGATCATGTACTTAAAGATTCTGAAGATGCTCACTACACCTTAATTGACATGATCAAACAGGCAAGGCAGTCAGTAACCAAGCTGAAGGGGTGACAAGCAGCAATGAAGCGCCTTGTTGTCACCCCCTCAGGTCACTGACTTTAACGGTAGAAAAGGTTGAAGATTTAGGCTTACCCTTTAGGCAGGGTGAGTTTCAGCATACCGTTGTGATATTCAGCTTCAACCTGATTTCTGTTAATCTTGGCTGGTATTGGAATAACCCGTTTGAATTTCCCATAGCGTAGTTCCGAGCGTACCATACCTATTGCTTTAGTCCTAGCTGCTGATTTGCGCTCGCCACTGATGGAAATAGAGTCTTCGGTGAGTTTAACATCAAGGTCTTTGGCTTCCATGCCTGGAATTTCTAGTCTCAGGTAAACCGCTTTAGGAGTTTCCTCGATCTCTGCATAGGGCATAAACGTCATCCCTGGAAATCCTCCCTCGCTGCTATTCATGAAATGGGTGAGTCGGCGGTTCAGTTCCCGATGCACACTTTCTAGATCTGGCAGATGTTCCGAACGAGTAATAGCCATTATGGTTATCTCCAACTATCCAGTTTTTTTAACCTTCACTTCTAATTTCCGCCCAGTTTATTGTTGCCCAACTAGCCACACTCTAGATAGAAGAAAATTCCAGACTGGCAGGAATTGATTCACAGAAAATCTTGGGATGTTTGGAAGCCCCGTCTATGCACAAGCGGGGTGCTGACTTTAGTATCTGATTTTACTGTTTGGGCTGCGGTGAGCAGATGTTACTCTTTTGAGATCTACTTTTATGAGATCTATTTTTTGAGATCTATTTGAGATCTATATTATGAGTATTTATTTCTAATATGTCTATTATAACTTAATCTTATGAAAACTGCTGGACGCTTTGGCAAAGTTGTTTAATATTTTTAATACTAATTTAATATTTTTAATACTCAGAGCCTTGATCAAATACTCTATCATACCCTAATTAGCTATGTATGCATCAAGACAGGGAATAAGCAACTTGGGATCAGGGAACTTCGGATCAGGAAATCGGGAATACGCCATAGGGAATACGCCATAGGTAATAGGTAAAAAATCCTGTGTACCGCATTAATATGAGAACCGCTAAATGAAATACTCACAGATTTCCCCAAATGCCTAAAATTGGGGATCCTGTCACTTGTCTCTGGCAGAGAAAACTAGAGAAATGCGATGCTCCAAAAGAGCCGCTGCGCGATTGGCCTACGGCCACGCTACGCGATTGACCGTAGGTCACGCTACTTGAGGAGCAACTAGGGTTGAGATTCCAGGGTAAACGCCTCGTAATTTGTATCAAAAACTACATAAAAAAAATCAACAATAGTATCAAAAATCTATAATCGACCGGTTGATTGTCAACAAGCCCGAAACATTGCTCAATTATTTGCCGTGTTATCCTTGGTAGATTTGATATCAAGTCAGGTTGAATACCCATAATTAGAGGGAGGGTGGGGAGATGGCCAGATGGGGAGATGGGGAGATTTTTATTAAGGGTAATTATCCCGACATGATATGAGAGATCTGGAAATTCTCGTTGCGTAAGCAAATGCTTCTGTGATTTTTGTTCAAAGGTAAGGATTCAGCTATCAGCTATCAGCTATCAGCTATCAGCTATCAGCTATCAGCTATTAGCTATCAGCTATTAGCTATTAGCTTTGGGCCAAGGCTCACGCTACGGTAATGGCTCAGGGCTGACGGCTGACCGCTGAACGCGCACGCGTGCGCGTAGCGCATAGGCTGAATGCTTACGTTCAAAGTCAGCGGAAAATTCGTTGACTTTGAACAAAAAAACTGCTTTATGATTCGATTTATTATAATAAAAAAAAATGATTTAATTATATTTATGTATTTTACAATTTATACAAAAAAATAGACTTTTATCCTGATTATATTAAATCCATTATCGACAGCTATCAAGCAGACATTTCCAAGCTTGGTTGAAATAATCTTCGATTTTGTTGATATCTGCCTCAGACAAATTTCCGGCGATGACAATTTGATTGGGCATTCCTTGAACAACATTAGGGAGTGCAGGATAAACAACCTTATAACTTTGTTTTTCAGCTGCCTGACAGATAATCCAAGACAAAAAAGACAGAATATAGGAACTCCCATACAAATCCCGTAATTTGCGCGATTTATCAATAAAGCTTTGTACGGGAGAAAACGTAATTACTGTATAACAGTTTCTACTCATTAACCAGTATTGTACAACTCAAAATTATAATTCAAAGTTGAAAATGGAGTAGTCAGCACGAAATCCAATTTGATGGGACACTCTTATTTAAATCTGGATTACAATATCTCTGTCCGGAAAATTTTGTTGCTGCTATAGCATTTTTATTTGAGATGTAAACATAGGATTGATCTAAAAAGGGAACAGTAGGAAAGAGCTCCGAAGAGTTTTTGATGTTATGAGAAAGCCATGCATCGCTTTTTAGGTATTACTGTTTGATAAGCTTCCCAAAAATCTGTATAATACACAGCACATTGTCGAACCACTGGAGGGAAAGACTTCCATGGCGCGCTTTCCAAGCTCGCTGGTAAACTGCCTAAGGCGCGCTTTCCGCGTGAAGAATTAAATTACGGCGTCGCGCCTCTTGGGTTGCGCCAATTTATTTGCCGATTCGCGAGTGCGATACCCAATATAAACTCCAACTATTTCTCTAGTTTTTTGATCAATGGCCAACCAAATCCATTGGAGACGAAACCTTAGAGAGGGTCGCCTTATTTCAGATAACTTAAAACTCTTACCCATAACCTGTCCCTATAAAGGCGACCCTCTCTTACGGTAACTTCAAATGCTGATTATCTTTTTTTGTCTTGATGCAGTCGCTCATGGGGGAAACCACGCCAGTCGCTCATGGGGGAGACCACGGCAGTCGCTCATGGGGGAAACCACGCCAGTTGCTCATGGGGGGAACCCCCAAGACCGCACTGGCTCCCCAAGACCGCGCTGCCTCCCCAAGACCGCGCTGCCTCCCCTGTTCCGAAGCTGCATCGCTTTTACAAAAAACCACATTTCATCACATTCTATGGACATTTTACATGCATGGTTTTTCTGAAACCTTGATGATTCGGGGAGTTTCGGCATACTTTTTATTAACATACTTCTCTGTTGCCATGTTTTTGAAACTCTAACTGTTCGAGCAATACCTGCGTGCATATATTTTCTCAAGTAATAGGTCATCTATTATCTTTTTTATCGACAAGGTTATCGGCTTGTTTGTCGGATTTTTAACAAACTGTCTCTTACAGTTTTTGCGGTGCGACCCCGGTCGGGTTCCCCGACAAGCGTGAATGCGCACCAAGAGAAACAGAGATATTTTGGCTTTTTATTATGAGTGCTTCCATGTCTTGATGCAGTCGCTCATGGCGGATGGGTCTGTGTGCGGAACACCGCGACGCACCTTGTACGCCCCGTGGAACGGCAGTCGCTCATAGGGGAAACCACGGCAGTCGCTCATGGGGGAGACCACGGCAGTCGCTCATGAGCGACTGCATCAAGAAGTGAGGTTTATTTTTGTCCAGGTACTTAGCTTAGATAATAAATAATGATTAATTGATAGTAAAATTGCTATATTTTTCCATAAAAAAATGCCTTATTTAAGGTCAATGCAATGTTGTATCACTACTTATTTATCACTACCGGTAAGATACAGTCGCCAATTGACCCTCTTTTGATTTTATGGAAGTTCAAACCCTTATAACTACATCTAATGGAGCGCCCAAAACAGCATGTATCTTTTTGTAACTGCTAGGCTAAAATTATTACCCAGTAAGGATTATAGCTTGCATGTCACCCCCCCAGCAAAATAAGATGCGTTTACCCTGTCATTACGTCGAAAACTACTAGCACACATTGACCAGTATCCAGATGCAGCTTACTATACCCTTCGCTATCGCCAAAATGACAATAATGTTATCATGCGACTACGAGCTTGGGGCTCCAAAGTAGAAGTGCTATTTCCTAGGGAGTTGCGACAGAGCATGAAACAGGATATTGAACAAACCTGGCAACTCTATCAACACCCTTTAGATTCATTGACAAGCCTCTCATATAAAGGAGACAAGACCCATGATTAAATAATAGGGAATAGGTAATAATTAATATAGCAGTAAAACTAAAGGTTAAGACATGTTTATATTCCCAGATCCGCTGTTCCCTATTCCCTATTCCCAGATCCGCTATTCCCTATTCCCTATTCCCTATTCCCTTGAAAAAAAATGGCTACCTTTACCCAAACTCCACAACTATCAACTCGTTTTGAAGCAGCTTTAGTTTATACCACGCGATTACATGCTAACCAAGTCAGGAAAGGCAGCGGTGTTCCCTATATCAGTCACCTGCTGAGTGTAGCAGCTTTAGTCTTAGAAGATGGTGGGGATGAAAATGAAGCGATCGCGGCATTACTCCATGATGCTATTGAAGACCAAGGAGGTGCCAAAACTCGTGAAGAAATTCGCCAACGTTTTGGTGAAAAAGTCGTCAGTATTGTCGATGGGTGTACTGAATATGAAACCCTTCCTAAACCTCCCTGGAAAGAACGGAAACTCAACTATCTTGAAAAAATACGTTTGGCTTCTCCAGAAGTTCGGCGCGTTTCTTTAGCTGATAAACTCCACAATATTCGTTCACTTCTTGCTGATTGCCACAGAGAAGGGGAACAAGTTTGGCAAAAGTTTACAGGTGGTAAAGAGGGAACCCTTTGGTTTTATCAGAGCTTACTCAAAGTTTATCAGGAAAAACCTTCGGATTTTTTGACCCAGGAATTGGCCAGATTAATTTCTCAACTAGAAGTTATTGCCAATAGGGAATAGGGAAACAGAGGGAGGTGTGGGAAGTGTGGCGAGTCTGATCTAATTTGCGTTTGAATACTTACTTTATAGCGATTATCATATTAATGACGTAAACAGGATTTTTTCCCTATTGCCTATTGCTAGCTTGCCTATTGCCTGTTCCCTATTGCCTATTGCTAGCTTGCCTATTGCCTATTCCGGTGATCCGCTGTTCCCTAAAAAGCATTCTACCTAGAATCCCAAATCCACAGCAATACGGTGAGCACAAGCAAATCCCGAAAACGCTACTGCATTTAAACCCTGCCCCGGAAAGGTGCTATCCCCAACACAATAAAGCCCTGGAATCGCAGTGCGATTAAACGGCATTCCCAACAATCCCATTAACTTGCGGCTGGGAATTGGCCCATAGGTTCCATCCATACGGTTCAAAAATCGTCGATGACTGCGTGGTGTGCCCACCTCCATGTAATCCAATCCAGCATCTAAGCCAGGAAAAATCGTCTCCAGTCGCTCAATTAAGCCTCCAGCTGCCTCTTCCTTCTTATTTTCGTACTCACTAGGGGATAATCCTTGCCAATCTTCCATCCAGCTCGGGGTAAACGTGTGGAAAACATGATAGCCTTCTGGCGCTAAATTGGGATCAAGCAAAGTAGGAATCGAAACAAAAATAGTCCCCTCCGCATCCTCCATTTTTTCCCAGTCTTCTAGGACAATATGGTGACACTCTGTACCAGGTGGTAAAACATCTGCCTTTACCCCTAAATGTAAACTCAAAAAACCCGGTGATTTCTGATAACGCTGTTGCCATTTCCGCTCAGCTACTGGCATCTGGTCAGCTGGCAGCAATTTCTCAAATGTATCCCAACGGGTAGCATTGGAAACAATTCGTTTTGCTCGATACTCTTTACCATTCACTAGCTGGACACCCACTGCCTTGCCCTTTTCCAGCAGAATTTTCCCCACTCGAGCTTTATAAAGAATCTGACCTCCAGCTTTCTCCAATCCCTCCACTAGTTTTTGGGCGATTTTTCCTACACCTCCTACCGGATAATTAATCCCACCGTAATGTCGGTCAGAAAACACCATCCCAGCATTAATCATCGGTGTTTTGTCAGCAGGTACCACAGACCAGCAATAACATTCCATGTCTATAAATTTTAGCAACTCGAGGTCGCTAATATACTTGCGAGCAATGTCTCCCACATTTTGGGGAAGGTACTTCACTAAACCCAAACAAGCCAAGGGATGCTGGAAAAATACTCTGGTCAAATAGCCGAGTTCTTCCAAGGACAGTAACTCCATGGCATTTAGGCAATTAAAGACCTTCCAGCATTCATCGTAAAATTTGCGAATTCCTTGGCGTTGGTCAGGGAAGTGAGCCGTAAGTTCTTGCAAAAAATTCTCATAGTCTCGGTGGACTTTTAGCTCTAGACCACCAGGGAGATGATAGTGAATCTGTACTGGATCTGGAATTGTTTCCAGACTGACATTGACAGCCTCAAGAGCTCGGGTAAGTAGATTGGTTGTCCCCTTGGTGCCAAACCCAAAAATCATTGATGCTCCAACATCAAAGCGGTACCCCTCTCGCTCGAAGTAACCCGAACTACCACCAGGAATGATATAGCTTTCTAGCACCAGCACACTCGCTCCCTTAGCTGCCAACTGAGTTGCGGTGACTAGCCCCCCAATACCAGAGCCAATCACAATAGTATCAAATACCGATTGATTGGAAATGGTATGGGATTGATTGCTTGATGGGCAAGGTTGGGATCCAGCAGTCATGGAATTAGTAATTTATATAGATTAACTGATGGATCTGAGTTTAGCGTTTCTTGTTGAGATAGGAGTTCATTACCAATGCAAAAAAAAAAGTGGGCACCAGCCTGCTGCTGCGTACCGGTCCCACCCGCCTATCCTTAATGAGAGGAGAACACTTATTACTACTATATGCTTGTTGAAAAAGAATGTCAACATATAGGGAGCCATTTTTCCGAAAAGGGGAGTGTCGGGAGTGTCGGGAGTATTAGCTAACCATCCCACCGGGGAGGCTAACAAGCCGCCTTCTTACCCTTACTGGGTGTAGGCGAACCTGTAGGGAAAACTTTTTGGGAACTAAGGCAATCATTACACCCCACACCCCATACCTTTCAGGTGTATGATTTTAACAAAAGAGGAAAAAAGAACTAAAAACCTTAGTACACCATTGGACTGTCATCGATGATCACACAGATTCCGAAAGGGTATCAAGAATGGTTCAGAGTAGTGATGAGGAAGATGCCTCATCTGAGCAAATCTCAGGCAGTGGGATTAGCAATGGGTCGCTTTTTTGGTATTGCCATCACTCAAAGTTGTGGATTATCAACAGTAGCCGTATTTTTAGCAGAAATCCAACATCGATCAGAAAACAATGTCAGAGAGCAGTTAAGGCAATGGTACAAGGAAAAAAGTCACAAATATGGCAGAAAGCGACAAGAAATAGAAGTCAGTGAAAGCTTTGCCTTCTTATTGTTGTGGATATTAAGTTGGTGGTCATCCGATCAAAAAAGCCTGGTGCTGGCTGCAGATGCATCCACATTGGGTAAGCGTTTTACAGTCTTGGTAATTAGTGTGGTCTACCGTGGCTGTGGAATACCTGTAGCTTGGAAAATTGTGGGTGCAACCGAAAAAGGGAGTTGGCAACCTTACTGGCATCAGCTGTTAAATCAGGTCAAACAGGGGATCCCGGATGATTGGTTTGTGATAGTCACCACAGACCGAGGGTTGTATGCTAAATGGTTTTATCAAGGGATTGTGGCTAATGGCTGGCATCCTTTGATGCGGATTAATGCTCAAGGATATTACCAACCATCCCAGGTTTTGGGTGACCAACCCCCATCGAAATTACCTCTGTCTGGGCTAATCACTGAGGTTGGTCAGCATTGGAGTGGTCGAGTCAGATGTTTCCGAAGCAACTGTGTCGATTGCACTCTCTTAGCTCGCTGGGATCACGGTTATGCTGACCCTTGGTTAATGTTAACGGATTTGAGTCCACAACAGGCTCAAATCTACTGGTATAGTATGCGTAGCTGGATTGAATGCTTGTTCAAAGACATTAAGCGTGGTGGTTTTGGTTGGCATCACACCAAAATGACTGACCCCAAACGTGCCGAAAGACAATGGTAACGCTATTGCTGTGGCGACTATTTGGTTGGTTGGCGTCGGAGGATTAACTGACACTAGTTTATCTGCTAGTAGTTTATCGGTTGAAACTGACGACGATGGCCTCGACGCCGATCCGTTGCAATTTTCGACCCACTCTCAACAACCTCTGTCTTTAAGTTGTTTTCGACGAGGTTTTTTACGTATTCTGGCATCTGTCATTCAACAAATGCCTTTACCTATGGGTTGTTTTTCTCCCTCATTTTCTCTATCTTCTGCATAAATATTAAAATCATACACCTAAAAGACACCCCATACCCCGCGCCCACGCCCCACCCCACACCCCCTCAGGTGTATATCTGAGTCTCTATGGTGTTTTTACTTGTAATTGACCACTTGACAGTATTATTGGCATAGTTACAAGCATGCCCAAACCCTTTGAGTGCTGTCTCTATTTTGACAACTTGTTTAGGGTTTGCTTAAATCAAGCAAACTATGGTTAATGCTGTGTTCATCAATGTAAAACTTGAGACTATCATCAACTAGATTAAGACTTGTGGTTATTCCGAAAAAACCTGCAACCCAATTCCTCTGACACTACTTTATTTGTTTCTCACTAATTCTTATAGTTACTACCTGTTATGACTCTCCAACTACGTGTCTATGTTCCACCCCATCCCCTAGTTAAGCACTGGCTAGGGGTTGCCCGTGATGCCTCGACACCACCTCCATTGTTCAAAAGCGCTATGACCGAGTTGGGACGCTGGTTGACCTATGAAGCAATGCGGGATTGGTTGCCGAATGAAGAACTAACAGTGCAAACTCCCCTAGCTCCGTGCAAGGTAACTATGGTGAATCCAGAAGTGCCCATAGTAGTTGTGCCAATTTTGCGGGCTGGACTAGCCCTATTAGATGGAGCCCAAACTTTGCTGCCATTGGCATCGGTTTATCACCTTGGTCTGGTCAGAAATGAGGAAAGCTTACAAGCCAATTGTTACCTGAATACCTTACCCAATCAGTTTGACCCAAATACACGAGTCCTAGTTCTCGACCCGATGCTGGCTACTGGTGGGACAATGATGTTGGCAATGTCAGAACTTAAAAAACGAGGAGCAACACCAGACTTAACAAGGATTATTAGCGTGGTAGCAGCACCACCAGCCTTACAAAAGTTGGGGGCAGATTATCCTAGTTTGACCATCTACACTGGCATGATTGATGAGGAAGTCAATGGTAAGGGATATATAGTACCAGGCTTGGGTGATGCAGGCGATCGCGCTTTTGGAACTTGACCTGAGCAATTAACCCCTATTACCCTGACGGACTTACCAAGCAAACGCAACTGACAGTAGAGGTGTTCTGTGAGAACACCTCTAACTATACTTCCTGATCAGGGTTCCAAGGTTCACACTCCCCGCTCCCTCACCAGACCGGGCTTTTCAAATCAACCAGTCCACTTGCTTAAAAAATTGACATTTTCCAAGGTTCGGTGGGTCTGTCCTTGTTAGTGCAGCCTGGGCGTAGCCCAAACCTTGTCAGTGTTGTCAGTTTTTTTCGGTGAAGTTGACCTATCCCCTAGGGTAGCTATATAATTACAGTAAAAGATTATTATTTCCAGCCACGTTTCAAAAACACGTTTCAAAAACACGTTTCAAAAACTCTAGACGAGGACTAAAGTCGCCCTAGCCCCTGGTTTTTCATCCCCGCTCTTGCCTAGACTGGGCTTTCAAAGCCTTGTCTAAATCTCTTCCGATACGATACAATCAATTAAGGGCTGGTAGCTCACCTTTTTCTAATCAGCAAGATCCTCTCAAACTTGATGGGTTAATCTGGATAAAAGCTGCATTTTTCAAATCAAGGGCAACAGAGCAACATGAGTCAGCAAGATGGTTTTGCAAGTGGATTCCTGACTGGAGCAGTAGTCGGGGGATTGATAGGTGGATTAATCGGCGCTTTGGTTACTGCTGGTAAAAGTAATCAAAAGGATGAGGAAGATCGGTCTATGTTAAATTCTGAGCGCTCAGACCCTAAGGCAATTAGGGCGAGAAGGCGCGAACTAAAGGCAGAAGCAAGCATTGAAGCGGCACGTCAGAGTTTGGAAGACAAAATTGCCCAGCTCAATTCAGCCATTGACGATGTACGTCAACAAGTCAGCACAGTGAAAGGTACAGCTGAGGCAAATACACATGAACGGGTGCTTGAGCCGTGAAAAAAGCTGAACTAGGTATGTTAAAGCTGTACTGACTTGCTATTCAGGCACAGGGTGATCAAATCCGTTAAACTTAACATCAAGGCATAAAACTTACACAAACTTACTAAGAAAGCTTATAAATCTATGGCTACAGAACTGTTGACCAGTACTCTCCAGAGCTTTATCCAAATCTATCTAGTTCTATTAATTGTCCGAATTCTGTTAACTTGGTTTCAAACAATGGATTGGGCGAATCAGGTCGCTTCTGTCTTAAGTCCAATTACTGACCCTTACCTGAATATTTTCCGTTCCTTCATTCCACCCCTTGGAGGTATAGATTTTTCCCCCATACTGGCGATTTTCCTTCTACAAATTGTAGCTGGGCTGTTTTAGCTTAAACAGGGATTAATCCCACGCTGAAGCTTCGCTTTCAGACGTGGGGGTTATCCCCGTTTAAGCTAATCATCGACCGATTCTGTTCCTAAAGCCGGATGCCTTAAAACCCTTAAGGATCAGAGGCGTTTTTACATTAGCAGGAACCGTAACCCGGATTTCAAAATTACTGGTTCCTGGTGGCACTTCATCAATTAACCCCACGCGACCCCGGTTTTGGAAGGTATTATTGCCATTGGCATCCAAGATACGACCAAAGACATCAGCATCAACCACCATTCTGCCAGTGGGATTCTTGGCTTTACCCTTGATCAGATAGCAACTAGCCTGCCTAGCCGACCCCCCACCACTGGTCACCGTACCTTCCGCCATTCCTGAGGGACACTCCTGGGAAGACAAGTCGAACAGTTTAATGCGAATCACAGCCAACGCAGGGGCAGCAAAGGCCGAGCTGATCACCCAAATCAAACAAGCTACAACAGTAGCAGTTAACCAATTTCGAAACCCCATAAAGCCCACCAAAAATTAACCTTATAGCTACTTTACATGTAAATTGCATAGGGTTTAGCTTGGAGCAGAGAAAATATCGCTAACTATAGCTAATATCATTGAGGTACTAAGCCCTTGAGGTTAATGGCATTATGGAGTCGGGAGTCAGGAGCGGTGCGACCCGTGGCGAATTTAATTACGGGTCAAGCGCACGCCCTGGGAGTCGGGAGTCGGAGGCATAAAAATGACTTTACCTCATAAGTACGAGAAACGCTATATTATGATTAACGCGCTATAGTTTTAGATTTGATTTGGGGAAATTGGTAGAATCAGTGACCATTACCAAGATTTGGGGGGAACGTAGAACTTTTCCAGGGACAACCGTGACCAAACAATACGCGATCGCACTAGCAATACTCCTAAGGTAATTATTCCCAAACTAACAGCTCTTAGTTGCTGGTTTCCAGTCCAAGCTAACTCTCCAAGGTAGCTCGAACCAATGATCACGGTATGAATTGCAGCTAGGACTAAAGCAGGGATACTCAATAAATGAATCCGTCGCCAATGCTTGCCCAAAGCTCTCTGTAAGTAATCAAAACTGGTGAGAGCGGCTGGGGTGATCAACACAAGGGCTACAGTTCCTGCTAACATACCCCACTGATGCTGCGGTAGCATAAACCCCAGAGCATTTAACTTCCAGTTCAAGGTATGGTCGAGCTTATGAAATGTATGAGCGATCGCCAACACAAATGCCCCCACTCCTAAAGCCCGACGATAGCGTAACAGCCCAGCCCACAAACCACTAATCGGACGAGCAATCAAAGCTAACATCAGTAACAGCAGCGCCCCATGACCGGTGTAATCCACCATAGCATCGGTACGGAGAAGGGTTAAAATACCAATCGTGAGGGTAACCCAGCCTCCTAGGCGAAACAACTGGCTGCGCTTGCTAACACTGAGTCTAGATGCAGATAAACCCACTCCTAGCATCATGGGCATCGTTCCCAGTCCAAATGCCAGCATCGTTGCTGCTCCCCACCAGAGATTACCCATTTCCGCTGCTTTAATCTGAGCAGCATACAGGAATCCACAAGGCATCAAACCCCAGACTCCTCCTAAAAGGGCTGGTGTCCACCACTGAGATTCCCCAGACAATTTAGTCATCGCCACCGTCAGCCGTTGATGCCCAATCCCTTGAGATAGGGGGTGTAATAGGGGCAGACGGGGAATCCAATCGGGTTTAAGCTGCACACAGCCAAACCAAATAAGCATTAAACCAGTCAGAATTGCCATGGCTTGGCGCAATCCACTGCCAATCCCAGCCAACTGACCACTGGCAATCAAGACCGAACCCATACCCCCAAGTCCAGCTCCCACTAGAGCATAACTAATTATTCGTCCTAGGTTCAGTAGACTATGAAAACCCAGCTGATGCAGCCACTTTGGAGATTTTTCCTGCTGCTGAGATAGAGAAAACGCCACTGTCAGAGGTCCACACATTCCCACACAATGACCAAAACTCCCCAGAAACCCTAGGGTCATGACCAGCAGCAAATCTAAAACCATTCCGTGCTTATGTTCCCTAGCGATAGACTATCGTAGATCTTATCATCAGCCATTCATCCTTATTGTGAATTTATAGCAATTTGTAATTAAAAGATTGATGTGTTATCTTCGATATCCTCTGTATCTCCGGCATTTTATGGTTAGGAGCTAAGACCATCTTTGAAGAAATTTTAGCATTAAGATTTAACCCCCATGACCATTAAACTGCGATCCCACATTTCCTCTACTGAAAACTCAGCACTCAGAACTGAGCAGTATTTTCCGATAATTTCTCACAACATTAAAACGTCTGCTGATGTCGGTGCTACCTTCCACATTGAACCCAATCACAATCCTCGCGCTAGAGAACCTGCTCTAGCGTGGTTTGCCCTTACTCGCCAAGGGGGCCAACTCATTCCCCTAGAGCAATGTGATTGTCAATTAGTGGTTTACTCTAAATCCTCATCAGACTTAGGGACTTCCCCCATCCTTGAGCCACAGCTGAAAGCTATATCAGCCGAACAATATCAAGGTATTCCTGGAGCTGATCTAGTCTTTCCTAAAGCGGGAGTCTATGAGTTAGTCTTAAGCGGTACTCCTAAATCAGGAGCTAGTTTTAAGCCATTTGAGATCAAGTACGACGTTACAGTCACTCCTGGGAAAAAAACTGCGACTGTGCCAAGTCCTGCCACTGAACCTGGATTTAACCAGCAGTCAGAATCCTTATCAGAATCCTTGGAGGATACTGCACCATCAGAGCCTCAACTATTACAGTGGTGGTTGCCGGTAGGGATTTTTGCCTTAGTCATCCTAGGTATAGGCAGTGTGTTGTTATGGAAAAACGCAACAGGAAAAAGGTAAAAATAGCAATTCTCAGCAACGTTTGAGGGACATTGCTTATCCTGTTAAGGCAAAAGGCAAAAGGCAAAAGCCAAAAGGCAAAAGGCAAAAGGCAAAAGCCAAAAGGCAAAAGCCAAAAGGCAAAAGCCAAAAGGCAAAAGCCAAAAGGCAAAAGCCAAAAGGCAAAAGGCATGCTATAAAGAGGGTTTTAAGGGAATCAGCCTCAAAAAAGACTGTACCTCATAAGTGCGATCAACTCTATATAACCCTACCTTCTACTAGGCAGTGGCCGGAAAACTACCACCGATAAAGTGAATATCACTAAAGGTTTCAATCCACAGACGAGCACCACAATCAAGAGGGTTATCCGGTTGATAGACAATCCGACACGGACCAAGAATTTCTACCTGGTTGCCGTATAGATTGTTGCCGCTTCGTTTTACTGAAATCACTGGCTGACGCTCTTCGGGACGTTTAGTTTTGTTGCTACCAATGCGATTGCGATTGACATTGATCTTAGCTAGAGCCGGAGGACGACTTTTACGCCACTTGCCCTTTGGGCCACGGCTGGCCTTGATGATTTGGGGTAAATGATTGAACAGAGGAATAATCCAAAATTTGCCGCTTTTATAGGCACCCCGGACGCGACCGTCTTGGAGAAGTTGTCTCAATCGTCTCGAAGATATTCCTAACAGAGATGCTGCTTCAGTAGTACAAACGCACTTGTTCATCAGTTTACTCTAAAGTAGATTAGATTAACTATTCCGATATATGTAGTATAACGAAAATCGACCATTAATGTCAAGTTGTGGTTAACTGGAATAGCTCTTTGTTGAAAGAGGGGATTTATCCTCTTCTTAGTGAAGTGTTGGAAACCATCCTGCTAGGAATTTTTACTCAATAGAGCTAGGAACCGAAAATAGAAAGAAAATCGAAAGATATAATAATTCTTTAATAATTCTTAATTAACTAATAATTATCAAATGAACATTCTAAGTAACCTGTTTTCCGGTGCCACTAATCCCTCCCGTGCCAAGAAAAAACGCCGACGGATTGAAATCAAATCTGAGCGTGAAATTGAGATCATGCGGCAGGCGGCAACTATTGTGGCAACAGTACTCAAAGAAATTTCTGAGATGGTTGAGCCAGGCATGAGCACAGCGGATTTAGATGCCTATGCCGAAAAGCGGATCCGTCAGATGGGAGCAACCCCAAGTTTCAAAGGTTACTACGGCTTTCCTGGTTCAATCTGCACCTGCCTGAATCACGAAGTAGTTCATGGTATTCCTAGTCCTAAGAAAGTGATTTGCAGTGGTGATGTGTTGAAAGTTGATACAGGTGCCTACTATCAGGGATTTCACGGAGACTCATGCATTACTATTCCGATTGAAGAGGTCAAACCAGAAGCGAGTCAATTAATTCGGGTGGCAAATGAAACCCTCTACAAGGGCATCGAACAGGTGAAAGCAGGGAAGTACTTGCTAGACATTGCTGGCGCGATTGAAGACCATGCCCAAACTTATGGCTATAGTATAGTGGAGGATTATACGGGTCACGGTGTGGGGCGAAATTTACACGAAGACCCCTCAGTGTTCAACTTCCGCACCCGGGAATTGCCGAATGTCAAGCTGCGTGCTGGGATGACTCTAGCGATTGAGCCAATTTTGAATGCTGGTACTAAGTTCACACGCACCCTATCTGACCGTTGGACAGTCGTTACGGTCGATAATTCTCTATCCGCTCAGTTTGAACATACGGTTTTGGTAACAACTGATGGCTACGAAATCTTGACTGACCGTGCCAAGGTCTAACTATAGCCTTACTTATGAATTAGCGAATGACTTGCTGGCACATGGAACTTATGAGTGGGTAGTTGGTCAATTAAATAGAGGAGCGTCTCCTACTCCAGGGGAAATAGTCTAGGTGTACCATTTTCTCTCAAGCCATAGCTATCTCAGGGGAAATGGTCTAGGTGTACCATTTTCTCCCAAGCCATAGCTATTGCTTACCAGATAAGGTTATGATATATTCGATTGGGACTATTTCTATAAACTACCAAATTTTTGGCAGTTGACAGCTAGCAGGATTGATCACAAGTAAGCGCGAAGTTTTAAAACCCAGTCTCGTCAGAGCTGGGATTAAAAACGATTAACGCGCGAATTTATTTTAGCCCTAGGAGGTTGAGAGAAAAGAATACCCCGACCTAAGAGGACGGGGATGAATTTTCGAAAATGTTAATATAGGAGATAAGGGTCTCAAAAAACTGGGTATTGACCCTACTCAGCTACCTCCGGTGCGGGGGAAAGTTACGCCCTAGGAGATAACAGCCAATTAGGTTGTGCCTGGGAATCCCCATTCCTGCGACGGATGGGGAAGTTCAAAATAAGGGAGTGTCTTATTAGCCGGTGAGAGCATCAACATCGGAACCACAAAAAGGTAAATGGGTGACAAACACTCTTAGACGGTGCTTCTAGTAACTAGTTACATAGATCGAAATTGATCTACAAAAAGGTAAATGGGTGACAAATACCCTGAGACGGTGCTTCTAGTAACTAGTGATATAAATCGCAATTGATCTACTGCTAAAAAACTCCCGATCAGATCTCAGGGGTGTTGATCAGGTGGCATCTAATTTCTTTGTTCTTAGTTACTTAACTATTCTCCGGAACTATGATCAATAAAATAGTCGAAAAAAATGCCGGAATATCCCTGGTAACTATTAGCTTTGATCGCAATTGGACAGCTTTTCCAAAAGAAAACCCCCAAACCATTGAGCCTAGGGGTAATTATCAGGGTGCATCTACCATTTATTTCTTCTGATTGATGGGATTGATATCCGGAAGGATTACTAGTCAATTTACTAGTCAATAAATAACAAAACCCACGGGAGAAATTTGCTCTTAGCCAACAGCCAGGTGAGGCGCTGATGGCAACATCTACCAAAAAAAATCCCCCGAACCGTGAGCTTCAGGGGTAATTATCAGGGTGCATCTACCATTTATTTCTTCTGATTGATCGGATTGATATCCGGAAGGATTACTAGTCAATTTACTAGTCAATCAATAACAAAACCCACGGGAGAAATTTGCTCTTAGCCAACAGCCAGCTGAGGCGCTGATGGCAACATCTACAGGTGCGACCCGTGGCGAATTTAATTCTTAATGGTAAGAGCGCACCTAAAAAAAAATCCCCCGAACCGTGAGCTTCAGGGGTAATTATTAGGGTGCATCTACCATTTCTTTCTTCTGATTGATGGGATTGATATCCGGAAGGATTACTAGTCAATTTACTAGTCAATCAATAACCAAACCCACGGGAGAACTTTACTCTTAGCCAACAGCCAGCTGAGGAGCTGATCGCAACATCTACAGGTGCGACCCGTGATGGCGAGCAATCCCTTGACCGTAGGTCACGCGGGGCGCGTTCGCCATCACGGAAAGCGCACCTAAAAAAAAAATCCCCCGAACCGTGAGCTTCAGGGGTAATTATTAGGGTGCATCTACCATTTATTTCTTCTGATTGATCGGATTGATATCCGGAAGGATTACTAGTCAATTTACTAGTCAATAAATAACAAAACCCACGGGAGAAATTTGCTCTTAGCCAACAGCCAGCTGAGGAGCTGATGGCAACATCTACAGGTGCGACCCGTGGCGAATTTAATAATTAGATGCGGAAAGCGCACCTACAAAGAAAACCCCCCGAACCGTGAGCTTCAGGGGTAATTATCAGGGTGCATCTACCATTTCTTTCTTCTGAGTGATGTTACCGAGATCCGGAAGCTCTAAAGTATGGCTCAAGATTCTATATGATCACTAAACCTAGATAAAACCTAGATAAAACTTTACTTTTAGCTGACGGCCAAGTTATGGTTTATGGCACCATCTACAGGTGCGACCCGTGGCGAATTTAATTCTTAATGGTAAGAGCGCACCGACAAAGAAAACCCCCGAACCGTGAGCTTCGGGGGTAATTATTAGGGTGCATCTACCATTTCTTTCTTCTGAGTGACTTCTCCACTATCCGGAAGGTTTAGCAGGGGATGATTGACAACTGGCGGCAAGACCGTTGCTCGAAAGCTGTATTAATTATCAATTATCAATTGACCCATAGGACTACTACTTGATGTGTTATTCTATATTACAGCTTGAAGCACGTAGGGTGGGTTAATTGATATGCGTTCGCGTAGCGTGACCGTAGGTCAATCGCACTCTCACAGCTTCCAAGGGGCGATTGCCATAAAATAGCGGTGCGACAAGGCGCGAGGTTCCAACGCCCACACCGAACGCGCACCAAGACAGAAGCAGGTTAATCGGAAGGTAATGCTCAATGGTAACATTACAGCTCAGGCAGTTAAGTGTTCCTCCAGGACAGCGGATTCTTTTGACTGATGTAAGCTGGTCAACGTTCGAGGATATTTTACAAGAACTCGGTGAAAAAAGAGCTAATAGAGTAGCTTACTATCAAAATAAATTAGAAATTAGAATGCCATTGCCAGAAGATGAGTTTGATAAAGAAATTATTGGTGATATGGTTAAAATTTTACTATAATAATTGGAAGTCAATCGCGAATGTTACGGCTCAAATAATTTCAAGCGGAAGGATATGGCAGCAGGAATCGAGCCTGATAATTGTTTTTATATTCAAAATTATCGTTTAATGATTGGCAAAAGGAGATTAGATTTAAGTAGTGATCCACCTCCCGATCTAGCCATTGAGGTTGATGTTACTTCCAAAACACAACTGAGTGCTTATGAAGCTTTGGGAGTGCCTGAGTTATGGCAGTTTTCTAAGGGAAGTTTAACGAATGGGGAGTTTGAGGGGTCGAAATTCCCCATTCCTCTTAAGGATGGGGATGGATAGACCCCTCAAATTCGTCCGCCTGATTGATTTTCGATATATTGCTTGACTTGATCTAAAGGTGCTCCGCTACAAGAAACTATACATTTAGAGTCATGCCATAATTTGGCTTTTTCTCCCCAGTAATGCTTGCTAATTTCTGCCTTGAACTCTTTTCTGAGAATTCTACTACTAGCTGATTTCAGGGATGCGATCAAATCAGACAAGTTATTGTCGGGATGAAAACTTACCATCAAGTGAACATGATCTGGTTCACCGTTGAATTCTTCTAATTTACATTTGTTTGGCTCCAGTACCCTCGTAAAAACTTGAGCCATGCGATCTAACATCATTTTTGTAAACACCTGGCGACGGTATTTTGTCACAAAGACAATATGCAGGTGAATTGAAAAAACTACGTGAGAACCTTTTCTCATGGTAATCTCAGGCATTCCTTGTCAACTTCGTTGTTCGGTGTTATATTGATTCTAGAGCAACTATCGACTGACTGCACACAAGGAGGTGAGACTGAAGTGGTGACGCTAAGGCAGACATTTCGACTGTATCCAACCGCATCGCAAAAAAATAAGCTATTTTATGCCCGTTCGTTACATCAACTTTTGTATAATGCCTGTCTAGCTCACCGCCGCTATGAGTGGAAGGTTAATCGAAAAAGTGTTGGCTACCTTGATCAACAGAATATTTTGCCAGCATATAAAGATTGTTGGCCTGATTACAAAGGTCTTTACAGTACCTCATTGCAAGGGACGGTCAAACGGGTAGATTTAGCTTACAACAGCTTCTTAAAGGGATTAAGAAAGTTCCCAAGATTTAAGTCTATTAGGGATTACTCTGGTTGGACTTACCCCAGTACTTCTGGATGGAAGGTTAATAGCAATGGAAAACATGGGACTCTAGTGCTAAATGACTTAAAGATTCAGATTAGGATGCGAGGTAAAGCCAAACATTGGGGTAAGCCAACTACATTGACCGTTGTTTACAAGCCACGATTGAATCAATGGTTTGCGTCGATCACCGTAAAAGTGGATGTACCTGAACCCAAGTATGGGTCTGAATCAGACTTAAATTATGAGTCGGTTGTGGCTTATGACTTAGGAACACAGACAGCTATTACTACTTTTGATGGCTCCGAGTTCAACGAAATCAAAAATCAGCGTTTTATTCGTGCTTTAGAGCCATTACTAAAAACTGCTGGCAAAGATAAACGCAGGAAACGCGCTCCTAATCGTAAACAGCGAGTTAAGCCATCAAGTCGCTGGAAAAAAGCCAATAAACGGGAATCTCAAATCAAGCGTAAAATTGGCAATCAGCGAAAAGACTGGCAACACAAAGTTACATCAGATTTATCTAGTCGTTATGACATCGGTGTAACCGAAAAGCTAAATACGAAAGGAATGACCCGCAAAGCCAAGAAAGGGTCAAAGCGAAAAAATCAAAAAGTTGGGTTAAACAAATCCATTCTTGATGTTGGTTTTGGGTCTCTTAACAAGATGCTGTCCTACAAAATTGAATTAAAAGGTGGGATAGTACTTCATCTGCCTACTAAACAATTAAAGCCATCACAACGTTGCCCAAAGTGTGGAAAAATTCATAAACACTGGGCTAATCTCTCCAATCGTTACCACGTTTGTGATCAGTGCGGATTTCGGCTTTCACGGGATAAAACCAGCGCAATGGTGATGTACAACGCAGCACTAGGTAATCAGCCGGGGTACGGAAATGACCTCGATAAACGTGGATTTCCTAGCTCTACTTCAAAGACCAGTAAGCATACTGGATCGATGAAGCAACTAGGGAAGATGAAGCGCCAAAAATCACGCTCATCAGACGGGTCTGCTGAAACCCCGTCCCTCTACAGGGCGGGGTAGTTCATAAATCAATGTACTCCAAGCGGGTAAGGGGGGTAGCTATGTTGAGTCTTCTTTCAGTCCTACGTTTCCTAATTTTCCCATTATTGAAGGGGTTGAGCAGTTTGTCCAAATGAGTTTGACTCAAGGTTCAAGTGCTGCTTTAAGGGCTTTTCGGAAGCGATGCAGCGCGGTCTTGGGGGTTCCCCCCATGAGCGACTGCATCAAGACAGTGGGTTAGCCAGAGAATTGATTCATAAATACTGAAACTTACAACAATTCCGGTGAATTTACAACTTAATCCGCCATTAATATGATGGTTTTCATGGGTTTAATCCCTATTTATGAAAAAAGCGATTGACCGTAGGTCACGCTACGCGAACGCATTCCTCTGAACTATCTTCTCCTCTTCTTCATCTTCAAGTTCAGTCGGGTGCATCTCACTGTCTTGATGCAAAGCGCGAGTTTGGTTAGACTTTTTCGGTGGTAGCGTTACTGCTTTTCTACCACTTGCCGTCTGTCTGTTGCGCCAATCAACGAACATCGCAGCAACGTCATAGTTAAAAGCCTTGGCATGGTCTTCACGAAATTTGTGAATTTCGTCTAAGATATCATTAGTCAACATTATTCTACTCTCCCATCAGTTAATAGGCTGTGCAAAGTATTGCTAGTTCGTAAGCATATGCGCTACGCGCACGCTACTTGAGGTGCAGTCAGCGGTCAGCCGTGAGCCATTCGCGTAGCGTGGCCAACGGCCAAGGCTCACGCTACTTGAGGTGCTTATTTTATTCAAAAGCACCGATTGCGCTACGCGCACGCTGCGCGAACAGTAGCGTCCCCATAGCCCATAAGCACCTCAAGTACGGTAGCCACAGGCCAATCGCTAATGGTTGATAGCACTTCAAGTAGCACTATCTGTAGCGCATTAGCTGATAGCTGATAGCACCTCAAGCAGCGTGCTCGTAGCCCATTAGCTGATAGCTAACAGTATTTATACTTAAAATAAGAAATGCAGAATATCGGTACTAAAGAAAACCCCCGAACCGTGAGCTTCGGGGAGTAACTATCAGGGTGCATCTACCATTTCTTTTTTCTCTGTGATTTCACGGATATCCGGAAAAGTGACTCACTAATTGATCCAGAGGAATCTACAAAACCCTGATCTAGCTCCGATCGGATTACTGTGGGAACTATAGGCAATACAGAAAACCCCGGAAACTTCAGCTCCGGGGGTAATTATCAGGGTTCATCTACCATGCTTTTATTCTAAGTGATTTTACTGAGATTTTAACACATATTTTTATTGACATATATAAATAGATGTGTTAATGAAGTTCTATAACAGTAAGTGAGTTGAGGCTCTAGGTAATATAGCCATGACTTGAGCACTTACCGGGATTAGTTCATTGCAAGGGATTAATTTAGCCAAATAATAGGGGATTCAAGGGATCACCATCAGCATTGAGCCGTCAGCGGTCAGCGGTCAGCGGTCAGCGGTCAGCCTTGGCCTATGGCCACGCTACGCGAATGGCTCACGCTACTTCAGGTGCGGTCAGCTTATTTTATTATTCAAAAGCAGCGATTGCGCTACGCGCACGCTGCGCGAACAGTAGCGTGCCCATAGCCCATAAGCACCTCCAGTAGCGTGGCCACAGGCCAATGGCTAATGGCTGATACGCGACACGCTGATAGCTGTTGGCGTAGCCTGCGCGTAGCGCATATGCTTACCCGTCAGCTATCAGCTTATTGAGGCTTATTGAGGGGTGTTCAAGGTAAATCATGTACTTGCGGCAGTTAGCCCAATCAATGCTTAAGTTTTCCTAGATTGTTGAGCTAACTGCTGAGAGGTTAATAGCTAAATGCTGACCAAAAATTTTGGGTTTCAAGCCCCGTCCTTCGTTCGACGGCAATAAGCACGAATTTGATATAATGAACATGTAGCCTAGTACAGGCCCCGATTCGTCGGTACTGCCTCACTCAACAACGACAATTACGGGCAGGATGCCCGTTCCACGCAAAATACTAGTACACGAGGCGCGAAAAACCTCGACAAAACGCATGGGTCTTAACAGACACCGAAAACCAGTAAAGTACAAATTCAAAGTATATAACGTACCGTGGGGCACACGGGAACGGGGAATCCCAACGCTTAGGGAGACAAGCCCACTGGGGTTAGTTAAGTTAGGCTCAATATTTGGTTCTTCTGGACGGATATTTGGCTTAAGTATTGCCTTTCAGGATAACTAATTTTAAGGTATGTCGTAGAACTAAGAATCCCCGCTCTTATAGGGCGGGGAGTGTCAAGAGATAGGATGATATACAAGGTGAAGACTATAGACCCACGCAACTATGCCACGCACTCAACGCAACGATAACTTTATCGATAAAACCTTTACGGTGATGGCAGACATCCTCTTAAAGATTCTGCCTACCAATAAGCAAGCCAAGGAAGCTTTTGTCTATTACCGAGATGGTATGTCAGCTCAAGCGGATGGGGAATATGCTGAAGCTATGGATAATTACAAAAAAGCCTTGGAACTGGAGGAAGACCCCAACGACCGCAGCTTTATTATCTACAACATGGGGCTGATTCAAGCGAGTAATGGTGAGCATGAGCGTGCTTTAGAACTCTATCATCAGGCCCTTGATATCAACCCCCGTATGCCTCAGGCCCTTAATAATGTAGCCGTAATTTACCATTACCAAGGTGAACAGTCTAAGGAAGCTGGGGATAGTGAGGGGGCAGAAGCTTTGTATGACAAAGCGGCTGATTATTGGAAACGAGCTATTCGCCTTGCTCCTAATAACTACATTGAAGCCCAAAACTGGCTGAAAACTACAGGTCGTTCTACGATTGATGTTTACTTTTAGCGGCTAGCTTCTACTTAATAAACTTGACAGTCTTTATAGTCTTTGATTTGGGCTAAGCCTTTACTGTTGAATGTTGAGGAATTCGTTAGTAACCAAGAAGATAATATAACCAGATGATAGACCGCGAACAAGTCCAAAAAGTAGCCAATCTTGCTCGTTTAGAACTCAAAGCAGAGGAAGAGGAGAAATTTGCGGCTCAGATGAGCAATATTTTCGATTATTTTCAACAGCTTAGTGAATTAGATACTGAGGATGTGCCGCCGACTACACGGGCGATTGATATTAGCAATGTGACTCGACTGGATACTCTCAAACCCTATACTGACCGGGAAAGTATGTTCAGGGAGGCTCCTGAGCAGGATGGTGATTTCTTCAGAGTGCCAAAAATTATCACTGAAGGCTAAGCTATCAGCGTGTCGCGTATCAGCTTATGCGCTACGGGCACGCTACTTGAGGTGCTATTAGCTATCAGCGTGTCGCGTATCAGCTATCAGCTTATGTGCTATGGGCACGATTATTGAGGAGGAAACCGTTAAGAATAAAATACTTAAGCATTCGTTTAATCTGAGTTAGGTCACAGCGTCGTTCGCACAGCGTGGCCATTCGCGTAGCGTGGCCAAAGGCCAAGGCCAAAGCCTGTGCCACAAAGCTGTTCGCTACGCTGGGTTGATTTTAAGCTGACCGCTGACCGCTGACCGCTGACCACTGAATGCTAACTGGGCGTAAAAGAGTTTGTTGTTGACGGTTGATGGTTGACGGTTGATGGTTAACTATCAAACCAAGCCCTTAATTTTTAAATTAAAATATAAAAAATGCACCATTTTCTGGTAGGAAATTCCTCACCTTTGATTTCAGATCCTTCCTTAGACCCATGCATTCCCAAGTAGATTTCCAAGATGCCTTTGATGTGATTGTAGTTGGCGCGGGACACGCTGGTTGTGAAGCCGCCCTAGCTTCAGCACGGTTGGGCTGTCGTACTATCCTACTTACCCTTAACCTAGACAAAATTGCTTGGCAACCCTGTAACCCAGCAGTGGGAGCACCGGCCAAGTCTCAACTCACCCATGAGGTAGATGCTTTGGGTGGAGAAATTGGCAAAATGGCTGACCGTACCTACCTGCAAAAGCGGGTACTTAACTGTTCACGGGGACCAGCGGTTTGGGCTTTGCGAGCGCAGACGGATAAGCGAGAATATGCGGCTGTGATGAAGGAGATTGTAGAAAATCAAGAAAACTTGACTCTCCGGGAAGCCATGGTCACGGATTTGGTGCTGGGGGCTAATGATGAGGTGATAGGTGTCCAGACTTACTTCGGTGTGGCTTTCCAAGCATCGGCAGTGATCTTGACAACTGGCACTTTCCTGGGTGGACGGATCTGGGTGGGAAACAAGTCCATGTCAGCAGGACGGGCTGGGGAATTTGCGGCAATTGGGTTGACTGAAACCCTTAACCGCTTAGGCTTTGAAACGGGACGACTCAAGACTGGAACCCCCGCACGGGTAGATAAGCGCTCCGTGGATTACAGCAAAATGGAACCTCAACCAGGGGATGAGAAGGTGCGCTGGTTTAGCTTTGACCCAGATGTGTGGGTCGAACGAGAGCAGATGTATTGCTATCTGACCCGCACGACTTCTGAGACTCACCGCTTGATTCGGGACAATCTTCATCTATCCCCAATCTATGGAGGCTGGGTGGAGGCTAAAGGACCCCGTTCCTGCCCTAGTATTGAAGATAAAATTGTGCGCTTTGCTGATAAGGAAAGCCACCAGATTTTTATTGAACCAGAAGGACGAGATATTCCAGAACTCTATATCCAGGGGTTTTCTACTGGGTTACCAGAGAATTTGCAGTTGCAGCTATTGCAAACTCTTCCGGGATTAGAAAATTGTGCTATGCTGCGTCCTGCTTATGCGGTTGAGTATGATTATTTACCAGCAACTCAGTGTTATCCGACACTGATGACTAAAAAAATTGAGGGATTGTTCTGCGCTGGACAAATTAATGGTACCACTGGCTACGAAGAAGCAGCAGCTCAGGGGATTGTAGCAGGAATTAATGCAGTACGCTATGTCCGCCATCAGGAAATGGTGGTGTTTCCTAGGGAAGAAAGCTATATGGGCACGTTAATTGACGATTTGTGTACCAAAGACCTGCGGGAACCTTACCGAATGCTGACTAGCCGTTCGGAGTATCGGTTACTATTGCGTTCCGATAACGCTGACCGCCGTATGACTCCTTTAGGACGGAAACTGGGTTTGATTGATGACCGTAGGTGGCAGCTGTATCAACAAAAACAGGCGAATATTACCACAGAAAAAGCCCGACTCCAGTCGGTGCGGATTAAGGAACATGATCCAATCGGAATTGCGATCGCATCCGATACCCAGCAAAAGATCAAAGGCTCGATTACCTTAGCTGAGTTACTACGTCGTCCTGGTTTCCACTATGTCAATCTAGACCAATATGAACTGGGTGACCCTAAGCTGAATCAGTCGGAACGAGAAGGAGCAGAAATTGATCTAAAATATCAAGGCTATCTTAAGCGTCAGCAAAACCAAATTGACCAAGTTTCTCGGCAAGCTAATCGGCAGTTACCACCAGATTTGGATTATGCTGCTATTGAAACTCTATCCAAGGAGTCTCGTGAAAAGCTTAGCCAAGTCAAACCTATGACTATTGGTCAGGCATCTAGAGTTGGCGGGGTTAATCCAGCAGATATTAATGCGTTGCTGGTATATCTAGAGGTGCGGGAACGAAAGTTAAGTCCTGTTGTGACTCCATAATCTCAGGGGCATCTGTGAGAAAACCCTAGATAATCTTCTCAAAGATATAGTCATAGTCAAAGTTACGAGAGCATACCATCGATGTCTCAGGATGTGATTACCAAAGAAAAATCAACAGAGCGGTTGAACCCTCCCCTTCCCATTCAGCCATGGTCGGTAGATGCTGAAGCCGATAGGTTAATGGATGATTTATTTGGGGATCTGTACCAAATGATTGAGAACGGCTGCGAGTTGCCGACAGAACCCCCTGAGCCAGACTATGTCTCCTTGGAACCGATAGCAATCCCGAAAATTCCCATATCAGCGGCAATTATTCCCTTTCTGGAATCGCCACTGCCCTCAACCCAGGAGTTAGCTGAAACCACATCAAGTGAGTTGCAAAAGACAACGGCAGATACTGACTCTAGTACTGTCGCCGATAACTCTAGTCGGTTTTTAGACAAGCTCCTATGGACTTTAGCCTTACTGTCCCTATCAGCAATCACAATAATGTGGTTGACTAGCCAGGGAAAGCTAACTTGGTCATGGTTGAACAACTTAGTGGCTTTAGTATCAGTTCAACAAGGCAAAGTCTCAGAACCTGATGCCCAGTTTATTAACTATATGTTGCGATCGCTAGAAGTGATTGACCGCAAAGCACAAGCTATCAAAAAGACTGTGATCGCCCAATCATTACCAGACCCCACACCTCCCAATCCTCCGGTAGCTCCTAACTCAGCAGCAACTGCACCACCAACTGCTATCAAAGAACGTGTCTTAGAACGAGTTTATTACATCCCGATTGAAAAGGTTCCAACCCCTGATCCTGCCATAGCATCCTCAGCGCCAGTAAAACCATCCCCTCCTAGTACCCCTGAACTTACACCATCCCCCCCATCACCAATCCCGAAACCTCCGTCAGCAACTGCTATAGAACCACCGCCACCAAATGTTCTAGAACCACCACCACCAATTACTCTAGAATTACCGCCACCACCAACCCCAGACCCCCTGCCCAGCGCTAATATTGACCGACTCCCTGCCCCACCACCTCCCCCACCATCATCACCTGCCATCAAACATACCTTGGTGGGATTACTGGAGCTAGGAGAGCAATCTGCTGCTTTGTTTAAAATTGATGGTGTTACCCAACGGATTAAGCTGGGGGAAGCTATTGGTAATAGCGGTTGGACTCTAGTGTCTGTAGATAATCAGGAAGCAGTGATTCGACGCAATGGTGAAGTTCGTTCAATTTACGTTGGACAACATTTCTAGTCATGTAACATCATGACTGTAATAAATCACCATATCGAATGTAAAAAACAAATCGTAACGCTTTGTAAAAATTAACAACAGGATGGCTATATTGCCAATTGGCAATGGTATTTTGTAGTGGATTAGAGTATGTTCGCGATCGCAGAAATAGCGATCGCAAAAATCGCGATTTGTGTGATCGCGATCGCACAAAGCCCAATGGCCGGTTTTAAATTAACTATTATTAACCCACTATAAATAGCATTCCTGTAGCTATTTCAGATAACCTGAGATATGTTGATAGAACAGAGTGAAAGATATATGATCTAATAGGATCTAGGATAGTGGTGCAGTGGGACTATTTGAAGACCTGAATCGATTTCTAGAAAGTCGTCTAGAAGAATTTCTCCGCAACAATCCTCATCTAGAGCTACAGGCACTAGAGGAGCAGTTACGGGAGCAAGAAAAAGACACACTGCGGCTAATTATTGACTTACAGCAACAGGAAAAGCGGTTGCAAGACCAAATTCTTGCCGTTGCCAAAGACATTCAACGTTGGCATGAGCGTATTAAAAAGGCAAAGTCCCACAACAGATTTGATTTGGCTCAAGCAGCTCAACAGCGAGAAGCAGCTCTGTTACGTCAAGGCAATCAGCTTTGGGGCCAGATGGAAGGGGTTAAACAGCGCATTACTAAAGCCAAGGAACTCCAAGAACAGATTAAAAACCGTAGCGCTGAAGTTCAGGCTAAAGCTAGAGATACAGCAGCAGCTCGGGCAAGTGCTCAGCCGAAGCAGAACTCCCAGACATTTGCCTGGAATCAGACTACCAACAGTAACCAATACAATATCCCTTCTGGTGTAGACCCTTTAGAGCAACAGTTTAAAAGCTGGGAAATGGATGAAGAGTTGGAACAAATGAAGCGGAATATGAACCGTTAATGTCAGCTATCAGCGTGTCGCGTATCAGCTATCAGCTTTTGAATGAAAGAGGTAAGCATTCGTTTAATTAATCTGAGTTATTTCACAGCGTCGTTCGCACAGCGTGGCCAAAGGCCAAAGCCTGTGCCACAAAACTGTTCGGGTAGCGTGAGCGAAAGGCCAACGGCTGAGAGCTGAGAGCTGACCACTGACGGCTGACAGCTGAGAGCTGAGAGCTGAGAGCTGACGGCTGACAGCTTACATAAATTCTTCATTCATTCTTTTTTTCAAAACGACGATTAATAATAAAAGAAATTGATTTTTGTCGGATAGGCAAGGCTGGAAATAAGGATTGGTTTGTAGCGTTTAAGTTAGCAGCAGTCTTGGTAATATCTTGGTCTTGGTTGTCTTGGCTGAGATTGGAATCAGATGAATCAGACCCGAAGGAAGGCTGGCGAAAAATCCAGCCTGGATGCTTGCCATAGTTAGAAGCGATCGCTAATAAGGCTCCTGCTAAGATAAACACTGGTAGTGGTAGAGTTACGTGTCTAACCCACTGGTAGATTTCCACCATCACAAAAAACACCAAAACGCTGGCTATCCAAATTCTTATAACTCTATCCGATACCATGCCAATCTTATGCTCTGATTCGGTTTGTTCCGTCTGAGGAAGCTGATGGAATGTGAGTTACGCGAACATTTTTCCCATCAGCTCCTGTAGACCATACTACACCTTGGCTGCTACTTTGGCTTGAGCGGATATCAAGGTTTCATAAGTTGACCGCATCTTCAGACCAACGAGAACCTGGAACAAGCCTGAACCGTTGTTAGAACCAGGATAATCGGTGTGCTTGAGCAATAGCTCGGTCATCTCTCCATAGTACTTAGTTGAGGTCTTGCTGAGGTGACTTTCGATGTAAATCATCTCCTCTAGGTTATCAAACTGACCATCTACCTCTAGTACAGAGACTTCGTTACCCATGTAGCTGTCTGGCCCATAGTACATTTTCAGACCAGGATAAGCACAGGTTAGCTTGCGACCACAAGGTCTCCAGTCGATGGTTGACCCTTCATCAAACAGATAAACTGGCTCGAAGTTTTCCACCCCTTCCTTCTGAAGTAGGCGCACCCGCAGTAGATTGCTTTCCTTAGCTGCCTCTCCCTGAAGCAGCTGGGTGGGAAAGATTTGAATGACCACATCAGCGTATTGCTTCTGGACTTCAATGTAAGCTTCAAAGTCTGGACGTCTAGCTTCAATCGACGCTAGAATATCCTCATAACGATGGCCCCGTTCTGCCATGTCCCGCTGGATTTTCCATTGGATTTTGACTTCATCGCTAATGTCTAGGTAAACGCCGAAATCAACCAGCTCACGCACCCGCTCATCATAAAGAGGGTGCAGCCCTTCAATGACTATGACTTTATTAGGCTCAACCCGTTCTGGTGGATCAATTTCACCGGTCTCATGGTTGTAGATAGGTTTGTCTATGCCCCGACCTTGTTTGAGCGCTTTGATTTGCTCATACATCAAGTCAAAGTTATTTGCCTTAGGATTAAGGGCAGTAACTTTTTTCTCTTTGCGCTGTTTGCGATCCAGACTGTGATAGTCATCCAGACAAATCACCGTCATGAACTCCTGGCCAAATAGGTCGGTCAAACGCTTTAGAAACGTTGATTTACCGCATCCTGAGTCTCCAGCAACTCCTATAACTACCACCCTCTCCAGATCTGTGGTCATATCTTCCCTCTAACGTAAAACATATTCTCAAATCAGTTTTCAGTAAGCCAAAGCCCAAGCCTGGGAGCAATCTGACACACGCTTATAGTGGTGCTTGATAACATGCCACCATAAATCCACTCGCTTAAGTACTAACCACTAGGGAAGACCAAAGCCAAGCTCTGCTTAAGTATTTACTACTAGCTGCTCATAGTGGATTCTACCAAAACCAGATTGCTTATACAAGGCTGATTGTCAGTAGCATTACATCGCTTAGTACTTATGCTAAGGTTTGTTGGGCATTTTTTAAAGAAAAAATTAAACTGACTCAGGATTTACAGTTTTTGAGTGACTCATGATGTAACTTGAGAGTAGTGCCTAGCAGTGCCTCTACACTAATTCTCTCCCTGATAAACCAAAAACATTACTGGGCATAGCTTTACAATGTTACGCTAATAAGGCATTATTCGGGGTTATTACTAGCTAGCCGCTCACCCATCGACCGTGAGTCTGTTTGTGGTGCCAAGGCAAGTCTTAGAAATACATAGTTAGCAATACATAGTCAGTTTGGTTTGGAGCAATAGAAGCAATGTACAGTCCTAGCGAGTCTACTAATTCCAGCACTGTTACAGAATTTGGTAGTCGCACTTACGTTTATGAGGTAGTCGGTCTTCGTCAAAATGGACCGATTCGCCAGAGTGGCACCGTTTTGTTGACGGTGCCCTATAACCGCATGAAGCAGGAAATGCAGCGGATTGCTCGCATGGGAGGGAAGATTGTCAGCATTAAACCTCTATCCAGTAGTGCCGCTAATGGGTCAGTGGCTCAAACACAACCTACCCAGTCAGAAAACACAACTAAGCCTACCCAGTCAGAAAACACAACTAAGCCTATGACTCAAGCGAAACCCAAAAAGGCCAAAGATGATATCCCTGTCAATACCTATCGACCCAAAAACCCCTTCATTGGTAAGTGTATATCAAACGAACAACTAGTCCGGGAAGGGGGTATTGGTAATTGCCGTCACCTGAAATTTGACCTTTCTGGAGGTGATCTGCGGTATCTCGAAGGTCAAAGTATTGGGATTATTCCCGATGGTACTGATGACAAAGGCAAACCCCACAAGCTTCGTCTGTACTCCATTGCTTCTACTCGTCACGGGGATGACTTGGATGATAAGACAGTATCCCTATGTGTCAGACAGCTGCAGTACAAACATCCCGAAACTGGGGAGACCGTAAACGGTGTCTGCTCTACCTTCCTGTGCAATATGAATCCAGGGGATGATGTCAAAATCACTGGACCGGTGGGTAAGGAGATGTTGCTGCCATCGGACCCCAATGCCAATATCATCATGATGGCAACGGGAACTGGTATTGCACCATTCCGCGCTTTCCTATGGCGGATGTTTAAAGAGCAGCACGAAGATTACAAGTTCAAGGGCTTGGCTTGGCTGATCTTTGGTATTTCTACCACCCCTAACATCCTCTATAAAGATGATTTAGAAGAAATGCAGCAGAATAACCCAGATAACTTCCGCCTCACCTATGCCATTAGCCGTGAGCAGAAGAATTCTGAAGGGGGCAAGATGTATATCCAGCACAGGGTGGCGGAGAATGCTGACGAGTTGTGGAAGCTGATGCAGGAACCCAACACCCACACCTACATCTGCGGATTAAAAGGTATGGAAGGTGGTATTGATGAGGCTTTGACCGCTGCAGCTGCTAAGGAGGATGTAGATTGGACTACATACCGACAGCAAATGAAGAAAGCACATCGCTGGCACGTTGAAACCTACTAGGTTACGGCTGGTCTAAAGTAAATCCTCCTTTTGGAGGAGTTAGATCAAATTAGCGCGTCTGTTTTTTTTGCCAATAGGGCTGAGTGAAACAGGCGCGCTACTGTTTTTTTGAGCTTATTCTATAGGGCTGCAGCGCGATTTTGGCTAAATAAAAACAAGCTTTAAGATGGCTACACAGTTGCCTTGAATGTTGTGCTCACTTAAACTGAAAATTAATGCTTGCCTGTACGAAATTGCGATATTTATATGGCTACAATTCAGTTATAACAAGAGGTTCAGGCGTTTGAAAACTCGGTTTCCAAAACTTAAGCCATCAACGGTTGAAGGCAAAGGTGGACTCCACAAAACCACCCCTGCAAGCTTCTTCACATGCAGTTCATGCTGTCTCCATCCCCGCTAGACATCTTCGGCTAATACTTAGGGGACTTTTACAAAAAACAGCAAAAGAATCTGATCGCGCACTGCCCAAGTCACAAGACCTATTGCAAAACTATTTTTAGTTATAATTAAGGTTTTGGTAAAAATTAGCTTGATTGTGTACTAAGTAGGTGGGCATAAATAAACGTTAAAACTCAGAATCCGAGAATGAAGCTGGAAGCCTGTAGTCAAGAGGTTTTCACCATTTTGAATCTCACTCGCTATTTTACGGATAATTAAACCCACCTACTTAGGCTTATACACAAAGAGAGTACAAAGCAAGTTTGTTAGTCTTAAGCGATCGCTAAATCAAAAATTGCCAAACCAATTATTATACCACGAAATACTTTTGCAATAGGTCTACAGAAAACAATAATTTCCTGTGATCTGCCTCACATTATTTTTATGAAAAGTATATTTAAATATGCTCATAATACTCATACGCAAGTTTAAACAGAAATTATCTACTAACCAGGGGCGCGTCTATTTGCAAACTACTAGGACTTCCGAAAGAGATAGACCATGGCTGAAAACATAGAACCACAGAAGCCCGAAGTCAGTATCGATCTAACCAGTTTTAATCGCGCGTCTGAGTGCCGCTAGCTGTGGTGACGACACAGCACAGGGGTGCATCTCATATTTGTAAAAAATATCGCAAGTGTGGGGAGTGTGGGGAGTGTGGGGAGTGTGGGGAGTGTGGGGAGTGTGGGGAGTGTGGGGCCCGGGCGCGGGAATTTTCGCCCGAATTTTTGTCTAATTTCAAAACTGAGATGCACTCCAGCACAGCCACTCTCCCTTGCCCAACCCTTTGAAGAAACTGAGACGAATCTAGGGGGGCGGATCTGGTAGGGGTGGGCTGTTTCTTTGACCAAAATATTTCAAAAGGTACTAGAAACCTTTGACCATTACCTCTAGTTTTACTAAAGCGGGTGCATCTCATTTTTACAAAAAGGGTAATAAGGCTGAAACCTTTATTATCCCGTTACCTGAATTATTGATTTGCAACTTTGAGATGCACCCAGTTTTACAGGTGTTCTCATTGCTAAGCACTGAGGATTGAAAAACAGACATGACACAAAACCAAACACCTGAGCAACAGCAAGAAAACCAAACACCTGAGCAGCAAAATACCAACTCTAAATCATCAACTGGAGATAAAGAGAATTTAGTAAATAAGTTAATTGAGATTATTAATCATCCTTACCTATTAAACAAAATATCTCATTATCCACCTATAGTGAGTAATTTTTTGCTGTTTTTTTTAGTGCTTTTAACTGGTGAAAATGCAACTGAAATTGCCAGAGAAATTGCCAAGCCACAAGAATATTTTGAACACCAGATAATTATGGATGATGTATGTAAAACTTTAGAAAGTGGTATCAAAGCATCTTTAAAGCCTAATGAAGAATTTATAGATAGTAAAGCCGAATTATCTGAAGGTAAGGAATTGTGGCCTGTTTTTCGTTGGAAATGTGTCTTTCAAGTACGGGAAGTTAACGAAGGAGGATTAGTTAAAATAAATAAAAGAGAAGAAGGACTTGATTTCAAGCATTATTGTGAAAACAAGTTTAATTATCGTTCACAGGGATTTTACAAAAAATATACAGATCCTCATTCATTTTTTTGTACTCATGTTCATTATGGAAAGGGTAAGGGTCTATGAAAACATAAATTAAGGTAATTGCACTGCTCTATTCCCTGTGGATAACTGACTACAGAACTATCTTCGCCTGAATAGTCCCAATCCCATACTGCTCATAAGGGTAGGTTTTTAACAAAGACGTGAGTGTGGGGTGTGGGGTGTGGGGTGTGGGGTGTAGGGAAGCGATGCAGCGCCGCGCTGCATCGCTTCTTCGTTGTCTTCCTCTTCCTCCCCCTCTGGGTAGTCCCATGTTTGACCCTCCTGTAAAAAACCTACCCCTGTGAGCCACCCCCAGGCTCCTCTCTCTCTTCTCTCTCCTCCCACCCTCCCCACACCTCCCACATCTTCCACCCTCCTGGGAAACACGATTACAAGCCTTGCTATCACTCCCTTGCTCACAGAATGAGATTTATGTTAAATTTAGTTAAAATAACGTTACAATAACTTGTGTTATCACCAGTTATGTGGCAATAACCCTCATGGGTATTGACCAAAAAATACAAACATACTATAAGCAAACGGTTTTAGGGTATTGAATGGATATTTGATCTTGATTTGCTTTGTAATCAGATCCTCCCTCACAGGGTGATACCAGCATTCGTTACCAGTAATAGAGGCGAATAACACATGAAATTTTCTTGGAGAATACTCCTACTCTGGACATTACCTGCCCTAGTCATTGGTTTTTTCTTTTGGCAGGGAACATTTGCCAGTACTACCGGCAATATGGGTAATAATGCCGCCAGTACTCGCATGACCTATGGTCGCTTCTTGGACTATCTTGATTCCGGTAGAGTCACGAGTGTTGACCTCTATGATAGTGGTCGCACAGCGATTGTAGAAGCTGTGGATGTGGATCTCGATAACCGCTTACAACGGCTGCGAGTAGATCTGCCAATTAGTGCCCCGGAACTGATTTCTAAGCTCAGAGAGTCTAATGTTGCTCTGACATCCCATCCCGCTCGCAATGATGGAGCAATTTGGGGACTGCTGGGGAATTTAATTTTTCCGATTCTCTTGATTGCGGGATTATTTTTCCTATTCCGTCGCTCCAGCAACATGAATGGTGGTCCTGGTCAAGCGATGAATTTCGGGAAATCCCGGGCGCGGTTCATGATGGAAGCGAAAACTGGGGTCCTGTTTGATGATGTGGCCGGTATCGAAGAAGCCAAAGAGGAACTCGAAGAAGTAGTTACATTCCTCAAGCAACCGGAACGCTTTACCGCTGTCGGAGCACGAATACCAAAAGGGGTGCTGCTGGTCGGTCCTCCAGGAACTGGTAAAACCCTATTAGCAAAAGCGATCGCTGGTGAAGCAGGAGTGCCTTTCTTTAGCATCTCTGGTTCCGAATTCGTGGAAATGTTCGTGGGTGTTGGTGCCTCTAGGGTTCGTGACTTGTTCAAAAAAGCTAAGGAAAATGCCCCTTGTTTGATATTTATCGATGAAATTGATGCGGTAGGACGGCAACGGGGAGCTGGAATTGGCGGTGGTAATGATGAACGGGAGCAAACCCTAAACCAATTGCTGACGGAAATGGACGGGTTTGAAGGAAACACTGGCATTATCGTGATTGCGGCTACTAACCGTGCGGATGTGCTGGATACAGCTCTGTTACGTCCCGGACGCTTTGACCGCCAGGTGATGGTAGATCCCCCAGACCTGAAAGGGCGGATTAAGATTTTGGAAGTACATGCTCGGGATAAAAAACTGGCTTCAGAAATTTCCATCGAAGTGATCGCAAGACGGACTCCTGGATTCACTGGTGCTGATTTATCCAACCTCCTCAATGAAGCCGCTATCTTGACTGCTCGCCGTCGCAAAGAAGCGATTACAATGCTGGAAATTAATGATGCGGTTGACCGGGTAGTGGCTGGAATGGAAGGTACTCCCTTGGTAGATAGCAAGAACAAGCGATTGATTGCTTATCATGAAATTGGTCACGCTATTATTGGTACCCTAGTCAAGGATCACGACCCCGTACAGAAAGTTACCCTGATTCCTCGGGGACAAGCTCAAGGTCTAACCTGGTTTACTCCTAGTGAAGAGCAAGGTTTAATTACCAGAGCTCAGCTTTTGGCTCGGATTACTGGAGCTTTAGGGGGTCGAGCTGCGGAAGAAGAAGTATTCGGTCATGCTGAAGTCACTACTGGTGCCGGTGGTGATTTGCAGCAGTTGACTGGGATCGCACGGCAAATGGTAACTCGCTACGGGATGAGTGACTTAGGTTCTCTGTCCTTGGAAAGCCAAGAGGGAGAAGTCTTTCTCGGTGCGGGATTAATGTCTAGGGCAGAGTACTCTGAAGAGGTTGCTGCTCGGATTGATCAGCAAGTTCGTCAAATTGTAGAACATTGCCATCAAGAAGCACGAGAGATCATTCGGCAGAATCGAGATGCGGTTGACCGATTGGTGGATCTGTTGATTGAGAAAGAAACTATTGATGGTGATGAGTTCCGTCAAATTGTAGCTGAGTACACCAATGTGCCTGAAAAGCCACAGTATGTACCTCAGTTATAAGGGCTTGTTGACTGTTGAGGGTTGAAGGTTGAAGGTTTAAGCTTGAAGGTTGAAGGTTTAAGGTTGAAGGTTTAAGGTTTAAGGTTTAATGTTGAAGGTTTGAGGTTAGTGGACAGTAGGCAAAAGTATCACAAAGCTTGGCCATTGCCTCAAGTAATTTGCTATACTTTAACTATGAAATTAGTGCAATGACCTTGTCTCAATTCAATAAATTTCCCGAAAACCAAGGGTTTTTTAGTGAGATTGGATCTGGTTTACGCACTTTTATGATGGCGCACAGTGAGGCGAGCAATCCCTCGCCTCACTGTGCTTTGGGAGATACCCCCTGGCTGAGCAATCAGCTTGCATTGGCGGGCTAAAGTTTATCTTGGTAGACTTTGGTAGCTAAAAAGTATCGGTTACAGCAAAATTTAATTGGTAGTTGAATGGGCATCGAACCCATGCAATTACCTACTATGCTTCCCCGGCTTGTTCAGAAGTCGGGGATTGTTGTAATTTTGTTCATTGAATATAGCGGTTTTCTTGAGCAATCAAGTATAGCGAATTTTCTTCCCCTTGCTCCCTACTCCCTACTCCCTACTCCCTACTCCCTACTCCCTACTCCCTACTCCCTACTCCCTACTCCCTGTTCCCTGTTCCCTTTACTAAACTACCTCACCCAATTTAAAACCCCTATATTGATTAATCCAAATATGGCAAGATTACTTGAAACTTTGTTCCCACACCAACTTCGCTGTCCACTTTAATCTTACCCCGATGCAATTCAACACATTTTTTAGCAATAGCCAGACCTAACCCTGTTCCTTTTATAGCACCAACATTAGTGGCTCGATAGAAAGATTCAAACACTCGTTGCTTTTCTTTTGCTGGAATACCAATCCCTGAATCGCGAATAGTTAAAATAGCTTCTTCTGGCTGACAAAATACGTCAAATTTAATGATTCCTCCTTGGGGAGAATATTTTACCGCATTAGATAGTATATTAGTCAAAATTTGTCCAACTAGCTGTTCATCTAAATTAACTTTACTAGAATGACTCTGACTGGAAAAATCAATTTTATAGTCACTATTTAACGTAAGCTGTAAATTATTAAGGATTTTTTGGCATAGTTTATCTAGATTCAAGTATTCAGGATGACAATCAAGTTCCCCTGATTCAGTTTTATCTAGGAAGATCACATTGGTCAGGAGTTGGTTCATGTGTTCAACCGCCCATCCAATTTGTTTAAAATGTTTCAATTTTTTATCTTCTGACAATTTTTCACTGTACTTAGCTAGTAATTCAGTAGAAGATTGAATCATCATCAGTGGAGTACGAAACTCATGAGATATCGTACTAATAACCCGAGATTTAAGTTCACTGAGTTCTTTTTCCTGCTCTAGAGATTTGCGAATGATTTCTGAGCGACGTTCTCGTTCTTGGATATCCGCTTCCAATTTTATTTTCTCTTTTTCTAAAGCTTGAGCTTTTCTAAGTTCAGTGGTGTCTTGTAGCATACCAGAAAAACCGGTCACCACACCATCAATAATTAAGCTTGAATGAATATTAATCTCCCCCCAGCGGCACTTCCCTGTTTTGGTAACATATCTTATTTCATGTTTAAAGGAATCCTTTTCACCCTTGACTAGAGACTGCCACAATTGTTGATAACGTTCCTGATCATCAGGATCAATAAATTTTAGGCAATTTTTACCTAGACTTTCTTCTACAGTAAAGCCAGTGAAAGTAGTCCAGGCAGAATTGAGAAATATCCAGTGTCCAGTGGCATCGATTTGAAAAAACACTTCTTTAACACTTTCTACCACAGAACGATATTGTTTCTCCCTCTCCCGTAAGCTTTTTTCTGCTCGATTAGCTTGGATCAGACGACGGACACGCTGCCTTAGAACTGATGGTTGGATGGGTTTAGTTATATAATCCGTTGCTCCGACTTCAAATGCCCAATCAACGGAAGCTTGGTCATTAAGTCCAGTAATCATTAATACTGGTGTTGATTCATTTTTAAGTAGCTTTTGGATTTGGGCGCAACACATAAACCCATCCATCACTGGCATCATAGCATCCAGTAAGACTATATCCGGTTTTAGCTCAGTATAAGTTGCCAGACACTGCTCCCCATCCCCTACATCTTCGACGTTATATCCCTCATTTTCCATAATTTTACGCAGCATTGTCCGCGTTTGTATATCATCATCGGCGACCAGGATTATAGGAGGATGGTTTTGTTCAGGATTAATCATAGTTAAGCTATTTTACACTGTTTATTTTTCATAGTTTTTAATAACAATCAATAGTTATTAATTTAATTGCTAAGTCTTGATAAATTTAATAAGAGTTATTAAATCTTATTAATCAGAATTTTTAACTGATTGCCTAACCTAAAGTACTTGTAAAAACCTTGATAAAAATTGCTATATTTGTGAACCTTAGCACAGTAATTTTGCCTGCATGAGCATGATGCTCACAGGAAAAATTTAGTTGACGAATCAAATCTGATTGTTAGAGTACAGAGGATGGTAGTTTGAGAAGGTATAAAAGTACTCAGCTTTATCTTCCTGGATCATCTCTAGTTACCAAAACCGTATTTTTGGGTATTTTTTTGAGTTTGCAGTCAATTAAGATCTAGCAGAAATTACTCAAAGTGTTGACTGTTGACTGTTGACTGTTGACTGTTGACTGTTAATAGTAACTTTGAGTCAATGCATAGCCTACCCAAATTCTAGTGAGGCACACACCAAATTTCTTTCCTCTGGTCTGCTTCTTCCCACTCTTCCCCTCTGACCCTAAAAAAAAATAAGAGAGTCACAACTGCGGCTCTCTTAATCATCAGGGTGCATCTACTGATCTAAATATAACACAAATAATGAGGGGTGCAACCCCTCACCCCAAAAATATAACAAAATGTTATTTTATATACCGTCTTCAGGGACAAGTTAACTGCGACCGGATGGGTTAACCCATGTAACGGATATAACGGAAGATGATATGGTTCTACAAAGACTCAAGTTGTGCTCAAGGCGTCAAACTCTGCAATGGCTAATCTTCGCATCCAGCAGCGTTATCTTGGGGGCATGTACTCCCTTACAGCAAGCATCTTCTGGGAATGACTTGGCTGATGCTAAGCCCAGCCCATCAATGTCTTTCTCTCTAGGGGTGACCACTTGGATTGGTTTGACTCCTCTTTTGATTGCGCTCAAAAAAGGCTTCTTTGAGGAACTGGGGCTAAGGGTTGACCTGAAAACTTTTGGGTATAATCCCGATTATATCTCTGCCTTTTTAGCAGGAAAACTGGATGCTATTGCCCCTGTAACCTCTGAAGCAGTCTTATTGGCAACTAAGGGCAAAGACTATCGCATTGTTTTGGTAGAGGATAACTCCGTTGGTGGGGATGGCATCTTAGCCCGGAACAGTATTAGTAGCATTAAGGACTTTAAGGGCAAGAAGATTGCTGTTGAAAAAGGGGCAGTTAGCCATTTCTTTCTACTAAAAGTACTCACAGCAGTTGGGTTGAGTGAAGCTGATGTTACCTTGGTGAACGTGGATCCAGCGGGAGCAGCAGCAGCTTACCAGGTGGGGAATGTGGACATTGCTGTTACCTATGCACCATTCCTAAAACAGGCTAACTTGGCTCAACCTGATGGACGCATTATCTATGACTCGTCCCAAATACCAACAGCGATTACTGATGTTTATCTGTTTGCCACTGAGTATATCGAAGCCAACCCGGAGGCGGTGGAAGCCTTTGTCAAAGGGGTTTTCAAAGGACTAGGGTTTCTCAATCAAAATCCATCGCAAGGGTTAGCGATCGCAGCTAAGGAGTTGAAAATTGAGCCAGATACTCTAGCTGCTGATCTAAAAGGGATTAGTCTCCCAGATGCTCGTGCCAATCTGGAGATGCTAGGAAATAAGCAGAGTGATTCCTACTTACTAGAGCCCTTGATGGATATGGCGAGGTTTTTGGCAAAGCAAGGCAACATTGATACTATTCCTGATATGGAGCAATTTCTGGAACCGAAATTTGTGAAAGCCGCTTTAGAAACATTCTAGAAAAATATTATCTAAATTTGCTGTCAGTTAAGACCCCTGTGCCACAACCTATATCTTCTCCCCGCAAACGTTATCTACGACCATCCGTATTTTGGAGTATCCGTCAGGGCTTTCCTGGCTGGCTCAGTGTCCTGCTCACCATCATTGCCTTAGTGGTACCCCTGCTAGTTTGGATCTTCCTAAGCTATCAAGAATTAGTAGACCCAAGATTCCTGCCAAGTCCGATGGTTGTCCTGAAAGCTGGCTGGAAAATGTTGACAGAAGAGGAATTACTGACTGATATTATCGCCAGTTTCACCCGTGTGCTAGTTGGTTTTCTGTTTGCGGCAGTAGTTGGTATTCCCATTGGCATTGCCATGGGGACATTTTACAGCATGGAGAGCCTGTTTGGTACGATTGTCGGTATTGTACGCTATATGCCAGTGGCAGCGTTTATGCCCCTAATTGTTCTATGGGCAGGGTTAGGGGAAACCGCAAAGATCCTAATTATTTTCTTGGGAATTGTGTTCTACAACGCGATAATGATTGCTGATGCTGTCAAGTTCATTCCTGATGAAATGCTCAATGTGGCTTACACCTTGGGGGCGAATCGGGTTGATGTATTATTTCGAGTGATTCTACCAGCAACTCTACCAAATATTATTGATACGATGCGGGTTAATGTTGCTGGTGCTTGGAATTTTCTTGTGATTGCGGAATTAATTGCTGCTGAAAATGGTTTGGGCTTCAAGATTATCTATTTTCAACGATTCCTAGAGACAGATAAAGTGCTCTTTTGTATTTTAGTCATTGGACTCATTGGGTTAATGCTGGATTTTGGGTTTAGGTTGCTTTTCCGCTTAACTGTTCCTTGGTCGGAGCAATTTGTTGAGCGTTAAAGGTTTAAGAAGGTTGAATCAGGTTGAAGGTTAAATAGGGTTGAAGGTTGGAGGTTGAATGTTGAAGGTTTAAGGTTGAAGGTTTAAGGGTTAATAAGGTTGTTCGCGTAGCGTGGCCTATTGGCCAAGGGTAAGGATTCAGCTGATAGCTTCAGATATTTTCCCGATTCCCGATTCCCGATTCCCGATTCCCGATTCCCACACTTCCCCTTCTTTTTTACAAATATGAGATGCCCCCTTTGAAAATGACCAATAATCACAATTTGCCTAAGCTACAGGTGTGCGCTCTTTCCAAAAGTTTTCGCCACCGACGGGAAGAATTGGTAGTGCTAAAGGATATTAATCTCGATCTTGAGGCGAATGAATTTGTCTGTATAGTTGGACCCTCTGGCTGCGGCAAATCAACCTTGCTCAACATTATCGCTGGACTAATTCCTCCCTCTAAAGGACATGTAAAGGTAGATGGTGAGGTGGTTTTAGGTCCTGGTCGGGATCGGGGCATGGTCTTCCAGAACTATACCCTATTTCCCTGGCTAACGATTGCTGATAATATCGGTTTTGGTCTGAGGTTACAACGATTGCCTAAGGGGGAATCCCAAGAACGGATTGCTTACTATTTGGATGTAATCGGTCTAAGCCGCTTTGCTAATGCCTACCCCAAACAGCTGTCAGGGGGGATGAAACAACGGGTTGCGATCGCACGAGCGTTGGCTAATGAACCGGAAGTGCTGTTGATGGATGAGCCCTTTGGAGCCTTAGATGCCCAAACTAAGGAGGAATTGCAGGAATTCTTCCTTGGACTTTGGCAGAAGACCCATATTACTGTTTTGATGATTACCCATGATGTGGAAGAAGCGGTGTTCTTATCCCAGGGTATCTATGTGATGGGAACTCATCCCGGTTATATCCGGGATAAGATTATGATTGATTTGCCAGCTGTTCGTACTCTGGATACAAAGCTAACCCTGGAATTTGTGGAATTGAAACGGCAAGTAATTCAAGCTTTGCAGATTTGATCATGGTTATTAATTGGAGATAGTGGCTATTTTATAGCAATTCTACGACTTGTGAGGTACAAATTTCGGGGTTTTAGGGAGCAGGGAGCAGGGAGCAGGGAGCAGGTAAGAGAGAAGAGGGAAGAGGTAAAAAATAATGTCTACCTCATAGCTATGATAAACGCTATATATGGAGGATATATGAGTCCTGTCTTATTAATTAATGAGTTTGTCAACCAAGCCAACCTTCCTACCCACCTTTGGTCAAAATCTCAAGGGAAGCTACCAAAAGCGAAACCCAACCTACAAGATATGCGCACTGGTGACAAGTTAAGGCTGTATAGCAGTTTTGGTTCTTCAGTACCTGCTATGCTAAATTTCAGCTTAAAAAAATCAGAAAGCTTACTATACAAGGGTTCTGAGCCTATTTAATTAACAAAAATTGCTAAATACTGCCTCTTTGCACTGCTCCGAAGTCCCTGCTCCCTGCTCCCTTCGTCAAAGTATTAATTTAGCATAACAAGTACGGAAGAGCCGCAGTTTTCAAGGTTATTTTATAATATTTACTTAAAAAAAAATTGCCTAAAATGATGTAAATCAGGCAATGTAATGATATGTATTAATTATTAGTCAATTTCCGATAGGTTGACTTCTATCACTGAGTAATTAGTGAAAAATCCGCACTTTCTAATGCATCATAAAAGTCCTTAGATAACAGTTCGCTTTGAGTAACAACTACAAATAGGGGTGGGTTATTTGGTGAAATAGTAATGGGTTTTATTGGAGGAATATCCAATCCAGTAGAATCGAAAATAAATTCTATTAAGTCCGTTTCTCCAGTTATTGGGAAGTCTTGCACATCATTACAAGTTAGGCCGTATGCACCGACCAAGTATTCAGGAGAAAAAACCAAAAAGCCTTCACCCTGATTATCTAATATTTCCTGAATGTCTTGACGGTTGTCTATTACAGGTATAACTCGTGTATCTGCAGATCCAATCCCATCATAAAACCGTTTAGGTTGACCGATTACAAGTGTAGTCAAACCTTGTGGTACTGGAATTGTATGCTTAGATCCTATGTCTATAGGATGATATCCATCCACATTCACATAAACAGCAATAGCATCAGTTTTGCCATCAGTACATATATGATCAGTATTTGGAACTATTAATTGAGTACCCCATTCATAGTGTACTTCGTTCACGATGTCATTATATTCATATTCATCTTCAACTACATATACCTTTGTTAGGGTTTTGATCTCATAAGGGCTAGCTAGCGCGGGTTTCGTTGCTAGCGAAACAAAAATCAATGTAACCGATAAAAGTATGACAGTAAAACGCTGGAATACTTTTAGCATCAATTTACTCCTTTTTTTTGGTTTTGCTAAAGCACATTTAATAACAGTAAAAAAATGTGCTAGTTGTATAAGTCCTCTGGGGAGCATGTCACTTATGCAGAACATTTGTACTAAAGCTATAGCCCCCTCATGGGTAAAAGCCAAGCTCCTATGGTACATAGTTCATTTGTTCTGGAACATAGACTTGCTCCCCATCAATTTGTGAGAACAAAATAATAGTAGCCCTGTTTTATATCTCTGAACCTCATAAAACTCATAGAAAAACTCATAGAAAAACTCATAGAAAAACTCATATTTCACGAAAAACTCAGGGAGCATGTCACAAAGCGCCGAATCTTTGGGGAGCAGGTCAATTTTGTAAGAACACTTGAACTATAAACCCTTGAACTACAGTGTTTTCGGGGCTTGAGTAGCAGTCATGAGCGTTATAGTACATATATACTATAAAGTTGACATACTCCCAAAACTCATAGAAAAACTCATAAAACTCATGTAAAAGCTCATGTAAAAACTCATAGAAAAACTCATAGAAAAACTCATATCTCACGAAAAACTCAGGGAGCATGTCACAAAGCGCCGAATCTTTGGGGAGCAGGTCAATTTTGTAAGAACACTTGAACTACAAACCCTTGAACTACAGTGTTTTCGGGGCTTGAGTAGCAGTCATGAGTGTTTAGTACATATATACTACTAAATTTACATACTCCCAAAACTCATAGAAAAACTCATAAAACTCATGTAAAAGCTCATAAAAAAACTCATAGAAAAACTCATAGAAAAACTCATAAAACTCATATCTCACGAAAAACTCAGGGAGCATGTCACCGCATGTCACTTATGCAGACCCTTGAACTACAGTGTTTTCGGGGCTTCAGTAGCACTCATGAGTTTTTTAGTACTTTTGTACTACTAAGTTGACATGCTCCCCATTGTAAGCTATAAGCTTAAGCGCTACGCGCACGCTACGCGAACAGCGATTAGCGCTAGTTGAGGTGCCAAAGGCCAACGGCTGACCACTGACTACTGACCACTGACTACTGACCACTGACTACTGACCACTGATGGCTGACAGCTGAATGCTTAAATCGCATTCACAAAATTCTGATAAGCGGTCTCAACCTTTTGGGCTTGAGAAGCTACATCAGCCTCTAACTGTTTCAACCGAGCTAATTCTTGCTCCCGATTAATTTCACGAGATTCTTTTTGTTTCATTAAATTATCTAATTCCGCTTTGCGAGCTTTAATATCATCATCCATCCGCTCAGTTACTTCCTGCTCATACATATCAAAACATTCTTTGATAGCATCATAAATTGGTTGCCATTGCTCTTGTGCTACCTGAGGCAAATATTTCACCAACTCTTTTCTAGCTGCTTTCACCAATTCCTTACGAGCTTGATCGGCTTGCACGACTCCAACCCCTAATCCTAATAAGGCTAGACCCACTGGTCCGAGAGCAATCCCAGAAACATAGGTAATGATGCCACCAATTCCCATGACTGTGATGAAATTCAGCACAATATTTTTCCAATCGAAACCAGCTCCAGCCATGGCGACTCCTGCTAGATTACCCCTAGCTAAGGAAAATAATCCTGCTGCCCATTTTGCCCAAGCGGGAGCGTTATCTTCTGTAGTGTAGTTGCTGACAGGTCTTACGGTTTGTCCGGTTAATTTTTGATTAATTTTATCCGTGACTTTAGTATAGGAAGCACCGTAGGTTACTGCACTGCGAGATAGCTGAGCAAAGGCAGCATCCATCTCTTTTTCAGCTGTCTTACTCCACTCTGACAATTTATCATTAATATACCGTTCAAATGCCTGTCTCAACTCTGATTCAAAGGCTTCTCGTTTCCCTGTACTCAATAAATCCATAAATCGGAGTTCAGGTTGATAGTATAAAAAATCCGACTCAAAGGTATTACCTAAATTTAAAACATAGGTACGAAATGAATCTGCTATCGCTTTTGCTTTACTATCCCGAACCGCTTTAATTTCATCCTTAAATTGCTCACCAATATCCTTGAGTTTATTAAATTCTGGTTCAACGGAACTAATCCGTTCCTTCAATTCATTTAAATCTTGCTCTAGCAAGGGGATGCGACGTTCAATAGCTTCATGAACATGGTTACTCCCTTGACGGGCTAAGGTTCTCGCTTGTCGTAATTCAGAAATTGCTCGTTCCTTCGTTAAAAATGTATTGAGTGCTCCCATAAACTCTGGAAACCCTGTGCCATCAAGAGACACCTCTGGATTTTTAACTCGCTTGCGCAGGGCATTAATTGCTGATATTTCAAACACTCGTTCATCATAGATATCATAGCCATCTACCTGACAATAGTCTGCCAAGTTAGCCTGAAATACTCGCCCCAGTCTATCTTCAGCTTCTTCTAATTCTTCTGTATCATCCGGGTCAATCAAACTTTCCCGAATCTGGTCCCAAGCATTAATTAGAAAGAAAACCGTTAATCCCCGGTCTTTTAGATAATTTTCTAGATAACGACGTTCTCCTAAAGTACAGGGCTGAGTTGCTCTGAGGACAAACAGGATAGCGTGACAATTATTAATGTAACCGAGGGATAACTCATTGCGCGCTTCCGTATCATTTAGTCCTGGACTATCTACAATTTCAATCCCTTTCTCTAGCAACGGTAAGGGATACTCCACTATGGCATGACTAACATTCGGAAAGGCTAGCTTCTTCTGTTGTTCCAATCGCTTTGCTTCAGCTGGGTCGATGGTATAGCGATGCTTAAAGGATTTAAAATCAATTTCTTCTGGTGGTGTTTCATCATTAAAGTACACTGTCACCTTCTTTTGATCACCATAGCGTAAAACTGTCAGTAAAGCTGTACAAGGATTGACATCACTGGGGAGTAAATTCTCACCAATTAAGGCATTGAGAAATGTACTTTTTCCCCGCTTCATATCCCCTAATACCAGTAGTCGAAATCGCCCCTGCTGTAAATTTTTACTAGCTTTAGAAATATCTTCAATATCTCTATCCAAGCCTAACTTACCGGAATTATGCTCTCCTGCGGATTCCGATTGTTCCAGTATGGCACTGATTTGACTCAAGTAACCAGCTATTTCACCACGCACCGTGGCAACTCGATCGAGATCATGGAGAAAATTTGTGGTTTCGATTTTAGTACTCATAGTTCTAGTATTTCTATTGGAGATGTAAAGATAGGGTTGATAGAAAAAGCGATGCAGCGCGGTCTTGGGGAGGCAGCGCGGTCTTGGGGGTCCCCCCCATGAGCGACTGCCGTGGTTTCCCCCATGAGCGACTGCATCAAGACAGGGAATAGGGAACAGGGAACAGGGAAGAGTAGTCAAGAGATGCGAGTAGTTTTTGGTGTTATGCTCAATTAGCATTCGTTTTCATGATCTATTTAGAAATGCTATAGTTTGATCTTAGCTAATTAATGGTTTCAACACTTCCTACTCCCTACTCCCTACTCCCTACTCCCTACTCCCTACTCCCTTGAATGCTTACATTGGAGCTGCTAGCAAGTACCCATAAACGGATTCAATACCATTAACCTTAGACAATACGTCAGCATCCAAACTTCTCAGACGCTTTAACTCAGTCTCGCGATTAACTTGATTAGACTCTTTTTGCTCTACCAAATTATCCAACTCATCCTTCCGGGATTTAATGTCATCATTTAATCGTTTAATCACCTGGCGTTCATAATCATCAAAACACTCGTTGACCGCATCATGAATTGGTTGCCATTGCTCCTCAGCCAACTTAGGCAAATAGTTTACCAACTCTTTCTTAGTAGCTTGAATTAATTGTTTGCGAGCTTGATCGGCTTGTAAAGCCCCAACCCCTAGACCCATCAGAGCAAAATATAATGGTCCTATCAATGCTGTTGTAAAAGTTGTTGTGAAAATCAATAAAAAGCTAGTAATTCCCCACACAGCAAACCAATTGACCAGAATATTTTTCCAATCAAATCCAGCACCAGCTAGAAACACACCAGCAACATTACCTGAAGCTAAGGATAAAAATCCCATCGCCCAACTGGCCCAGGTTGGTGAAGTTTCTGCTGAATCCATAGTGGTATTCGTGTAAACCTTTTTACCAATTAACTTTTCAGTCATGGCATCAGCTATCTTACCATAGATGGCACCATAATTAGCGGCACTCCTAGCTAGTTCTAAAAATGCTTGACTTATTTTTTGCTCAGCGGTGACTTCCCAATCCGAAATCTTTTCGTTAATGTATCGTTCAAAGGCTCGCTTAAATGCTGCATTAAACTCATCCCGTTTCCCCTGTCGCAGGAAATCCAGAAAGCCTAAATCTGGCTGATAGCGGACAAAGTCCGATTCAAAGGTATTACCTAAATTTAAAATATAGTCCCGAAAGGAATTAGCGACAGCTTTTGCTGTACGGTTACGGGTAATTCGGATTTCTTCCTGAAATTGATCGCGAATTTCCGTCAGTTTCTCAAATTCCGGTGCGACTTCGCTAATCTGCTGTTTCAACTGATTAACATCCTGATCCAGCAATGGAATACGCCGTTCAATCGCTTCATGGACATGGTTATAGACTTGCTGAGCTAGGATTTTAGCTTGGCGCATTTCCGCGATCGCACGTTCTTTGGTTAAAAATGAATTAAGTGCTGCCATCAGTTCAGGAAATCCCGTTCCTTCAAGAGAATCCTCGGAATTTTTAACCCGGCGACGCAACGCTATCAATGAAGAAATTTCAAAGACTCGTTTCTGATAAGTCTGTGCCTCTACTTGAAAATAATCCATCAGGTTAGCTTGGAAGACTTGACGGACTTTTTCCTCAGCTGCTGCGAGTTCTTCGGAGTCTTCCGGGTCAATCAATCCCTTACGAATCTCATCCCAAGCATTAATTAAAAAGAAAACTGTTAATCCCCGACCTTTAAGATAATTTTCGATATAACGACGTTCTTCTAGAGTACAGGGCTGAGTTGCTTTGAGGACAAACAGGATAGCGTGACAATTATTAATGTAACTGAGGGATAACTCATTGCGCGCTTCCGTATCATTCAGTCCTGGACTATCTACAATTTCAATCCCTTTTTCTAGCAACGGTAAGGGATATTGCACCACGGCATGGCTAACATTGGGAAAGGCTAGCTTTTGCTCTTGTTCTAGTCGCTTGGCTTGATCTGGGTCGATGGTATAGCGATGCTTAAAACTTTCTAAATCAATTTCTTGGGGTAGTGTCTCATCATTAAAGTACACTGTAACTTTCTTTTGAGCACCATAGCGTAATACCGTCAGTAAAGCTGTACAAGGATTCACATCACTGGGCAGTAAGTTCTCACCAATTAAGGCATTGAGGAATGTACTTTTTCCCCGCTTCATATCCCCTAATACTAGTAGTCGGAATCGCCCCTGCTGTAAATTTTTACTGACTTTATAGATATCTTCAATATCTCTCTCTAAGCCTAACTTACCGGAATTTTGCTCCCCTGCGGATTCCGATTGCTCAAGAGTGTTCTTGATTTGATTTAAATTACTGGCGATTTCAGCACGAACTCTGGCAACTCGATCGAGTTCATGGATAAAATTTGTGGTTTCCATTTTAGTACCCATATTTATTTTTATCTTAGCTAATTAATGGTTTCAAAGGGAACAGGGAACAGGGAGTAGGGAGTAGGGAGTAGGGAGTAGGGAGTAGGGAGTAGGGAGTAGGGAGTAGGGAGTAGGGAGTAGGGAGTAGGGAACAGGGAACAGGGAACAGGGAACAAAAATTATCACAATTAATTTATAATCCCTAGAATATACTTGATAAGTCTTTATTATAAAATTTTATGATATTCTGGAATTAGTTACTGTTTAAATATTTTAGTATTGGGAATTGATTCATTTAACCTTATTGCCTTTTTATTTTTTTGTTCAATCGTCATTTTTCCAGAAAATTTCGTACCCTAACCAGGCAATTCCTCCAACTATCATCACTAGGGCAAGCCAATAAGCGACTCTAATGGTGACAACAACGGCAATGACAACGGCTAAGAATTTCCCGAATCTAGCTAGCTTTCTGCCCCACTTTTTTAGTTTACCTTCAGGTTTTTCATGCTTCTGGGTTTGATGAACTTGTGGTTCCTGTTGATAAATTTCAGCTTCGATTTCCCGGAGTCTAATCTCTCGCTCCCGTTGCTGGAGTTCTTGTTCTCGAAGCTCAAGGTCTTTAGCTTTTTCTTCTTTGGAATTCATCGGGTTTCCCTTAGTTGACTGAAAATTTCCTGGTTGATTGACAAATCTAGTCTGATGCTTCTGTCATGGTTTGACAGTACCCACAGGGGTACCTTTATGATTGGTCATTAGCTACTATAGCAATTCTAAATTGATTCAATATAGGTCATAAGTATGATCAACGCTATAGTTGTTACTAATGAACATATTGCTGAGTAAGACTTGTCACTGTTCACAACTAGAGAGGTTACAGTTGAGAGGTTACAGTTATAGAGTTCCCCGACAATCTGGTCTGATTAACACCAGAAGGTCTAATATCCTCAGGATTTACATTAGGATTGCTGGAATCAGATGCAAAATGAACCATTACAGGCAAATACAACACCCTTTTTCCATGTGTCGGTATTGAGTCAGGAATTAATTGAGGGACTAGCTGTCTGTCCTGGTGGTCATTACTTAGATGCCACTGTCGGTGGTGGTGGACACACTGAGTTAATTTTAGCAGCAGCACCGGATGTGGAGGTTACAGCTATTGACCGGGATGCTAATGCGATCGCAGCCGCCAAGACCAGGTTAGCCAGTTATGGCGGAAGAGTTCACTTCTGGCAGGAAAATTTTGCCGAATATCAGGCTAATGATAGGGTATTTGATGGTATTATTGCGGATTTAGGCGTCAGTTCAGCTCAGCTAGATTTACCAGAGCGAGGCTTTAGTTTTCGCCATACTGCTCAGTTAGATATGCGGATGGACCAAAGCAAGTCTCTGACGGCAAAGGATGTTATTAATCATTGGGGTGAGGTACGGCTAGCGGATGCTTTTTATAAGTATGGGGAAGAACGGTTATCCCGGCGGATGGCACGCCGGATTGTTGAGAAGCGTCCGTTTCAGACAACCACTGAATTAGCCAATGCGATCGCATCTTGTGTTCCCCCGAAATACCGCTATGGCAGGATTCACCCAGCGACTCGGGTGTTTCAAGCCCTAAGGATTGTCGTCAACCAGGAACTTGAGAGCCTCGAAACCTTTCTCGACATTGCCCCCCATTGGCTGAAACCAGGAGGAAGACTTGGAATTATCAGTTTTCACAGCTTGGAAGACCGGATTGTGAAGCACAAATTCCGGGATTTGTCAAAGAATTGCTCACTATTGCGAGTGCTAACCAAAAAACCAACTGTAGCACAAGCTGAAGAAATCCAGCTTAACCCTCGTGCTCGTTCCGCTAAACTCAGATTCGCAGAGCGACTAGAGCTGAGTATTCAAGACTAACAAGTCTAAGCTCTGGATTCAGTTCTCGAAACAAAACGAATCGGCATGCGATCGCGCGGAAATACTGTTAAATACTGATTAACATCTTCTAGAGAATCTCGGCCATTTACAAGTTCCCAGTTAAAATGACGCAGGAGTAAAGACAACATCACCGTTGCTTCTAAAAGTGCTAGAGGTGCGCCTACACAAAAATGAGATCCTCGGGAAAATCCAAACAGGAGGGGGAGTGGCTGTTGGTCAGTTTCCTTTTGCAGCCATCGTTCTGGACGAAATTCTTCCGGTTTTGGAAACATCTCAGGATCCTGTCCCGCAGCCCAGAAAAAAGGTTCGACGCCTACATTTTTTGGCATCTTGACCCCATCCAATTCTGTCTCTTGGGTCGTGACTAGGGGGATTCCGGTGGCCACTGGATGGAGTCGTAATGTTTCCTTGACCACAGCTTCTATATAGTCTAAATGTTTCAAAGTAGAAAGATTTAGCTCCCCTTCCTTCTCCCAGGCTTCATCCACAACCTGTTGTGCGGCCTGAAAGACTCCAGGATTAAGCCCCAACTCCCCGACTGCAAAGGACATGGTATGAGCAGTAGTGTCATGACCTGCAAAGATAAAGGCTCGGGTCTCTGCCATCAGGGAGTCTTGGTCATGCTGGGGGTTTTTAGCAAATTGAACCAACATCGAATCGCGAAATGACGAACTGACTGATGGGGATTCGGCCTCAGAAGCCCTGGCCACTTGCAACGCCATCGCGACCCGAGGCTTTAAATTCTGTTGTAAATAATCTTGAGCCTGTCGGTATTCTCGGCCTTCTGAAGTAGGGAGAAACTTAAACCATCGACTGCGACCTGCGGTCTGCAAAAGTACATGTTTTTCGAGGAGTGCAAGAGCTGCATACAGGCGCTTGGCATCTAAGGGGGGTTCCCCTGCAAAGTTTGAGGTTTTCTCAAAGGTAACACCTAGGAAAAAGTAGGCAATGATATTCATAGTCAAGTCCACAAATAAGGGATCAACTTGAACCTCTTTGCCTGTTTGAGCCGAGCTTTGAAGTTGTGTGATGACTTGCTGACACCCCTGACGGATGAGATCGAACTTTTGAGTGAATCGACTGGCTCGGAAAGCTGGTGCTGCGGTTTGGCGACGCCACTTCCAAGCTTCACCAACCTGGTTTCCGAGATGTACGCCAAACACATCTTTGTAGGCATGATAAAAGGATGGACTGCGAGTAAATATCCCCTGAGCTTGCCCCTCTGTCAAAATGCTTTCAATCAGTTGGGGCTTTGCCACCATCACCATAGGTCTGGTGAAGATCCGTAGCGAAATCATGGAGCCGTATTGCTGCATCCATCGAAAGATTGTCAGAGAATAGGTTCCTTGTTTTGCAGCGGCAAGAAGTTCCATGGCGTTACCTGTGAGCCATTTCCCCTTGGGTGATGGAAGGCCATATATCGAGCGCAAGGCTAGCTGGCGTTGTTGCCAACGCCACAGGAGAAGGCTAATCCCTATTGCGACAAGGAAAGCTAAAATTGTCCATGAATGCTCGAACATGCTCAACATTCTCCTGACATTAACAGTACTAGGTAAATTCTACTACCGAGTCAAACCCCCCATATTCAGACAACCACTGAGTTAGGGAATGCGATTGGCCTTGGCCTTTGGGCCACGCTACGCGAATGGCCACGCTACGCGAACGCATCTTGTATTCCCCATACATTTGGAAGACCGGATTGTTAATCACAAATTTCGATATTTGTCAAATAATTGCTCACTATTGCGAGTGCTAAGCAAAAAGCCAACTGTAGCACAAGCCTTAGAAATCCAGCATAACCCTCGTGCTCGTTCCGCTAAACTCAGATTCGCAGAGCGACGAGACTTGAGCACTCAAAACTAGCCCACTCAGCCCTTTAGTCTCGCGATGGGGCAGGTGCTAACAATCCAGCCAAGGAACCCAAAGAACCGGTGCCAATCCCCACCAGGATATCAGGAACATCCTTATCAGCTACAGCTAGTCCGATCGCACCTGCAACAGTTACGAGCATGGTACCGCCCAAGGCACTAACCACAATACGGTAAATCCAACGGTCCGTTTCTAGAGGTGGACCAAGTCTACGGATAGTTTCCACTGGGTCTCTCTTGATTTCTTCCGCAAGTTCTGGATCTTTAGATACCCGTTCTACTAGTTCATTCATGGATTTAACTGGTTTCATAATAGTGAGCTTTTTGTGAATCTAAAACTTAATACAGCTCCATTGCTCTAAATTCCTGATGTTTAGGGATTAGACTTAGCAGCAGTTGTCGGGAATCGGGAATCGGGAATCGGGAATTGGGAATCGGGGAAAACAATTAACGCGAACAGTATCATAAAAGCGATGCAGCGACCTAGGGTTGTCATCCGATTACACCATCTCTCCACTCCCTCCAGTTAAACTACTACTGATAGCAATGCTGGTAATGGTCTTTAAAAATTAAACAGACAAAGGGAAGCGCTATGTGACAAGCTAAATCATTCCCTACTCCCTACTCCCTACTCCCTACTCCCTGTTCCCTCTATGACTTACACCTCTGATTTACTGGAAAACCTCTACAATGCCTTTGACCCCTCCCAACCCTTACCCGCAGGGGACCCGGTTTATGTCGATTGTCGGGAAGTGCGGGGGGATGGAGAGATCCAAGTAGATTTAGGGAAAGAGATGTTGCTTTCTAAGCGAGAGACCTATCATTTATATGGAGGTCATCGGGGGGCAGGAAAATCTACAGAATTGTTCCGATTGAAGCAATATTTGGAACAAAATAACTTCTATGTGGTGTATTTTGCCGCAGATGAAGAAGATGTGGATTCCGAAGATACTCAATATACCGATATTCTGCTGGCCTGTACTCGCCATTTGCTCGAAGACCTCAAGGAAAGTGCTAATCCCAAGCCGTTGCTGAACTGGCTGGAAAGCCGCTGGCAAGAGTTAAAAGATTTGGCTCTAACTGAAATAGCATTTGATGGACTAAGTGCAGAAGCAAAAATTTCTCAGTATGGCAAGCTAACTGCTAATTTAAGAGCTGTACCAACATTGCGTCAACAGATTCGACAGAAAATTAATCCCCACACCGTTACTCTCCTAAAGGCGTTGAATCAGTTTATTACAGAAGCCAAACAGAACTTACCAGCTGGATGTACTAAATTAGCAGTGATTGCCGATAATCTAGACCGGATTGTCCCAGTTATCCAAGAGAGTAACCAAACTAATCATGAAGAAATTTTTTTAGACCGTAGTGAACAATTAACGGGATTAAAGTGCCATATTATCTACACAGTTCCGATTTCAATGCTGTACTCCAAGCGAGCTAATGATTTGCGAGACATCTATGGTGATGCCCAGGTGTTACCGATGATTATGGTACGAACTAAAGAGGGTAACATCTATCAGCCTGGATTCAATAAAGTTAAAGAAGTGATTAGCAAGCGAGTCGGCCAATTTGCTCCCAATCGCTCCCTAGAAACAGACATATTTGAAAGTCCAGAAGCCTTAGAGCGCTTGTGTCTGATGAGTGGAGGTCATGTGCGGAATTTGCTATTATTAATCCAAACCGCCATTGCTCGCACCGAAACCTTACCCATTTCCCTCAGAGCAGTGCAACGATCCATTACTGATGCACGAGATACCTATCGCCGAACGGTTCAGGATGGACAATGGTCGGTTTTAGCTGATGTTTACCGCTCCAAGCAGATACACAATAATGACCAGTATCGTCAGTTATTATTTAATCGCTGTTTGTTAGAGTATCAATACTTCGATGACGAAGGAGAAAGACAGTGTTGGTACGATGTTCATCCCCTGATTAAAGGGATTAAGCAATTTCAAGACGCCTATGCTCAACTAGACTCACAGCAGTAAGGTAGCCAAAAGGCAGGTGAGTGCATCTGTGTATCTGGCGTTGCTGAATCAAGGAATGAATGCGCGATCATCTGGTTTTGTTAAAGCCCCCTAAATCCCCCAATTTTGGGGGACTTTGAGAGTTTTATCACTCCCAAAATTTGGCACAATCATACCCAAAATCAACAAGGGCACCTATCTCCCTATCTCCCTATCTCCCCACACTCTTCCCACTACTCCCTGCTCCGAAGTCCCTGCTCCGAAGTCCCTACTCCCTACTCCCTACTCCCTACTCCCTACTCCCTTACAACCAATGCTAAACCTTATAGATGCGGACGATGATTTACCGCCAGCGAGTCCAGAAGAACAATACCAAGACTTACTCCGTGCCCTCCGAAGGCGCAGAGGGTTTGGATTATTATTTGTCCGTTGTTATCCGGCAGAAGGAGAAAAGTTAGTTAAGCAGGTTACGCAGGATTTGCCTCAGAAAAATATAGAGGTGTTACGCTTGGAGGAGCCCATTGATAATTTATACGACATTGTTCAGGATATCCCCGATCGAGATCACATCAATGTTTTATTTATCCAAGGTCTAGAATACTCGTTTTATAAGTATGAAGAGGCGAAACGTCAGCAGGGATGGGACAACAAAGCAATTTATTCCTATAGTTGGAAAGGGGTTCCTCATATTTTAAATCATCTCAACCAACAGCGAGAACGATTTCGAGACAATTTTAAAATTTGTTTTGTGTTTCTCTTACGGTCATTTTCCCTGAATTATTTTATCCACCGCGCTCCGGACTTTTTTGACTGGCGTTCTGGCCTGTTTGACTTTCCTAGCCAATCAGAGGATTTACAGCAAGAATACTCTCGGATTATAAAGGAAAGTGACTATGGTAAATATCAGTCTTTTACTCCTGAAGAAAGAATTCAAAAAATTATCGCTATTGAAGAACTCCTGGAACCAGAGCATCAAACTCCTGAGAAGCGAGCAGATTTACTATTTGAACTAGGAATTATACTGGTTTTTGCCAAAGAGTATGAAGACGCGATCGCTAACTTAGACCAAGCTTTGAAATTTAAACCTGATCACCACAAAGCTTGGCAAATCCGGGGGTTTGAACTATCGCAATTAGGACAAAAAGAAGCAGCGATTGAATCCTATGATCAAGCTTTAAAATTTAAACCCGATGACCACCTAACTTGGTTGATCCGGGGGATTGTCCTATCGGATTTAGGACAAAAAGAAGTAGCGATTGAATCCTATGATCAAGCTTTGAAATTAAAAGCGGATGACCACCTAGCTTGGACTAGCCGGGGGATTGCGCTATCAGATTTAGGAGGTTTAAAAGCAGCCATCGATTCCTATGACCAAGCTTTGAAATATAAACCGGATGACCACGAAGCTTTGTACCACCGGGGGATTGCTCTATGGCAATTAGGACGTTTAAAAGCAGCCATCGATTCCTATGACCAAGCTTTGAAATTTAAACCAGATTACCACCAAGCTTGGCTCAACCGGGGGATTGCCCTACGAAAATTAGGACAAAACGAAGCAGCGATTGAATCCTTTGACCAAGCTTTGAAATTTAAACCAGATTACCACCAAGCTTGGCACAACCTGGGGCTTTCCCTATGGGAATTAGGACAAAATGAAGCAGCAATTGATTCCTTTGACCAAGCTTTGAAATTTAAACCCGATGACCACGGAGCTTGGAACAACCGGGGGCTTGCCCTATCGGAATTAGGACTAAAAGAAGCAGCAATTGATTCCTTTGACCAAGCTTTGAAATTTAAACCCGATGACCACGGAGCTTGGAACAACCGGGGGCTTGCCCTATCGGAATTAGGACAAAACGAAGCAGCGATTGATTCGTTTAACCAAGCTTTGAAATTTAAACCCGATGACCACAAACTTTTTAGAAATCGGGGTACTGCCCTATTGAAATCAAGACAAAATGAAGCAGCGATTGATTCGTTTAACCAAGCTTTAAAAATTAAACCCGATGACCACCTAACTTGGTTCATCCGGGGGGTTTGCCTATCAAATTTCGGAGAAAAAGAAGCAGCGATTGAATCCTATGACCAAGCTTTGAAATTTAAACCCGATTTCCATGAAGTTTGGATCAAGCGGGGGCTTGCCTTATGGAAATTAGGAGAAAACGAAGCAGCAATTGATTCCTTTGACCAAGCTTTGAAATTTAAAATTGATATCCACGAAGTTTGGATTATCCGGGGGATTGTCTTAGGGCAATTAGGACAAAACAAAGAAGCCATCGATTCCTTTGACCAAGCTTTGAAATTTAAACCCAATTTCCACGAAGTTTGGTATTTACGGGGGATTGCCCTATCGTATTTAGAACAAAAAGAAGCAGCGATTGAATCCTTTGACCAAGCTTTGAAATATAAACCAGATTTCCACGAAGTTTGGGTCATCCGGGGGAATGAGCTACAACAATTAGGACGAAACGAAGAAGCCATCGATTCGTTTGACCAAGCTTTGAAATATAAACCCGATGACCACGAAGTTTGGACAAACCGGGGGCTTGTCCTATCGGAATTAGGACAAAAAGAAGCAGCGATTGAATCCTTTGACCAAGGTTTGAAATTTAAACCCGATGACTATCAATTGTTGTATTTCCGTGGGAATGCCCTATGGAAATTAGGACGAAACGAAGAAGCCATCGATTCGTTTGACCAAGCTTTGAAATATAAACCCGATTACCACATAGCTTGGTACATCCGGGGGTTTGCCCTATGGGAATTAGGACGAAATGAAGAAGCCATCGATTCGTTTGACCAAGGTTTGAAATTTAAACCCGATGACTACATAGCTTGGTACATCCGGGGGGTAGTTTGGGACATGCGGGGGGTAGTTTGGTACATCCGGGGGTTTGCACTATGGCAATTAGGACGAAATGAAGAAGCCATCGATTCGTTTGACCAAGCTTTGAAATTTAAACCCGATCTCCAGCAAGCTTTGAGTAACCGGGGGTTGGCTCCATGGCAATTAGGACGAAACGAAGCAGCAATTGATTCGTCTGACCAAGCTTTGAAATTTAAACCCGATTACGATCCCGATTACCATAATACTTGGATAATTCGGGGGTTTGCCCTATGGCAATTAGGACGAACCGAAGCAGCAATTAATTCCTTTGACCAAGCTTTGAAATTTAAACCGGATCACCACGACGTTTGGCACATCCGGGGCATTGCCCTATCGAAATTAGGACGAAACGAAGCAGCGATTGAGTCCTATGATAAAGCTGTGAGAATTAAACCCGATGACCACCAAGCTTGGTACCACAAAGCCTGCTGTTATGCCCTACAAGGAAATGTAGACTTAGCCCTATATAACTTGCAACAGGCAATTACTCTCAATCCTGAAGACTATCGAGACATGGCAAAAACTGACTCAGATTTTGACACCATTCGCTCAGATCAGCGGTTTCAGGCGTTGATTAATATCAAGTCTGGGATTTTAGGGAGTGGGTAATCGGGAATCGGGAGTCGGGAATCGGGAGTCGGGAATCGGGAATCGGGAATCGGGAACAGGGAACAGGGAACAGGGAATCGGGAATCGGGAATAAAAACGTGTCTTAACCTTTACTTCGACTGCTATCAATTGAGGAAAAGACTATTGCTCCTGTGAAACACCACAATTACATCGCCATTATCAAATCCCTATTACCAATTAACAACTATAACAATGGGTGTAGAGGAAGAATTGCTAATACCAATTTCAAAGCATATTGTTGATCATCTCACTCTCTATCTCCCTATCTCCCTATCTCCCTATCTCCCCATCTCCCCATCTCCCCACACCCGACGCTATCGCTTATTCCAATTGCCGTTCCGAGGGTGTTATGGTGTCCATCAACCCTTCAAAGGTACCAGAATTGACGATAAAATACAACAATCCAGCAAACACTAGAAGAGCTAGAAGCATGGAACAACCGCGCATATCCTTCTCCTCCTTTAATTGATGAGCACTATCAGCATTCCACAAGGTTGTCACCTTAGCGGACAGGCAATTACCGTCAAAGCAACAACCCTGCGGGGTTAAAAGCAGCGGGGTTAAATAGGTTTATACCTAATATTTTCCGCTACTGAATTAATTATAATTAATTATGGTCATCAAATACCATTTTTGTATCAATTTTTCATTAACTGTGTAACGAAGTGTGAAAACCTATGATAAGCATTCAGCTATCAGCGTGTCGCGTATCAGCTATCAGCTATCAGCGTCGAAGTCTTTGCCAAGCTGTTCGCGTAGCGTGCGCGTAGCACATATGCTTACATCTCACTTCCCTGGCCTTTTGGCCTTTTGGCCACGCTACGCGAACGGCCACGCTACGCGAATGCCCAAGGGAGTAATTGATAGTCTTTGGCTTTGAGTCCGTTGAACTCGTCAGCCCGATAGCTTGTTTTAAGCTGACTGCTGACAGCTGACGGCTGACGGCTTACCTAAATACTTTGCCAAGAGGTATATTAGATAACAGATTTACGGTATTAGTGACAGGATTTTTCACAAATCGATTATGATTGCTATATTAGCGGTTTCACAAAATACTTAATTTTAATAATTTATTAATTAAATCTTTACATTATGGTAATTGGTGAAACCAGATAGGGCTAGAAAAGATAGTGTAACTAGTTAATCACTAACTAGTTAACCAGTAATTAGTTAACACTAAATAGTTAGTTTTATAATCTACGACATATATGATAAAAAATCAGCAATATGTCGTAAAAATTAGCAATTGTGAAAAGATAGGCTGGTTTTTCATTAGAATTTGAGGTAATTTAATTCGGCAATAAATCTAAGTGATAAACCAAAGCCGTTGATGGGATCAGGGTGCTGAGCATTTCATAGTTGTATTACTGTATTTCAGAGTGTATTTCGAGTAGTAAATGGAATTCCTTGAACTAATGAAGGGTGTTGCTCTAGAGTTAACTGACAATTCACTTAGCACTGACCTGAAGGATGCCAACTTAAGGGGTGCTGACCTCAGGGGTGCTGACTTAAGGGGTGCTGACCTCAGGGGTGCTGACCTAAGTGATGCCAATCTCAAGGGTGCCCTGCTAAACGGAGCTGATTTGAGTCGTGCCTACCTCAGATGTGCGGATCTCAGTAATGCCAACCTGAGTGATGCTAACTTGATGGGTACCTACCTCAGTCGTGCTGACCTCAGTCATGCTAACCTAGGTGGTGCCAATCTGAGTAATGCCAACCTGATTGGTAGTCGAGTACACAGTACTCAGTTTGGAGATAACTTAGGAATGTCTGAGGATCTCAAGCATGACCTAAACCGACGAGGGGCAATCTTTTTTGAGGAGTCTGCCAGTCTACGTTCTGGAATTCTTGTCTGTTCCTGACCAAGCTATGGGCAGCGCTATGCCAAATACTAATTACGACTTACCCCTCTCAGGGATTGTCCTTGCAGGAGGGCTAAGTTCTCGTATGGGTAGGGATAAAGCTTTAATTCAGGTTGAGGGTGTCCCCTTACTGCGCAGAGTCTGTGATGTTGCCCTCAGCTGTATTGGTCAAGTCTCGGGTCAAGTCTCTGGTCAAGTCTATATAGTCACTCCCTGGCCAGAACGATACGTGGATATCTTACCTGAGACTTGTCGTGTCATTCAGGAAGTTCCGTTACCAGCAGAGACCACACCTCATGGTCCTTTGGTAGGATTTGCTCAAGGATTAGCACATGTTGAAACAGATTGGGTACTGTTACTGGCTTGTGATTTACCCCAATTAAAAGCAGAGGTTGTGCAAGGTTGGCTCAAGCAGTTGCAGCAGACTCAGGACAATGGGATTGACCAAAGGTCACGCTACACTATAGCACTCTTGCCACGAAACCCCAAGGGCTGGGAACCCCTGTGCGGTTTTTACCGACGCGAGTGTCTACCGAGCCTCACTGAGTTTATCAATCAAGGGGGAAGGTCATTTCAGGGTTGGTTGGCCCAGCATCCAGTACAGGAGTTGCTAGTCAGTGACACCCAGCTATTTTTTAACTGCAATACCCCTGCTGACCTAGAACAGTTGGGAATACAGGATTAAGCGGTGCAGATAACGCCCGAAGTTCCTAGAAATTCCTAGTTGTTTTATATAACTATTTTTTTATAAGCTGGTGACAGGATTCGAACCCGCGGCCAGCTGATTACAAATCAGCTGCTCTACCAACTGAGCTACACCAGCAACTTTTCCTAGTATAACACCTAGCACAATAACAAGTATAACACTAATTATAATACTAGGCAATAGGTTAAGTATAACACGACTAATGACTAAGGATCTAGTCAAAGCTTCCCATCACCCCACACTCCACAACCCAAACTCACACTGATAGGGTGATCTGTAGCAAAATTTTCTGAATGTCCTAGTCACATCCTGCCGACGCTGACCCCGACCGTTACAGCACGGGACTTATAGCTCCCCAGACCCGACCCTAGTTAACTTTTGCTCTTGGTTAGGGAAAAACCTACCTGTCTATTGGGTCGGCAGAAAGCTTTCCATTACAATTTATGGAATAACATATAGTTTCTTTTTATTTGTGTTAATTTATGTTTATTTGGGTAAAAACCTAGAGTAAAAATTATTGTTAATCATATGGCTAAAGTAACCGTAACTCTCTATATGGAAGAAAAAGACAAAGAAGCGCTTCAACGATTGGCAGATGCCGAGGAGCGCTCCTTGTCCCAAATGGCAGTACTAATTCTCAAACGAGCGATTAAAAAAGCTCAGCAGGCAGGAGACATACCACCCAAAGACTAATAACTGATGGGTTGACAAGCTACCTTGTTAGCCTTACTGGGTGTAGGGTGTAGGGTGTAGGGTGTAGGGTTTAGGGTTTAGGGTTTAGGGTGTAGGGAAAACTTTTTTTGGAACTAAGGCAATCATTGTCTTAATGCACTTGCTCATGGGGATTTCCCTCAAGACCGTAATGGTGCGTTTTCCGTAGGCGAATTAAATTCGCCACGGGTCGCACCTCTGCATCGCTTCTGGATTTATGTGTACAGCTACCCCACACCCCACACCCCACACCCCACACCCCACACCCCACACCCCACACTTTCACCCCCTCAGTTCCTGTGCTCTATCCTTGAGGCTACTCAACTTCGTAATCTACTGCGATGATGTCCCCTTGGATCGGTTTGATATAGTTCTGGACTACTTCCTGGTGGGCTGGGTGATCGGCATAGGTACTCAGAGCGTCGCGATTGACCAGTTGCACTCTCAAAGCATGCTGAAATCCCTTAGACCTGAGGGGGGAAAAGTTCTCTCCACAGGAAAGTTCTACAATCTCAGGAATTTGGTCTTTCATAGCCAGCAGTCCATTCATAGCTAATGCGATCGCATCCGCTGAAGCGTCTTCTTTCCACTTGAACAAAATAATATGCTCGATCATCTTTAAATTTCTATTTAGGTTGAAAAAAAAATTGATTTAAAAAGGCAACAGGGAACAGGGAACAGTATATAGCGTTGCACCACACCGCCATCGCCATTAAAATCAAACTTGTGCCAGGTAGACCTGGAAGAGTTGCTCCCAATACTCCCACAAGCATTAGCCCAATTAGCACCCAGTAGAGAATTGCAAGATTCATGGCATTAGTAAATGTTCAGATTAAACACCGATTTCAGAACCTAATCATTTCACAATTAGCTCACACCCTCAATATCAATGGTTTTCTGATCTGCCTCAATCAGTACCTGCTGCATAATCGGTGAAAGGTTTTCATTGAGCCGTCCAGAACGAATAAATTCGGCGTAGGTATCAGCTTCAATATCTAACATGGTTTCTTGAAGTTGCTCAAGCTCAAGAGTTTCGAGTTCAGGGTGGTTACTCCGTAACTCCTCAATTTCATCGTTAATCGTTGTCAGTTGGGTATCGATAAGTTTGGTTTGATAGCGCCACAGGTCCGAATCGATTTCTGTGGTCTTTAAGCCCTCCTCAAGATAATTTCTGACCCGATTCAGGGCGATGCGACGGGCAAGAACTTCAGAATATTGCTGACGTAGGGGTTGGTCACCAATTAAATTTAACTTTTCTAGAAACCATCGAGTGGTTAACCCCTGGACTAGGAGCGTAAACAATACCACCCCAAACACAGTTTCGATAATATCTTGCCGTCCTTCCAACACAACTGGCACACTTAAGGCCAGAGCAATGGAAACGGAACCTCGCAAGCCACCCCACCATAGGACGGTTTGTTCCCGCCAACCAATTTCAGAGTTGGCCAAGATATTGCTGAATGCGCCCAAACCATAAACTGCGATCGCTCTGGTCAGTAGTACAGCCAAGATAGTAACCGCAATTAAGTGGATATTTTGGCCTAAACTAGCTATCCTAATTTGGTCACCAATCAGTAGAAACACAATCGAGTTCACAAAAAAGGCTAAAAAGTCCCAAAACTCAGACACAATCAACCGGGTACGGGGGTTCATACCAATCCGGGAGCCAAAATTGCCCAAGATCACCCCAACGGTGACTACCCCAATCACACCGGATCCCCCTAGTTCCTCCACAATTAAATAAGTGCCATAAGCAGAAACCAAGGTCAGGGATTGCTCCACCAGGGGTAAATCAAAGCGTTGGGTGGCGTAGGAAATTCCAAAACCAATGATGCAACCGATGCCAATCCCAATCCCCACAAACCCTAAGAAACGGGCAACACTAGTGGCAATGGAAAATTCTTCTAGTCCTAGGGGTAGTCCGACTAATAAACTAAAAGCAACCACTGCTACCCCATCATTAAATAGGCTTTCCCCCTCCATCAGAGTTTTCAGCCGTTTATCCGCACCCAATTCCCGAAATAGGGCAATAACCGAAACTGGGTCAGTGGCAGAAAGACTGGCTCCAACCAATAAAGCAATGGTCAGGGGTAGTCCTGTCAGCTGATTGATAGCAAAGGCAATGCCAACTACAGAAATAATCACCCCAGCGATCGCAAATAGACTCACCGGTACCAAATCCCGTCGTAAGTCCCGCCAGCGGATATTCCAAGCGGCTTCAAAGAGTAGGGGGGGTAGGAAAATTTCCAGAATCAGTTCTGGTGATAAGTTAACCAGTCGGACATCCACAAAAGCCAACCCTAACCCAACAATTACCAGTAATAGGGTGTAAGGAATTTTACGGAACCAGGAAAAAATTCGAGATAAGGTTGCCACACTCAAAGACACCGACAGCACTAGGAGAAACTGTTCGAGGTTTTGCTTAATGGCGACTTCGCCGACAGTGGACTCTAGGGACATACAGAAACTCCAAGTTAAACTCAAAGGGGAAAGCCTCCTGCCCGTGGGTAAAATCACAGGAGTTTTCGGTTTTCCCCTTACCAAGCAAAATTAGTGATGAGTCAGGGAAATCAAGACAAACTCAAATTGATGGTAGTAGACGATGAGTCTGACAACTTAGATCTACTTTACAGAACCTTCCGCCGAAAATTTCAAGTTTTCAGAGCTAATGATGCCATAACCGCCTTAGATATTTTGGACACCGAAGGAGAGATGGCGATTATTATCTCAGATCAGCGCCTAGGGGGAATGAATGGCACAGAATTCTTAAGCAGGACAGTAGAGCGTTTTCCAGATACAATTCGCATCCTGTTGACTGCCTACACAGATATAGAAGATTTGGTGGAAGCGATTAACTCAGGTAAGGTCTATAAGTACATCACAAAGCCTTGGCAGGGTGAGGCACTAAAAGCAGTGGTGCGACAAGCTGCGGAAACTTACCAAGTGCTAAAAAAAAGAACTAAAGAACTTTCTCGTGCCTTACGACGGGAAGAATTGTTCAATATGGTGACAACGGCAATTCGAGAATCTCTAGATTATAGTAATCTACTGCAAAAGGTAGTGACCACCATGGGTCAAGCCTTTGATGCTACCGCTTGTATCCTGCGACCGGTAGAGTTCAACCAACTCACACCAGAATGTTTCACCTACAAGGTTTCTGGTGATGGCAATACACCTCATATCCCTAATTCTGATTTGATGATACAACAGGTATTAGAGAAACCCGAGACTAAGTTGTGGCAAGAAACAAGGGATGGTCAGAATTCGGTGCATTTGATCGTTCCCCTACCGGACCAACAACAGATCTTAGGGGTGTTGTGTCTCTACCAGCAAAAGAGTGAGGGGTCTTGGAATACAGAAGATATCCAGCTGATAGAAGCTGTTGCTAAACAAGCAGCGTTAGCGATTTCTCAGGCAAAACTACTGCAACGCACCCAGTTACAGGCTCAGCAGATGCGGGATGAACTAGATGTAGCTCGCCAGATTCAGAATAATTTGCTACGTCAGAGTTGGCCAGAGATGGAACAGGTGCGAGTGCAAGCTCACTGCACCCCAGCGCGACAGGTTGGTGGGGATTTTTTTGAAGTCTATGTTCATCCCCAAGGAGATATATGGCTAGCAGTTGGAGATGTGTCCGGTAAAGGCGTACCTGCTGCCTTATTTATGACCAGTGCCATGTCGATGTTACGACGGGAACTTGCTCAAGAAACATCACCAGACCCAAAAACAGTGATCCAAAATCTTAACCACACCATGTCAGATGACCTTTATAATACCAACCGTTTTATTACCCTGGTCTTGGCTCGTTATACCCCTGACAAGCAACAGTTGGTTTATGCTAATGCTGGTCATACCTATCCTATGGTTTGGTCTGATCACCAAGTAGTCCAACAACACTCAGAGTCAAAAACTCCAGAGCCGACTTACCTTCAGGCTAGGGGTATTCCCTTAGGAATTTTGCCAATTTGGCAGGCGGAATCAGGACATTTAAGATTAAATTCAGGTAGCATCCTGCTACTAACAAGTGATGGAATTACGGAAGCAACCCTGAATCCAGTGAATCCAGTGACAGGTTCTTCATCCGATGGGTCAACCAGCACCAGTTCTAGGCTTGAGTCATCCGGTCTTTGGGAGCTTCTGCTTCAGGAGCCTGCTCCCTTTGACCTGAGTCATTTATTAGCTCGGATTCGAGAGCGTACCAACCCGATTCAGGAAGACGACCAAACCCTAGTATCTCTGGAGGTATTGTAGTGGATGAAAACAGAACTACAGATACCGAGCGACCTGAAGTTTTTGAGCATTGTCGAAAACTGGTTTATGGGGATTTTGCAGGTTGAACTCGGAAATCGTGTTGATTGGCCTAGTCTATCCAATCGTTTGCGATTGGTGTTAGTGGAAGCTTACTCTAACGTAGTTCGTCATGCTCATCGCGATCAACCGAATTTACCGATCTTGATTCGCCTAGAACTCAAAGAACGGGATATTGCTCTAGAGATTTGGGACTATGGTCAAGGATTTGACCCATCCTCTTATGAAGCACCGAATCCAGGTGATTTACAGGAAAACGGCTATGGCTGGCTAATTATCCATCGACTAATGGATCGGGTGGAGTATCGCTTACAGGTCAATGGCCGGAATTGCCTGGAGTTGCAAGTCAGCTTAGCCAAGTAGCCTATAAAAAAGTTTTGTCGCTAAAGTTTTGTCCCTAAATTCAATTTTTAATTAACTTACATTTCTGATTTAATTAACCCCATTAGTTTGCGCTTTCGGCCATGAATAGTTATTAATTTATTACGAGAATCTGAGCATTCTTGTTCTCTATCCGAGGCCAGATAAGCATCACGGGCTTTTTTCAGCCATTCTACTGCTTCATAATAGTATTTTGCTTTCCCTGCATCCATAATTGACTCGGCGTAAGCATTCAGCTCTCAGCTCTCAGCTCTCAGCTCTCAGCTCTCAGCTTTGAGCTTTGAGATTTTAAATAAAACAAGTAAGCATTCGTTTAATCTTTGTTAAGTCAGCTGAATGCTGACGGCTGAATGCTGACGGCTGAATGCTTACTTTTTATCTAACAGCGATGCCAGGATGGAAGCACAATAGAAGTAAATGCCTCTTTTGACTAGATCAAATCAGTAGATAAAAAACTAGCGATCGCTAGTTTTACAGTTTATAGCCCTATCCCTTGAAAAACTGATTCTGACAAGTTTCCATCTGGGAATGACTGACGACTGAAAACAATAGCTTTTCGGACTTACCCTTTTTTAATCTACTAAATAATTTTGAGTATATAGTATCAGGATAAG